>BTRG01000047.1:0-19691 GCA_036986275.1 Gammaproteobacteria bacterium | reverse complement strand
GTCATTAATGACATCGAACAACACCGGCAGACCTTTCAGATGAGCAAATTTCCTGCTGTTATGAAATACTCGCTGTTAACCGTATGCGTGCTGTCAGTACCCGCCTGCGCACCGGAAAAACCGCAGACACTCATCACCATTGCAGACGCCCGCATCGACAAGGCCCAATTCATCGATACCGGCGAGCCCGGTGACTCGGTGGGTGATATCCTGGTGTTCGATCAACCCCTGCTGGACGAACAGCAACATAAAATCGGCAATAACAGCGGCAGCTGTATACGCTTGCGGGTGGGGCACAGCTTTCAGTGCCAATGGACACTCAGCCTCACAAACGGGAGTATCCAGGTGGCCGGGCGTGAGTTTGACCAGGGTGCTTCGGCACTCAGCATTGTCGGCGGCACGGGTACCTATGCCGGCATCACCGGAGAGATGACATCCGTCAATAATAACGACGGCACCTTTACGCAGACCTTGCGTTACTGGATCAGGTAGCTACCGGAAAAACCGACACTGGCCCGAACAAGAAGTGATTCAGGCCAAATCCACGGGCAGGTAGAAGAACACAAAGCGGCCGTGTTCTATATCCACCTGCAGCGTTGCACCGTGATGAATGCCGTAATCCACGTACCCGGGTACAGCGCTGTCCTGATGGCACTCACTGGCATGTTGAGGCGATTCAAAATCCCGGTCACGGTCATACCAGGATAACAACATATACTGACCGATCCGGTTTTCCGCCGCGGCGTTCGCGATACACATGGCCGCCCGGTAATCCAGCACCCTTTCATCCGGCTCAAGCTCCACAACCGTCAGACCCGATAGATCGGGTTCAGACGGGATCGGAGAGGAAAGCGGACTGTCTTGTTCGTTCATCATAACCAGGGGGCCGGATACAGCGTCAGGCGCCGGCAATCTTCGGGATATTCCGCATGGACTGCTTTATCGCCTCTTCCGGATAATCGAAGTCCTCCAGTTCGCCACTGAGGTAGCGATCATAGGATGCCATGTCGAAATGGCCGTGACCGGAGAGGTTGAACAACAGCGTCTTGCCTTCACCACGCTCCTTGCATCGCAGGGCCTCGTCAATGCAGGCACGGATGGCGTGATTGGTTTCCGGTGCGGGGATAATACCCTCGGCTTTTGCAAACATGACGCCGGCCTCAAACGTGGCGATCTGCGACACGGCGATGGCCTCGATCAACCCTTCATGATACAGCTGCGACACCAGCACCGAGTCACCATGATAACGCAGGCCACCTGCATGAATCCCCGGTGGTACGAAGTCATGTCCCAGGGTATACATCTTCATCAGTGGTGTGAGACCGGCGGTATCGCCAAAATCATAGGTGTACCGGCCTTTGGTCAGGGTGGGGCAGGACGACGGTTCCACCGCCACCAGCCGTACCGCCTTGCCCGCCGCCTTATCGGCAAAGAATGGAAAAGCGATGCCGCCGAAATTGGAACCACCACCGCAGGGCGCAAATACCACATCGGGATAGTCGCCGACTTTTTCCAATTGCTTTTTGGCTTCCTGGCCAATCACGGTCTGGTGCAGCAGCACGTGATTCAGCACCGAACCCAGCGAGTAATTGGTGTCCTTGCGTGAAGCGGCCTCTTCCACCGCCTCGGAGATGGCAATCCCCAGGGAACCGGGCGAGTCGGGATCGGCGGCGAGTATCCTGCGCCCCGATTCGGTCTGGTCTGTCGGGCTGGCCAGCACCTCGGCGTTCCAGACCTGCATCATGGAACGGCGAAAAGGTTTCTGCTCATAACTGACCTTGACCATGTAAACACGCACGTCGATGCCGAACATCTGTCCGGCCAGGGCCAGGGCCGAGCCCCACTGCCCGGCGCCGGTTTCGGTGCTCAGGCGCTTGATACCGGCCTGCTGGTTATACCAGGCCTGGGCAACCGCGGTATTGGGCTTGTGCGAACCGGCCGGGCTCACGCCCTCGTTCTTGTAATAGATCTTTGCCGGGGTGCCGAGCATCTGCTCCAGGCGACGGGCACGGAACAACGGGCTCGGCCGCCACTGGCGATAAATCTCGCGCACCGGCTCCGGGATATCGATCCAGCGCTCAGCCGAGACTTCCTGCTCGATCAACCCCATGGGAAAGATGGCAGCCAGGGCGTCGGGGCCTATGGGCGCGCCGTCCGGGCCCAGCGGGGGCGCGGGCGGGTTGGGCATGTCGGCCACCACGTTGTACCATTGTTTTGGTATATCGTTTTCGTCGAGCATGATCTTGACCTGAGACATGGCATCCTCCCGGTGCTTACGGGTTTATATATGATATATTGATCGGTAGTTCACGTTAGTACAAACAAAATGATGTGGAAAGGTGAAATCATGCATTACACAAAAGAACAAATGGCCGAACTCGATATATTGATTTATTACAGCCTCGATACCACCAACCAGGGCATCAAAGTCCATTCAACCGCAGATACAGAAAAAATCACTGCCGTACAGCGCCTGTTCGACAAAGGCCTCGTCACTCAAAAAGATGGCGGTTACCTGACGGATTTAGGCAGAAAGGCTGCCGAACACGCCCAGGCACTTATATTAATGCTGGCGCCATATAAACATAGCATTGCAAGCTGAGTTTCAGGTACAATGCCCGTTTAAGCCTTGGTGCACTTCGGTCTGCACCTGTTTTTATAGCGGTAATCCTTCCCGATTCACCTCGAAAACACACAGTTTCCGCCTAGACCGTCCCAAACCATGTGTATTGGGTAGGCCGATCCCTGGAGAACATCGTAGTATGTCATTTGAATCCCTCGGTCTCAGGGCCGAATTAGTCCGTGCTGTATCCGAAAAAGGCTACAGCGAGCCCACCCCGATCCAGCGCCAGGCCATCCCCATTGTCCTCGAAGGCCGCGACCTCATGGGTGGCGCACAGACGGGTACGGGCAAAACCGCCGGTTTTACTCTGCCGCTATTACAAAGATTAATGTCATCCGACAAAGCGGGAAAAGGCCGTCGCGCAATCCGCGCCCTGGTGATTACCCCAACCCGGGAACTGGCCGCCCAGGTGAGTGAGAGTGTGGACACCTATGGCAGGCACCTGCCTTTGAAATCCACCGTGGTTTTTGGTGGCGTAAGTATCAACCCGCAAAAACAGAAACTCATCAGGGGTGTAGACATCCTGGTAGCAACCCCGGGCAGATTACTGGATCACGTCAGCCAGAACTCGGTTAACCTTTCAAAGGTGGATATCCTGGTACTCGACGAAGCCGACCGTATGCTCGACATGGGTTTTATTCGCGATATACGCAAGGTGCTCGCACTGTTACCCAAGCAGAAACAGACATTGCTGTTCTCGGCCACTTTCTCTGATGAGATAAAACAACTGGCAAATAATCTGCTTAAATCACCCACCCTGATTGAAGTGGCACGGCGCAGCATCGCTGCAGAAAGCGTCACACAGGTGGTTCATCCGGTAGACAAAATTCGTAAACGTGAACTGCTCTCCTACCTGATTGGTTCCAATAACTGGAAACAGGTACTGGTATTCAACCGCACCAAGCACGGTGCCAACCGTCTTTCCAAACAGTTGATGTCCGATGGCATCATGGCTGCTGCGATTCATGGCAACAAGAGTCAGGGGGCGCGCACCCGGGCGCTGGCGGATTTCAAATCCGGCAAGGTGCGTGTACTGGTTGCAACCGATATTGCCGCGCGCGGACTGGATATCGACCAGTTACCCCACGTGGTGAATTTTGAATTACCCAACGTAGCGGAAGATTACGTTCACCGCATCGGCCGCACCGGACGTGCGGGCCATGAAGGTGAAGCCATGTCACTGGTGTGCATCGATGAACTGAAGTTGCTTAAAGATATCGAACGTCTCATAAAACGTGATATCCCCAAGGTGACGATTGACGATTTTGAACCCGATCTTTCCATCAAAGCGGAACCTATTAACAAGGGACGTGGCAGACAGCAACAGGCGGCAAGAAAGCCGGCTGGAAATAATACGGCATCACCCCGGAACAGTCGGCGTCCATCGGGCAAGCGGCGCTCGAACAACCCGAGCCGGTCGGGCAATAGTGCGCGTTAGTAAAAAAACAGGGCTGACCGCTTTGATCACACTAATTGACCATTTATATCTGGAATAGACCATTGTTAATAACCGCAAACATCACCATGCAATTTGGCGCCAGGCCACTCTTTGAAAATGTCTCTGTCAAGTTCGGCGATGGTAATCGCTATGGCCTGATCGGAGCCAATGGCTGTGGCAAATCAACCTTCATGAAAATCCTGGGGGAAGACCTGGAAGCCTCCGCCGGCAACGTCTCAAAAGACCCTCACGAACGTATAGGCAAATTGAAACAGGATCAGTTTGCCTACGAGGAATACAGCGTGATTGACACCGTGGTCATGGGACATGAGGAACTGTGGGCAGTCAAATCAAAACGCGATGCAATTTACGCCAACCCGGAGATGACCGAAGCAGACGGCATTCGAGCCGCCGAGCTTGAAGCGGAATTTGCCGAGATGGACGGCTACACGGCCGAAGCGCGCGCCGGCGAATTGTTGCTGGGTGTAGGTATCCCCATTGAGCAACACTTCGGCCCCATGAGCGAAGTGGCACCCGGCTGGAAATTGCGCGTGTTACTGGCACAGGTCCTGTTCTCTGAACCGGATATCATGCTGCTGGACGAACCCACCAATAACCTCGACATCAATGCCATTCGCTGGTTGGAAGGGGTGTTAAACGAACGTAACTGCACCATGATCATCATTTCCCATGATCGTCATTTCCTCAACAGCGTCTGCACCCACATGGCTGATCTGGATTATGGGGAAATACGCGTGTACCCCGGTTCTTATGATGAATACATGATCGCTGCAACACAGGTAAATGAACGCTTATTAGCCAACAATGCCAGGAAAATAGCCCAGGTTGCTGAACTCAGGGCCTTCGTCAGTCGTTTCTCCGCAAACGCCTCAAAATCAAAACAGGCGACTTCCCGCGCCAGGCAAATTGACAAAATCAAGCTGGAAGAAGTAAAGCCTTCCAGCCGTCAAAACCCTTATATCCGTTTTAATCAGGACAAAAAACTGCATCGTCTGGCACTCGAACTGGAAGGTCTGGGCAAACGCTTTGATGAAGACCTGTTTACCGACCTCAGCCTCACGGTGGAAGTGGGCGAACGTATTGCCGTAATCGGCCCTAACGGTATTGGCAAATCCACCCTGTTAAAATGCCTGATCGGTGATCAGGAGCCGTCAGCCGGCACTGTGAAGTGGTCTGAAAATGCAGAGATCGGCTATTATGCACAGGATCACGCCACTGACTTCGAAGAAGACAAACCCCTGCTCGACTGGATGGGTCAATGGGGCAAAAAAGGCGATGACGAACAGGTTATTCGTGGCACGCTGGGGCGCTTGTTGTTTTCCCAGGATGATATTGACAAATCTGTCAACGTAATCTCCGGTGGCGAGCAAGGCCGCATGTTATTTGGCAAATTAATGCTGCAACGTCCAAATATTATGTTAATGGACGAGCCCACCAACCACCTGGATATGGAATCCATTGAATCACTGAACCTGGCACTGGAAAATTATCCAGGCACGTTAATCTTCGTCAGCCATGACCGTGAATTCGTGTCCTCATTGGCGACACGCATTATCGAGATGACACCCACAGGTATCGTCGATTTCCACGGCACTTATGAAGACTATCTGCGTAGTCAGGACATGGAACAACGGAAAGTCAAGGCATCCCGCTGACAGGCGACGTTGTGAAAAGAATCGCCATTTTTGTCGATGTGCAAAATATCTACTACACCACTCGCCAGGCCTATGGTCGCCAGTTCAATTACCGAAAACTCTGGCAACGAATAAGTTCTGAAGGAGAGATTGTTTCTGCAACCGCTTATGCCACTCATCGCAATGATGACAAACAACTCAAGTTCCAGGATGCCCTCAAGCACATCGGCTTCACGGTAAAACTGAAACCCTACATTCAGCGCCGTGACGGCTCCGCCAAAGGTGACTGGGACGTTGGTATTACCATTGACGTTATGGAAACAGCAAAAGACGTCGATACCGTTGTATTGCTATCGGGTGATGGAGACTTCGATCTGTTACTGGAAAAAATCAAACAGGACTATGCCGTCAGCGCTGAAGTTTATGGCGTACCGGCACTCACAGCCGACTCTCTCATTAACACCGCCAGCATCTACCATCGTATTGAAGAAGATTTATTACTGTAAGCAGTAGTAGTTATTTTTTCTCCATACCACCGTCATCCCGGCGCAGGCCGGGATCCAAACCTGCTAATTAATACCTTTTAATAGTACAAAATTTCAACTAGTTACAATACATTTTAAAAATTCTCCTGATTATCCGATACATCAGGTATGGGCAACGCAAAGAAACAACATAAAACGGCTGCCGCATCCCGCCACGCCCCCTATCCGGGCTTCCGGAAAATAAACGGCAGTCACCCTCTAAGGCAGGCAGTACCTGACGGTTTCGTCAACTATGCCGCCCGCAGAAAACCCGGCGGTGAAGTGTTCTTTTTCAACTTCGCCCTGGCCAAAGAAATGGGCCTGATTCCCGCCAGCCATCCGGATACACTCAACAGCAAACTTTGCCAGGTCATACTGGATACATTCAGCCTGCAAATCATCAACGAGTATGACCTTGGTCATAAAACCAGAATTCCCAAAAAAGACATCCTTGCCAACGAATACATGGCAACACGCTATTTGCAGTTACAACACGCGAATAAAAAAGGCCTGAGTTCAGGCGACGGCCGCTCGATATGGAACGGCTGCTTCACGGGTCTTCGAGCCGGGAAAAAAACAAGCTGGGATATATCGAGTTGTGGAACCGGGGCCACGCGACTGAGCCCGGCTACCTCGTACGAGGGCCGCTTCATCAAAACGGGTGACCCGGCTGTTTCCTATGGTTGCGGGCGCGCTGATCTCACAGAAGGTGTAGGCGCTGCAATCAATAGCGAAATATTTCACCACAACAACATACCCACTGAACGCATTCTCGCGATTATCGCTTACAGGGACAACAGCTCGATTAATGTCCGTGCATCCCGCAACCTGTTGAGGCCCGCCCATTTCTTCCCCCACGTTAAACAGAATAACTATCAAGGCCTGAAAGGCGCCGTTGATTACTACATCGACCGCCAGACAGGCAATGGCGACTGGCCGAAAATCCCCAAAAACGCGGATCGCTATCAGACCTTTCTCGAGCGGGTAGCCACCTGTTTCGGCAAGACTGCAGCCATATTCGAGATGGAGTATATCTTCTGCTGGATGGATTGGGACGGCGACAATATACTGACCGATGGCGGCATCGTCGACTTTGGTTCTGTCCGGCAATTCGGGCTTTTCCATTCGGAATATCGTTACGACGATGTCGATCGCTATTCAACGACTATTACTGAACAGAAAAACAAGGCCAGGTATATCGTCCAGACATTCGCACAGATTGCAGATTTTCTCGCTACGGGCAGCAGGAAACCGATCCGGAATTTCAGACAGGATTCCGCTCTGAAGATATTCTCGCAAACCTACGAACGAACCCGGGTTGAACTGATAGTGTACAAAATGGGGTTCGATCAAAAACAGATCCGCTCCCTGATGAATGATTCCCGAAACAGCGCTGTTATACGATCATTCAGAAGCCTGTGCCGCTACTTTGAAAATGCCAAATCCGGAAAAGGCCTGCACAGTGTGGGGGACGGCATCACCCGGGATGCTATATTCTGCCTGCGCGATATACTGAGAGAATTACCCGGCCTTTATATAACCAATGGTGCCGCATCCATCTCCCCGGAGACGTTTATCAACATTATTAAATCCAACTATGCAGGTAAAAAAGACCTGGTACTGACTTCCGGGCGAAGAGAAAAGATCAGACAGTTTCAAACAGTTTACATAAATCTGGTAGACCGCGTTGCACGCCTCACAGGAGCGGACAGGCAGATGATATTCAAAAAGATAGCATCCCGCTCAAGCCTGATAAACCGCTATGATCGTGCAACCGGCGATGCGCTTATTTATGTAACTGACAAGCTGATCAAGAATAAACGCAAATTCACAACCACAGAGCTAAGCCGCATTATTCAGTCGTTCGTGGAAAAACAGATTCTTCGGCCTGAATATTTCGAACAAGGTTCAGCTCCCAAAAGCAAAATGAATGACACTAAATCAAAAAAATTGATGGGCGCCATGCTTAAGGTGGTAGAAACGTATCGCGAAGGTATATAAATACCTGTTTAATCACATTTTAAAAACGACGGCCTCAATTGGGGCCGCCGAAATCGGAGGAGGGACGACCCGAAGACCGTCTTATAATATAGACGAACACCCCGGCCCAATTATTCCCGCAGGGAGAAAGTCAAGATGCGTAACGGATCATGCAATTTCCCTAATTGACAGAAAGGCGGAGCAAGGCTTCGTTCTGATCGATGAAAAACTGGAAATGGCTAAGGAAGTTCATTCCCAGCAAGCCGTCGATAGCTGATCTGCCACCCAGGTCCAGTACACCTATTTCGAGCTGACTGACTTGCCAGTCACCTACCGAAAGGGATTCGAGCTCATAGATAGGTGCCCGTACCGGGCCGTTTGCGGTATTAAAAACACCGGTCTTGCCGGTATTTTGATAACGGATACCACGTTGCTCAAGTACATCGGGCGTGAAGATCGTCAGAGAGGCACCCGTATCGATGAGCAGCCGGATGCTCCGGCCATGAGCCGGCCTCGCGTCGACGATAAAATGATTTCCACTGCGATGCAAGGGTATGCCAACAACTTCTGCCGCAGAATCCTGTGGCTCTGTGTCCTGCGCCCCGGCCAACGCAAGGCTCAGCTCCGAGAGCATCGCCTGTGCTTGTAATCCTACACCAGGGTCCTGTGATACCAGTAGTAATGAACGACGAGCAGCCTCTTTGTCGTCAAGTACCAGCTGCGTGGCAGCGAGCCCCATAAACCAGGGGGCATGGTCCGGTTCCTGCTGAGTGAGGTGCTGATACAAAACCAGTAACGCGCTTTGATCGTTATTGCGTTTCAGTAACTGAGCCAGTTCCGCCACAATGGATTGAATACGCGCGGTTATTCGCTGTAGCATTGCCAGGCGATAAGCATGCCCCCTGGCTTCATAAAGCTGATCAATTGCTGCGTGAAAGAGTTCCTGGCCGCGATACGCCGCCGCCAACAGAACTCGCGCTTCCGCATCACGGTAGGCGGCAGCCAGGAAAAGTTGCAGCAGCTGCTCTGCCAGACTGAAACGACGCTCGGTGATGAGACGGCGGGCGTGAGATAGAATTTCAGTCCTGGCATCTGCCATCGCTACGTCGCCCGCCAGAACCTGTAAGGATTCATAGCGTTCCAATACCGCTTCAAACTCATTGCGCTGCAACAGATTCGCTATGTTATCCACATGACCAGGTGCCGCCGGTGTAAAGTCCGCTGCCTGTCCTTCAAGGTTAACGGGTTTCGATGGCGCGGGAATAATGGACTGTGCAGACTGTATCGGATCAGTGCCCCAATAATTATACGTATACCAACCAAGGCCCCAGCCCACCATGAAAATCAGTAAACCGGCTGTAAGTTTATACATGATTGGCAGTACCTTTTTCATTCCCTGTAGCTACCACATCAAATCATCGGGGACCTTGTAATCCGCGTAGAGATCATCGTCCCCATTCTCCAGTTGCGTGGTAGCATTGCTGACAATACAGGATTCATCACGAAGCTTTATTTTCTCTGCCACAACGGACGGAATTACCTCGTATCCTGCGTCAAACTTTACAATGGCGAGGAGTCCGCGCCCCAGCTTGTCGTTGATCTCGTTTGAGACAAAGAGCTTCCTGATCGCAGTACCGTCCTGGAAGTTATAACCGATCTCACCATCATCCCGCGGCAAGCGATTCATTTCGACCAGTTGACGAATCTGTGCCTGAATCGCCTTACGCTCGACCGCCTCCTTTTGCAGGCGATTGAGCTCGCGATCACGAGCCGCTTTATCTGCCGCTACCCGCCGGGCGGATTCTGTAGCCTCGTTAACAATCTCACCCTGCTTCTTTTTCTCTGCTTTCTGCTGTTTGTACTTTGACTTCTTCGCCTTGTTGAGTTTGTCCTTGCTCACCAGGCCTGCTTTAAGAAACTGATCACCAAATGAATTTGCCATCGGCACTTACCTTCACATTCCAGTTATTCTATAAACCATCAGGCGTATTATAACCCGGCGCCTGCGAATATAATGGTACCACGCTCATTAATCCTTATGCCGAAAACCCGTGAAAGAAACCATGGCCAGCTATGTGATTATCTTCGTACTCAGCTTATTACTGCTGAACGTCTGGATGTATTTACGGCAACCGAACATGACTTTTTACCCCACACGCGAGTTGGATCAAACGCCGGCAGACTGGGGGCTCAACTATGAAGATGTCACCCTCAACACAGCGGATAACGTTCAACTACATGGCTGGTATACCCCTTACCAGCGGTCAGAGCAGGTACTGCTCTTTTTACATGGCAATGCGGGCAATATCTCTCACCGCCGCGATTCGATAGAGCTCTTTCATCGCCTTGGCTTGAATGTCTTTATTATTGACTACAGAGGTTATGGAAAAAGCAAGGGTTCACCGGATGAACAGGGCCTTTACCAGGATGCATCAGCGGCCTGGCGTTATCTCACCGACGAAAAAGGTTTTGCCAATGACCAGATCCTGATATTTGGACGTTCCCTGGGTGGTGCCATTGCAGCCAAGCTGGCATCCGGAGTTCAGGCACGTGGCTTGATACTGGAATCAACGCTCAGTTCAGCACGTGATTTTGCCAGAGCCGTATTCCCGATTTTATCACGCCTGGTGTTCACACGTTATGAGTTCAATACAGCAGAGAATATCCAGCGTGTGAATTACCCTGTGCTGGTATTGCATAGCCCGGATGATGAAATCATGCCATTTCATCTGGGCGAGAAAATCTTCCAGTCAGCTCATGAACCAAAACGCTTCGTACGTATGCAGGGTGATCACAACAATGGTTTTCTGCAAAGCCAGCCTGAGTATGAGCAGGAATTCAATAGTTGGTTGAAGACAATAAAATGATTGCCGCTACCCAACAGCATCAAATATCCACGAAAACGATTATGGGCGAATACTTCAGCTCTGTAAGTCAAGTCAGCGCAGCGTAACCCGACGAATCGCTTTAAGTAAGCGCCATTTGGGGCAGAGCCCTTTAATAGAACTTTTAGTATTCTACAGCGTAACAACTCGAATCATGTCAGTACCTCCGGCTAGCTGGTGATGCCCGGCAGTTATGATCAGTGTGTCGTCACTGTCTGCATAAGCGAATTTCCTGATCACAGAAATGGCAAACTCGATACGGGCATCGTCGGAGGGCTCTCCCTGGTATAGAACCGGTATTACGCCCCAGTTCATTGACAACTTGCGCGCTACCAGCTCTGAGGAGGTAATTGCCAGGATCGGGCAGTCCGGGCGGTGTTTTGAAATCAGGCGCGAGGTAAAGCCGGATTCAGTCAGGCAGACGATGGCCGCTGCCTTCAGATTCTTGGCCATGCTGACTGAGGCCTGTCCAATCGCTTCGGTCACCACGTTAGCGGGGTTGGGCTTGATCTTCTGCAGGTAACCGTATTCGTGTAACGATGCCTCGGCGCGTAACGCGATCACGGCCAGGGTTTTTACTGCCTCAAGGGGATATTTTCCGACTGCGGTCTCACCAGAGAGCATGACCGCCGAGGTGCCATCGAGAATCGCATTGGCCACGTCGCTCGCTTCTGCGCGGGTAGGTTTCGGGTTGCGTTCCATTGAAGCCAGCATCTGGGTGGCCGTTATGACAGGCTTGCCATTGCTAACCGTGGTACGGATGATAAGCTTTTGTGTGGTTGGGACTTCGGCCAGAGGAAGTTCCACTCCCAGGTCACCTCGGGCAACCATGATACCGTCAGCGACTTCGACGATTTCTTCCATGTTTGTCACGCCGGCCCTGTTTTCGATTTTGGCAATGATGGGGATGTTAACTTCTCGCTCGACAAGTATTTCACGCATCTTGTATATATCAACTGCGCTCTGGACGAATGAGGCTGCGATATAATCGACGTCATTTTCTGCGGCAAAGCCCAGTTCCTTGACGATATCGTCCCGGTTTTCCGGACTCACGGCACTCATCATCAGCTGGGTTTCGGGCAGGTTTACGCTCTTGGAATTACCCAGCAGCCCACCGTGAATGACACGGCAGTTGATTACACCATCCGTTACCCGGTCGACCTCCAGCTCGATTGCGCCGTCATCAAGCAGGATCGGCGTTCCACGCCGGACCTCTTCGTACAATCTCAGGTAGCTGATCGATGCGCCCGTAGCATCGCCGGTTCGACCATCTGCGTGCAGACTGAAGCTCTTACCGGGTATTAGTTTGACAGAATCACCGTCGAGCAGGCCGGTGCGAATCTCGATACCACGTGTATCGATCATGATCGCGATATTCCGCCCGAGATCTTTTGCAACGGCACGCAGAATCGTGATCTGTTCGCTGTGTGCAGCGTGCGTGCCATGTGAAAGGTTTAAGCGTGCGACATTCATTCCTGCTTTGATCATAGCCCTTAGCATTTCCGGTGTTTTACAGGCTGGTCCGATGGTGGCGACAATCTTGGTTTTTCGTACAGGTATGTGTCTGGGTGGTGTGCTGTTCATGTCTGGTATGTGCCTGTTAAACCATGTATGGATTTTTTTGCACTCGGGTGCGCCGGGTATTGTATCTCTTTATTGATGGCTGGACCTGAAATGGTGTGAATTACGCACCTGTAGTACCCCTACCCCTCCCGTAGCACCGCTCTCTGAGGCGATTGTTTGTGACACCCTGCGCGGTCAGAAGACCGCTCCTGTGGGTGCTGACCCTCTGCCGCCCCCTTTTTTAGGCCTCACGCGCTTTTGCCAGGCTGCATACGATACACTGTTGAAAACAGTTCAGCAGTACCCGCTATTCGCCATCCTGACCGAGGTAAATACGCTAACCCGACCCTTTAGTACTAATTTACAGGATCTGTTTGCGAACTGTGTCACATCCCTCCCATGCAACCATAAACGTTCGCTCTCTTTTACCGTTAAAACTGTTAGCAGCCGGGCAATCCGGTCACCCCAGGCGACAAGAAAGACCAGCTATGCAGACAATATTGATTATCAATTCAAAAGGCGGTAGCGGCAAAACGACGCTGGCAACCACCATCGCGAGTTATTTTGCCAGCGCAAACAAAAAAACCGCAATCATGGATTATGATCCCCAGGGATCAAGTTTGCATTGGCTGAAAATACGTTCCAAGGGTGCAAACACTATCCACGCCGCCGACGCCGCCACCCAGAAAGGTACTCTGATGCGCAGTCTGCAGATGTATGTTCCGGAAAACACCGAAAAACTGATTATCGATGCACCTGCCGGCGTGGACGGCGTGCTGTTACAGGAGATGGTTAAAAAAACCGATTTCATTCTCATCCCCGTCGCCCCTTCTACTATCGACATTCACGCTACCGCCTATTTCATCAAGGACCTGTTGCTCAAAGGCGGAATCCGCAAACAGAAAACGAATGTTGCTGTGGTCGCCAACCGGGTACGCAAAACCATGCCGATTTATGAACCTTTGGAACGCTTTTTACAGGTCTTAAGCCTGCCATTCCTGACAAAGATTTCCGACTCCGACCAATACATTCTGGCGGCGGAACAGGGAACAGGTATTTTTGAAATGGATGAAAAAGATGTCGCAAAGGAACGAGAAGAATTCGAGCCAATACTAAACTGGCTGAATCCAGATGCGGATCAGCCGGCAGCCAGACCAGAGAATGTTGTAAACTTTGACCGTGTACGTGTGTAATCGGCACCCTTTTATTCCCGGGCTCGGATCAAAAATAAATGGCTCCCTGACAGACTGTGTGAAAACTCAAAATTAGCAAAATTTCAGGGGTACCAAAACCATTCGGAAACGGAGTTCGTTCAATATGCGGCTTCCTGTGACGCCAATATTTTGAGCTGTTACATCGTTCGTGAGTTTTCACACAGCCTGGACCCGTTCCGGTCATTCATTCATTTTCTGTAAGCCATCTGTAAGTGTGCATCAGGTAGACTCCAACTGCAGTACGAGCGATATGCTGAGTTCGACCCATTCCGGGCGTTCGTCTATGAGGATGTGTAAATCAATTGTAAGTGCTCTCCGCATACTATTACCCGGTGGGTGACGTATGGTGGCAGCAGGGAACTCTCCAGGTTCCTGACGCGCACAACCAGTCAGAAACGACAACACGGGGCAACAACCTACACGTGACCAAAGGAGCCCGATGAACACACACGGTAAAAATGTGCGCCACTGGCGCTTGCTGTATCTACTGGTTGTCCCGGCCGTTGCATCCGCCCAGCCGATCAGCCTGTCTCCTGATATCACACTACAACTCGGCAGCGAAATCGTGGCCGATGAAGGCGTGGTGGTCGATGACCAGGCCGGCGGGATCGTGCCGGCCGATGTCGGCACTCTGCCCGACGGCGCAGACCTCACCGCGTATTACCGGTTCCCTGCCGGTGATCGGCTCATGGCCTTCGATACCACGCTGACACTGGGAGGCATCACCCTGCGACGCGGCGACGTGGCGCGTTTCGACGGCAGTAACTACACGCTGGAATTCGATGCCCGCGCGCAAGGGGTACCCCCGGGCGCCTGGGTCGATGCCCTGGCCAGCGACGGCACCGACCTGTTTTTGTCCTTCAACACCACTGTTCTGCTTTCCGGTGAGACCTTCGATGATGCCGACCTGGTACAGGTCATGCCGACCGGTTTCGTGCGCTATTTCGACAGCGCGCTGGCGGGCGTACCCATCGCCATGGATCTGGATGCTGCGGACGTGGCTGCGAACGGCGTGGTGTACGTCTCCTTCGATACCGGCGGCACACTGGGTGGTGTCGATTTCGCCGACGAGGACATGCTGCGCTACGATCCTGGCACCACCGGGTGGGCCCTGGAGTACGACGGGGATGCTCTGCACGCCGACTGGTCTGCCGCCGACCTCGATGCGCTGTCGCTGGTGGGTGACAGTGACAACGACGGCATCCTGGATACCGCCGACAATTGCATCCTGCATTCGAACCCGGACCAGCGCGACACCAATGCCGATGGCTTCGGCAACCGCTGTGACCCGGATTTGAACAATGATCTGAAGATCGACTTTGCCGATCTGGCCGAATTGAAAAGCGTGTTTTTCACCACCGATGCAGATGCCGATCTCAATGGCGATTCACGGGTGGATTTTGCCGACCTTGCCATCCAGAAACAGATGTTCTTTGGTCCTCCCGGCCCGTCGAGCCAGGCACCCTGAGCTACCAGGCTGCACCATACTAACTAATAAGGAGAACATAACATGTCTGATCCATTACCCACCTGTCGGGCAGCCATCCTTGCGGCCGGCCTCCTTTGTGCTGCCGGCGTACATGCGTCCGATGGCCTGCTCGAAATCAACCAGGCCTGTGCCGTGAGTGGCGGTTGCTTTACCGGGGATGGGCCGGGATTTCCGGTTACCATCACTACAGCGGGGAGCTACCTGCTCACCGGCAACCTCAGCGTAGCCAGCAACGGGGGTGCCATCGTGGCCACCGTGGCCGGTGTTCAACTCGACCTCAACGGTTTCGAGGTAGCAGGAGGTGGATCCTGTTCAGCCACGATCGATAATGTATCGAACCAGCTCGTGAGTGTCAGTTGTTCCGGCGCGGCGGGCTTCGGGATTGACGGGGTTGACTCTGTGCGCAACGGGACCGTACGCGGCTTCTCCATCGGAATCAATACAGCAACCAGTCTCACCTTGCGCGTGGATGAAATCGCCGCCCGCGAAAACAGCACGGGCATCAACGCAATGGGAACTGGATTGATCATGACGGACAGCATCGTATCGACGGGCTTCCGGGGAGTAAGCGGGCAAAACAGGAACAGCCGATTTACGATTCGAAACAGTGTATTTGAGCGGAACAATCAGGGCATCTACTTGCCGAACGGCGTCCTGAGCGATAGCGTATTTTACCAGAATGGTGAAGCGCTGCGGTCGAGCATCGGGGGACGGGCACTCGTGATAAACAGCAGCTTCACCGCAAACGCCTCGTCGATCACCGGTGCTGACGCCGTATTCCGAAGCAACGTCTTCGACAACAACGGAACGATCCCGACGGGTACGAACCTGGGCAACAATATCTGCGATGCCGGACCCTGCTGAGCGGGAATTCCTGGAAGTCAATGTTACGGAAACGGTGACTTCGGAGACTGTGTGGAAACAGCCTCAAGGCGGGCGCAACTGCCTGAACAACGACAACGAATTGACCATTTGATTGACCGGTACCTTGTGAGGCCCGATTGAATCAGAATCCCGCATTGATGCGACAGCGCATGGCCATCGTGGAACGACCGTTTGCGATACTCAAACAAATAATGGGTTTTCGGCGTTTTCTTTGTTGGGGAATAGAGGGCGCCAGATCGGAGATGAGCCTGGGCGTACTGAGTTACAACTTAAAACGCACAATGAATCGGGAAGGTGTTCCTGCTCTCCTGGCTGCATTGGCGTAGCAGGCTTGCACGCCCAGAAAAACGATTGCCATAAATACAATAGCCCCGCTCTTTCGAGCAGGGCTATTGGAAACCGGCTGTGGAGAACTGGTTTTCACACAGTCTCCTGAGGAGCCATTACAGAGGTTTGGTTTTTTGCGTTAAATACGGACACCAAGCGACTCCAGCGTACGAATCGTCAGACCACCGGTCGGCAATCCTTTTTTACGCTGATATTCATTCACTGCGCGCAGTGTCGCGCCACCCGGAATCCCATCGACTGCGCCAACATCGTAACCCGCGTCTTTCAGTGCCTGCTGCACGCGCATGGCAATATCCTTTGTCATATTGGTTTCACACAACACCTGTCGCCATTCCAGGCTTTCGCCGCTCACCTTGGCGCGTTTGGTAACAGTCTTGTACTCGGCTGGAATCGCGCTGCGTTTTTCGCTGGCATCAGAGACCAGCTTGCGCACCTTGACAGTTTCAGTCCCCGCAGGCAGCTCCTGTTTGGCAAAACCTGCCTGCTTGCTAACCACCAGCCTGGTGACGGTCTGGTGTTTTGCGGGAACCTCCTTCAGGCAAATCTGCGACCCCGTCGGAGCGCCATCCGGATTCTTGACCTCGTGGACTGCATACCAGGCAAAGCGGGCATCGGCGACTTTCTTACGCTTGGTGATCTGCTTGTAAGTGGCAGGGACCTTGGTGCGTTTTTCCTTTTCGGGCGAAATCAACTTGCGCACCTTGACAGTCTGGTACACAGCCGCTATCTCAACTTCCTTGATAGTAGCAGCCGATTTGATAACCTGCTTTTTCACCGTCTTGTACTTCGCCGGAATCTCCACCAGGCACATGATTTCACCGGTCGTGTTGTCGATCTTCTCTATCGGCCCTTTGCCTTTCTTCCAGACCGTTTTTACCGGTTCAATCAGCACTTTTTCGGAAACCGTTTCATAGGTGACCGGAACTTCGATAATCTTCTTTGAAGGTTCCTTGACCATAACCTTTTCTTCTATGGTTTCATACTCGGCTGGAATGCTGGCAACCTTTTCCGAAGCCGCCTTTACCACGATCTCCTCAGTTTCGTTCCTGAACTGCACCGGTGTGTAATATTCCTTGAAACACATGCCCGGTACTGCTTGCTCAATCGCAATGCCCAGGCTTTCTTTCGCGGCAACCAGCATACCCGGACTGACGGGTTTGGCATTCTTTTTAAAGTTCGTGACCCAGATATTCATCGCTGGGCTGGTCTCTATTTTCTCGACAATCTTTTTATATTTTGCGGGCTCGGGCACCAGTTTTGTATGTGCCGCCTGGGTGGTGACTGTCTTTTCCGACCACTCATATTTGGCCGGGATGGTTTCGATTTTCTGCGCGGCTTCACGCACCAGAACTTTATCCTGCTTGGTTTCGTATTTTGCCGGCACCATGACTTTTGCATAGCACTGCCCCGGCTTTGCGTCAGGCAGCGTATTGGTTTTATCGACGGGTTGCGCCAGGCTCGATTGCATTGGTATTGCCAGGCTTGCGATTACCAGACTGACTGTTAATTTACTGTTCATGAGTCTCCTTCCTGAAATATATAAATCAGCTTTGTTGCTGCTGTGCAAGCATAGAAAAGCATTGCTGCATTTGGCTAGATGTCTCAGGGTGCCGACAGGTGTCGGCGTTAGAAGACAGATAAGCATTGATAAGCGTTTTTATGCTTTATTTTATTCTTATACACTGATTTACTATCTACATGATTGGACGTTACTTTATGCGTAACGTTTTTATCTTTAAAGCCAATGATTCAAATTGAGCCAACTAAACGTCACGACAGTCTGGCTTGCCAGCACCATCAGATTGTCGCTGTTTTCCGACAGACGCATTTTTCAGACCTGAAAATACCCCCTTCCCTTTATGACTTCAAGCAGTGCATGACCGTCTGCGGTAGCACCATAAACCGCTTCGACCAGTTGTTGTTGACGGTGTAAAACCGCGGGTTTCGAACGGCACATACACCACGGGAGGAGCTGCCTTATCTACCCGGATTGGCCTGATCAGCGATGTCCACGCCACGCCCGAACCGGTGGTGGCTATAGATCACCGCGCCCGTAGCGGGCGCACTACTCATTGGTGCAGCCGGATATTGGGGCACACGGGCAGTGGTCGAGCAGAGTCCTATGCTGTTGTTGCAAAACCAGTAGCCGCGTACGTGCTCGGGTCTTCTTTTTGAGTGAGATCTACTGATCTCCAGATATTGCGCTTGAGGCTGATTAGATTGGATTAAACTCGTGAGCGCCAATGTCAGTCGTAGGTATTCCGTTGTTGTCCCCATCGACGGGCCTGGGCGAGCCGTAGAAATCAGATAGCGGTGCCGATGCGTCCGTGCCTGCGTCGATGGCTATCGAACCAGCGCTTAGGCGAAAGTCTCCGCTGGCTGGGGCTACCAGTAACGGGGCACCGTTTAGATTGTCTACAAGTTGGCCGGGTGATATGCCGGCGAAATCAATCCCGTTCTGATAGGTGAGGTTGTTGAATACAGCGGGCTCAAAAGTTCCGTAATTAAACGAAGTTACAGTTAATGCTTGTTCATTGCCCTGCATGATGTTGTTCATCACGTTGATGCTGGTTAATGCGTCATAGTGTTTTTCAATCACTATTGCCCTGTCGTTTCCGATAAACGTGTTGTTGGTTATTTCTGTCATTTGCCCATTTTCGATAATTCCATCGACCAATATACCTCTGCAATCGGTTGCCCCAGACGTATTGTTATCAAAAATGTTGTTATACACGCGCACACTCGAATACCAGCTTAGCCGATGCTGCTGTTGCAAAATCAATAGTGGAATATGACAGCATGCCGAACAGATCTCCGGTGACTGAATCGTTACCGAAAATTGCGATCAGCAATCGGATCAGCGCCCACATTGGGGTTGCCAGAAACAGGCTGACCGTCCCCTTTTCTAGAGAACGACCGGACAGTACAGGGCCTCCAGGTCAACCCGGGTGCATCGGTCGAACAGAGCGCGGCTTTCCGGATTTTCAAGAATCTCCCGCGCCACAATCAAGCCGGTGGCGGACCAGACCTGGAAATAGTTGGCGCGGCGCCCGATGAGGCCGCCACGCTTGCCGTCATAATATTCCG
>BTRG01000046.1:0-19984 GCA_036986275.1 Gammaproteobacteria bacterium | reverse complement strand
CAGGCGGTCTGATCGTTGCCGACAATGTCTTGTGGTCAGGCGCCGTGCTCAATCCCAAAGAAGAGACCGATCATGCCCTGGTAGCGTTTAATGAAAAAGTCAGGCTGGATGAAAATGTCGAACAAGTCATGTTGACGGTGCGTGATGGAGTGATGTTGATTCGTAAAACGGCTTAAGGACTTATTGCAATTATTTAATTTCCCTCACTCTTGGTGAAAGAAATAGTTGGTGGGCAGTGCCCACCCTACAACCTTCTCCTTCCCCCTCTTAGGGGGAAGGCGGAGATGTGGGTTGTTAATTATGGGTGGAACCCGATCGATGCGGTTCGTGAACTCACCGCATCCTACATGAACTTTGCTCCTTCCCCCTTAGAGGGGGAAGGCGGGGATGGGGGTGGTTAATTATGGGTGGGTCTCCTCCCTGAGTGTTGACCCCCACCCTAACCCTCCCCCTTGAAAAGGGGAGGGAATAATAGTTACCTTTCTCATTATCTCTCAGGGGTAGGATGATTGTGTTTGTTATCCGGAGGATAGAACCTGTAAAAACACTGGTGGGCAGTGCCCACCCTACAACCTTCTCCTTCCCCCTTTCAGGGGGAAGGCTGGGATGGGGGTTTTACCAAGGAATAACGGAGCAGCTACCTTCCCTCTTTCCAAAGGGAGGGGATTGATCGATATAGCTATCTATCGTGTTGTGATTTCCTTCCACCAGTTCGGTTGCGCACTGACCACTTCGCCCGATTCATGAATCTGATTGGCCAATGTTAATGCCGACATGCCCACATCGGTGGCAATGACATAGATATTGCCAAAGTTCATCTTCGATTCTATTGTCAGGTTCCTGGACTTGGCCCAGTCCTGTACACGCTGTGCATCCCAACCGTCTTTAAATGTCACGATGATGCCGCCGGGCAAGGCACGGCGTGAAGTGGAAGTGGAACGACCATCATGAAACACCGGTGATGCCTTGATGTTTGAAACGGCCTCCATGGCCTTGGCTGCGCCACCGCCTTCACTGACATCCCACAACCTGGCGCCGGCGGGCACTTTAGGCGTAACATCGCGTGCGCCACTAATGACATCTTTAACCACGCTTTCACCCCTGCCAAATTCCGCGATGACATTGCTGTTTACAGTTATGCTACGCTTCTTATCGCCATCATACCAATAGTAGGACGCACCCACGATTTTATCATCGATGGAAACCTTCTTTGATTCGCCTGTATTTCCCATAGCCATGACAGTAAAAGACACCATTCCGAGAACTAGCGCTATCCCAGCCTGTCTCCAGTTCAACTTCATTTTGCTTTTCATCGTTTGATCCTCAATTCTGCTTGGTTGTATTCACTAAAGCTTCCTCGCTTAATGACCATAGATCTTTAAAGAGAAGGTCCCTGCAGTGCCGGTATCACCGAAATAGCCGTCTCGGATACGTAACTGCCATGTACCTGTGGGATTCTCGCCCAAGTGTCGCGCGGAACCGAAACGCCAACCGCTGGCATAGCCGGCCAAACAGTCACTGTTACATAAATGAGGATCAGCCAGGCGACTCTCGGTACCACTATCCGGGCTAATCAGGGTGATTTCGAGGTCACCGAAATAAGTGTGATTACCTGTGTAGTTTACTTCCACGAATTCCACAACCGAAACACCTCCGCAAGCGGTTACAGACAATGTTTGTGGCGCGCCAAAACCAGGATTGCTCTCTGTCGTACTAGTGCCATCCGCAATTGCCCCGCCAGCTGCAGAAACCGATGTAGTACAAGTAGCCATAGTGGGAAGATTGGTCCAGCTTTGTGCAGTGGTCACCGCTGCCTGTGCATCGATGACGCCGAACCCATACTTATGGCTGTGCGTCAGACCGGCGCCATTTGTCGTCCAGGCACCTCCTGCAACATCGTTTTGCCTTGCCGTCTGCGCCAGGATCTGGCGTACATCGCGCCAGCCCAGATTGGGGTTGGCCTCCAACATCAGCGCTATGACACCGGAAGCGACCGGTGTGGCGGAGGATGTGCCATTGAAGCACTGCGAGTAATTGTCATCTGTATAATCCGTATAGGGTCCATTTACACCATTGGCATTGTAACCTGCGGTACCGGTACGATCGGTTGTTGTCGTCGTGTTGGTGTCACAGAACTCACCCGACGGCGTACTCACCCAGAGATTGGCGCCATGTTCTGAATAGGACGCCTTGCGCCCCTTGTCATCAAGAGCAGCAATGGCCATGACACCATAATAGTTAGCATAGCCATCATAATTGGAGTTATCACGACCCCAAAAGGTACCACTGCCGCCATTGCCGGCCGCCCATGTGTAGATTAGTCCGCGACCACTACGACCAGTGGCCAAACCCGTATCAATGGCACCGCGCCAGAGACTGGAGGAATCACTCAGGAATCCCGTGCCATCGGCCGGACCCCAGGAATTGCTGTTAACGGAATTGCTGGCGGCATCGCGTGTCATTGCGTTAGCCTCGTTGGCTGTTGAACCAGCTTGAAGCAGGTTATAACCCACCAGGCTTGCTGCCGGGGCAACACCGCGCACACCGATGCCATTGAATCCCACTGCTGCCGCAACACCGGCGACCGCCGTACCGTGGGCACCGCCGGTAGGATCGCCGTACCCAGGTAGCGTGTAGTCATAGCTCGCACCACTGACCACATTGGCGGCCAGGTCTTCATGGGCAATCTCCAGGCCATCATCAACCACGGCAATCCGAACACCCGTGCCATCAAAACTGCTCCACACAGTATCGACATTGATGTCTTCACCGGCTGTGCCACCGTCCTGGCCGGTGTTATTAAGATGCCATTGATCGGTATAGAGTGGATCGGAACTGCCACCTCCTCCACCACCACAACCACTGGCCGGTGAGCGCGTACCGGTAAAGGTGGTCGTACCCGTACAGGAGAACCCGGTCTCACTATACGACCAGGTCGCGTTACCGCTAATGCTATTACAACTCGCAGCTACCGTAGCTGTCATAGAACTCACGGTCGTGGTGCCGGGTCCGTCCGGGAAACTACCACTCCAGGAGAGCTGATTGGCGCTTATTGTACCGGTAAAACTACCGCCACGCGCATCGGTAGCGGTAATAGTGTTACCCGATTGGGTGATAGTTAGAGAATAACTGGCCGATCCGCTACAACTTGGGTCACTGGAGCTGGCCGTTTCACTGATATTCCAGGTGCCGGTGAGATCGCCGATAGGTGTCTGGAGACCGCCTCCTCCGTCGCCCCCGCCGCCCCCGCCGCCCCCGCCGCCGGGACAGCCGACAAGTAAAACAGCGAGTAAACTAATGGTTATAAATGAGGCAATTTTCTGAAAGGAATTCATATTATTCCACCTCCAAAGTGGTCTTAGACACCATATTGCTCTTACTTGTGGATGGTTGGTCCGCACCAACATAATGCTAAATTATATACATAAATCCATACAATCTATCTTGATTTAAATCAAAAACTCCCGAACACAATCTGGAATGTGCGGCCCCTATTTTCACAGTTCTGATTTATACGCACTTCACACAAGACTCACTCGCAGGGCACTCAACCATTGAAAAGCTCGAAAATACACCATCGGCCTTACCGACAACTAACAGCGATGGGGCAAATATGGCATGGTAGCATCAAAATAATTTTCCTGTGTGAAGCAGTTCACTAAATACCCAAAACAAAACAGGGCCGATCCGAACCCATTTGCGATATCAATACCAGAGATAATCCGTGCTATTAACGATGATATCTAGTGTGCCTTGATCCCAGATGTGCCTGTAGGTTTATACCTAAAATTATGTTGTATTTTACAAGCTGAGCTCTTGAAACAATCAAAATCCTTAAGAACATCCAGGCCAGGGTCCTGGTCGAGACGAATAAGATAACGCCCGCGGCCCAAATCCCTGACGACTTTCAAAGTATAAGCACTAAGCTGGGTTTTCAAATCTTCGATCTGAACATCCCTGGCAAGCGTTACAATATATTCGCCTGGTACAACATGTTGCTGCTTCATAGTATTTCTGGAGTTTTGAGCTTGTGGCTGTACCGCATTACATGAATACAGTACAGCCACGGCAACAAATAACAAGAGCAAAGTTTTCATCAATTTACGGTGTTGCGCTCACCCCTGTCGGGACATTAATGAAGGCCAATGCGCCCATGGCATTTGCCGCCATACCCGTTGTTGTAGTCGTGGCCAATACTGATATAGCCTCACCACCCCCGAGGATGGCATTGACGGTATCAAGATAGTTGTACAGCGGGTTGTAGGCGCGCACCAGTGCGGCAATACCGGCCACATGCGGTGAGGCCATGGAGGTGCCGTTAATGTTGACATAAACCGAGCTGTTGGTTTCCACCTTCTGGATTTCCATGTTGAAAATGGCCACACCCAGATCAGTAACAGAACCATCAGAGGTTAAACCATAACCAATGGAGCAGGTGGCACTGAGGCAGTTGTCCAGGCCAAAATCAAATGAAGTGGCCGACCCACCGGTCGATCCAGAACCGGTAAAGTGATTGGTGCCGGCCGTGGGATTGCCGCCGGCGCTACGTGAATAGACAGAAAGAAAATCAAACCCGGATTCCGTATCCACGAAGGCCAGTGAACTAAACCCTGCGCCCAGCAAACCGGAGAGATTGAATTCCTTATAAACCACGGAATTTAAGTTGTTGGCATACTGGGTGTTATTAAAATCACACCATCCAAATGGATTGGTCGCCATGGCGAATGGCCCTGAACCAAAATCACACCCATTATACCACCCCCATCCTGCCCCAATCGCGGTCCAATCCGAATACGTCGTCACGGTCAGCTTATTCCCAGGCCAGGCACTCAAAACATTCGTACCGGGGGCGCCGACATCCACGCTAGTGGTGCCGGTATTGGAAAAAGTGGCCAGTGAGTAGGCCTGATCCAGGGCGGCGACACAGATCAGGTTGTCCTGGGTAAAGTTACAGGGCCACGAGGCATTTCCGGTATCATTGTCGTTGGCCTCGTTACCCGCGGCCACCACCACGACGACATCACGAGCACGTGCGTAATCAATAGAAGCACTAAACAATGCATCGAAGCCACCACCGCCACCGAGACTCATATTGATCACATGAGCGCCATTATCAGAAGCGAACTCTATACCCTGGATAATATCTGCCGTTGAACCGCCACCGGGACCCAGCACACGTACGGCCATGATCTGCACCCGCCAACAGACACCCGATGTACCCACGCTATTATTGCCTCTAGCCCCTATGGTGCCGGCCACATGGCCGCCATGGATCTGTCCGTCCGTGGCCATGGGATCATTGTCATTATCGACAAAATCCCAGCCATGATTGGTGTTGCCCGTCCACATATTGCTGGCTAGGTCTTCGTGTGTGTAATTAATAGAGGTGTCGATTACGGCCACAACAATTGCACTGCAATCCGTGATCTGATCCCAGGCCAGTTGTGCGTCGATATCATTACCGCTGATGCCGGGGTTATTTGTACTATAAGAAGGATTGTTAACCGTTTGCCCGGTATTGCTCAGACCCCACAATTCGCCATAGGAGGCGTCATTGGGCACGGCGGTCGGGTAATACATATAGTTGGGTTGGGCATGGACAACATTGGGATCGACGGAAAAGCTGCTGACGGCTTGCTCGACCGACATGCCTTCAGACAGCGTCACCACACGTATATTATCCTTACCAATGGTTTTTGATACCGATCCACCCAAACTAGATACCAGATCTCCCGCAGCACGAGCCGACAGGGTGTTTTTAAATATTACCAGTATCTCGCCTTCCTTCATGGTTGGTCTGCTGGCAGAAACGTTAACGGTTTTCACCTTACTTGCGACAATAGCCGCCGAAACGCCTGGCTCCCCGGGTGCTATAGGCCCGGAATCAGAAGCACCTGCAATCGAGACCAAGCCCAGTATCAGGGTCGCTATTAAAGATAGAGCCATCTTTTTCTCTTTCATTGTTAAATCTCCTGATCCGTTTAGGGTGCAACTACAGTTAGTTCGCTGGAGGCCGTACTCTCGCTACCACCCGTTGACCCTGGCGCATTCAACTGTGATGTCGCCGCCACACGCACATACCAGGTGCCAGACGGTGGGTTGATGACAGTAGTAGTGGGCGCCGTAGAGCCTGAGACATAAGGAACAGACTGGCTGCATACATTAGTATTACCCGGGTTAAAACCAGAAGATTGGCTGAAATAGACAACATAACCGCCACCACTGGTATTTACCGCTGTCTCCTTGTTGGCCGTCCAGGAGACCGTGACGCCGGAACCGCCAGTACACACCACGGGGGTGGCTCCTCCTCCACCACCTCCTCCGCCTCCAGGACAACCAGCCAGCGCCCAGGACGCAAGAACAACGATTAACAGACGAAGAGGTGATCGCGAAACATTCATCGGCTTTTCTCCAGGGTGGGTTCTAAATAATCAATTTTTATATGGGTTATTCTAGCCGATTATAGTGGAGAGAATAGTGATCTGCATCTCGTAATCACTCCCTCGATGCGACATCGGATATGCTCAGTAATACATCACACCAATAATCCACCATAAGTTTTTGTTTAAATAGTCATTTTAGATAATCGCACCACTTTAAAGCAGTTACTGCGCCATACCTGAGGCCAACCGTTAACAACCCCGCGGCAGAAGAGACCTAAATGAGGGTGAATGCCAAGATACCCCTTACACACTACTGATTCTGACAATTGCGAGCACCTCAATCCGCGCATCATTGTTCCGCATCCAGGTACCAGACTGACAGCAATGAGATCCGACAGTAGCGGGAAAAAATCCATTGCTCATGGTGGATTAACTAAACTTCTTAATATTTCTACATGAATCATAGGTAATCCATGGCCCATTAATTGCTGTCACCCTCCCGAATTTCTGCGTATGTCAAAACTCTGACGTCGCTTAAGAGAATGAAAGAAACTGCGCGCTGTGCCGATAAAGTATTTATCTATGACAGCAGATTGTATCGGGCACCGGGAAAACTGCTGCTCAACTTGTTGATTTTTCATATAGCAAACAGAGATGGCATAGGGACCAGTGCTAAAGCAGCAATACAAAACACTCCTGATCGTGGGGATAGCCACACTCCTGCTTTCCGCTTGTGGAGATGCAAACGAGAACAATGGACCGCCTGCCAGCGGACTCTGGTATGCCAATCGTGGGGGTACGGAGATGTCCTATTCCCTGGTTGAGGAGGCCTTTGCATCGGCCAAGGCCTGCACCGGGCTGGATGCCCCCGGCACCAAGGTGCTGACGGTATCAAGTATTAAAAGCTGTGCTCCTGGTGTTGATGGATGCTACAGCGATAACGGCGTCATCGAGATCATCACCCCGGAATCCGAGTGGGCAAAAAATGCGATACTGGAACATGAATTCATCCATTACCTGCTGCATGTAAACACGGGTAACATGTATCCCAATCATGATCACGATGCGTTTCTTCGTTGTGATCAAACATCGACGACACAATAGTAGTTTTCTGAATATTTTTCCTGCGGACACGGCCCTCAAACAGGAATGGCGCTAATTTAAGCCAAAAACCACTGTCATTCCGCACAGAGAACGGACCAAACCCGGCACCGGTTTTGTTGATCCGGGTGAAAACCCGGAATCCAGCCGTTTAAATCACTGGATTCCCGCCAACAGCATGCGGGAATGCCGGAAGCTTCTTTGCCCTGTTCATGATGGCATTTGCAATCTGCCTGGAAGTGATTGTTTTTTTCAATAGGGTATTAAACTTTCTGTATTTAAATGCAGTGGATTCTATCTCCAGTTCCGGCAATGATGAAAAACGCTTTTTCTTCCTGGTTGCGATATAAAATACATCTAATAATGCCTTTTCAGGTGTGGCCATCCGGTATGGAACACGCGTTTCACTCCATTCGATTCCTTGCGTCATCATTTCCGGCTTTAATTGGAAAAACTCGAAAACCCCTATGGGCGTTTTGAGTTTCCGGGAATGGCCTGTCGTTGCCACCTGTGTCGTATGTGGAATTTGGGATAACATGCCGTGCCGATGCAGTGCAGTTAAAAATGAAACATAGCCCTGTTCATTACCCAACAAATAAGGCACGCATCCCAGAGGATTAAAGTAAGGGTGACTTGTGTTTGCCCATATTCCACGCACCACATGGACAATAAAATCCTTGCTCCCCAGTCTTTTGAGTTGTTTTGACGCCGCGGATACAGATACTTCCGCCGCTAGTGCGAATTCCCGGGTAGTAAAGAAAATGAATTCTTCGGAAGTAAGAAGATTATGCGTCATCAGAACATAACCCTAATACTGTATTCTGTAACTCTTCCCAGTGTTTTGTAGAGTCATAGTATTCATGTTCCTCATCATCCAGAAACTCGAGAACCTGGCCCTGAAAATCTTCATAACTCAGTGTAGTGATATTTATTCGGGCCTCTTTGAGTACTTGCCTGGAAAGCTGTGATGAGATGTGTATCGGATTCGTGAAACCACCTGCATGCAAAATGCCCAGATCAAATACATCCCGCGCCTGAATAATTGACCGGCCTGCAAGCGCCTTGATCTTTTGTACCGTCGCCATATCGCCAGGATAGTGCTGGCAACGAAAAGCTATTTTGTGATATTTCCTTGCTAGCTCAGGATCGATCAAGTCGGTCCTTACCGCTACATTCCTTTCTTTTCGCCGGGAAAACTCCACTTTTGTCGGCAATTGATCCCCCGATGGGGTAATCAGTCTCACGCGAAAACGTTGTGTTGTCTCGGTTTGTTTCGCCTTCGCAGGATCATTTACCTTTATGTCATCTATCCCGTATGTTCTCAGACTCCTTTTAAATGCGGTATTGTTCAGTATTTTGTATCCATTTTTTTTCAACGTTGTAACATTGCCCGCCAAAACATCAATGTCCATATCCTCGGAATAACGTGGACTGTGAAAGAAGAACCTTAAATTAACCCCACCTTTCAGCACATAGAGCTTTGGGTCGGAAATTTTAAGTAACCGCTCTAAAAAACAAAAATGGAAAATCTCCCGTAATTGTATATCGATCTTCATGAATAATTATGTATTCGAATTGCCATATAAGTCAATTCAAATACATAGTAAATAAACCCTTTTTTGTCAGTTGGTGGCCAAGCTGCGCGCCTGAAAGGTAGAGCCCTTGGGGCATAACCCACCACTGTCCAACAAATCGCAAATATATGGCTGGGATGGGGATGGTTGTATAGATAATAGAACCTGCCATTCGTAAGTATTGACCCCCACCCTGGCTGACAATGAAACTGTTTAAGTAAGTGCTATTCCCCTCAGAAATTAAAACAATGCCGTGTAACAAAACAAAAACCCCGCCATTGCTGACGGGGTTTTATTGGTACTACTTGGCTTGGGGAAAGCGTTTTACATCATACCGCCCATGCCACCCATACCGCCCATGCCACCCATATCGGGTGCGCCACCACCAGCAGCATCGTCCTGCGGTGCTTCGGCGACCATGGCTTCGGTGGTAATCATCAGACCGGCGATAGAGGCTGCATGCTGCAGGGCAGTACGTGCGACCTTGGTCGGGTCCAGGATGCCCATCTTGAGCATGTCGCCATACTCGTCGGTACTGGCGTTATAACCAAAGTTGCCTTTGCCTTCGGAAACCTTCTGATACACCACTGAAGGCTCGCCACCGGCATTGTCTATGATCTGACGCAGTGGTTCCTGCATGGCGCGGCAGGCTATCTGCACACCGACATCCTGATCGTGGTTGTCCCCCTTGACGTCACCTATGGAAGACAGGGCGCGTACAAAGGCAACACCACCACCCGGAACCACGCCTTCTTCAACCGCGGCGCGGGTGGCATGCAAGGCATCTTCGACACGGGCCTTCTTCTCTTTCATTTCCACTTCGGTGGCCGCGCCCACCTTGATGACCGCAACACCGCCGGCCAGTTTGGCCACGCGTTCCTGCATCTTCTCCTTGTCGTAGTCCGAAGTGGCCTCTTCGATCTGGGTGCGAATCTGTTTCACACGCCCCTCGATCTCTTCGTGCTTGCCGGCGCCATCAATAATAGTGGTGTTTTCCTTACTGATCTGTATGCGCTTGGCTTCGCCCAATTGTTCCAGCTGTACGGTTTCAAGGCTCATGCCGACTTCTTCGGAAATCACCTGGCCACCAGTCAGGATGGCAACATCCTGCAACATGGCCTTGCGGCGGTCACCAAAACCCGGCGCCTTGACGGCAGCGACCTTCAGTATGCCGCGGATGTTGTTCACTACCAACGTCGCCAGGGCTTCGCCTTCGATGTCTTCGGCGATAATCAGCAATGGACGGCTGGTCTTGGCCACGCTTTCCAGCGTCGGCAACAGGTCGCGGATGTTGGAAATTTTCTTGTCGTGTACCAGCACATAAGGATTCTCCAGATCGGCGCTCATGGTGTCCTGGTTGGTGACGAAGTAAGGTGACAAATAGCCACGATCGAACTGCATACCTTCCACCACATCCAGCTCATTTTCCAGGCCCGAGCCTTCTTCAACAGTGATCACACCTTCTTTGCCCACCTTGCCCATGGCTTCGGCAATCACATCACCGATCGAGGTGTCGGAATTAGCGGAAATCGTACCTACCTGGGCGATCTCTTTCTGATCGGAACAGGGCCTGGACAACTTCTTCAGTTGTTCCACGCTTGCAGTCACGGCCTTATCGATACCGCGCTTCAGATCCATGGGGTTCATACCCGCGGCCACGGACTTCAGGCCTTCACGCACAATGGCTTGCGCCAGAACGGTTGCCGTGGTGGTACCGTCACCGGCGACATCGGAAGTCTTGGAAGCCACTTCCTTGAGCATCTGTGCGCCCATGTTCTCGTACTTGTCTTTTAACTCGATTTCCTTGGCGACCGAGACACCGTCTTTGGTGACGGTGGGTGCGCCGAAGGCCTTGTCGAGTACGACGTTACGGCCCTTTGGGCCCAGGGTAATCTTGACCGCATCGGCCAGGACGTTGACGCCGGCCAGCATCTTACCGCGGGCGACATCAGAAAATTTCACTTCTTTAGCAGACATGTTTCTTCCTCTCTAAAATTATCGGGTCGCAAAGGCCTTAGCCTTCCACCACACCCATGATGTCTTCTTCACGCATCACGAGCAGTTCCTCGTCACCGATCTTGACTTCGGTGCCGGCATATTTGCCATACAGCACTTTGTCGCCAACTTTGACGTCCAGCGGCCGAATGTCACCGTTATCCTGAATCTTGCCGTTGCCGACGGCGATGATTTCACCCTGGATGGGCTTTTCCTTTGCCGAATCGGGAATCACGATGCCGCCAGGGCTCGTGGTTTCCTCTTCCAGGCGTCGCACGATCACACGGTCGTGAAGGGGACGAATCTTCATCTCTACTCTCCTCAGTAAGGGTTGTTACAATAAAATTGGTTTGCGAATTACGCCTCGCGGCGTATTGAATATTCTTGCGCCTTGTAATCTTGCCGGTGCCTTAATGACTGGCCCGCTATGATTAGCACTCCTCGCAAGTGAGTGCTAATCATAATCGCGAAGTCTTTATTGTCAAGTGTTTACCCCACATATACTGGGTGATCAGTCGTCGTTACGCCGCCACTGACCTTCCAACGGGGTGCGTGCCGACGGGGGTGCGCCGTCCCTGGGTTGATCCATGGGTCGCCCGACGGGCCTGATAATCCCTCGGCTCAAAATCGACAAAATCACGCGCCGCCGCAACGGCGGGATCAGGGCCAGGAAACCCAGAGCATCCGTAAAAAATCCGGGGGTCAATAACAGGGCTCCGGCCAGAAACAGCACCAGACCCTCCATCACTTCTATCGCCGGAGTTTCGCCACGGGCCATCATTTGATGAATGCGGCTATAGGTCGACAGGCCCTGGGCCCGCACCAACGCGGCACCCGCCACTGCCGTGGCCACGACCGAGGCCATGGTCCAGCCAACGCCGATAACACCGCCTACTTTAATAAGCAGCCAGATTTCCAGCAGCGGCACACCAATAAACAGGCCGAATAGCACAGGGAGTAATGGCATGATTCAGTGTCGGGTTGGTGTCTTCATGTGCAGCAGGATATGGGGATATCCATGGCAAATTCAAGGCCTGCTCACAGGCATGGGCGCTGGCATGACCACGGCAAATGAAATAAATTGCCGACCCTGGAGGTCTATAGATAGTGTCCGATACAACATGCCATTTACTGCTCAGCACCTGCGGCAACGCGGACGATGCCGAGAAACTGGCGACTACGCTGGTAGACGAAGGGCTGGCCGCCTGCGTCAACATCGTGCCCGGGCTGCGCTCGATTTATCACTGGCAGGGCAAGGTACAAAACGACGCCGAAGTACTATTGATCATCAAGACGGGCAAAGAACTGGAACCTCTAATAACGCGCCTGAGTGCACTGCACCCGTACGAACTTCCCGAAATCATCGCGGTCCCAATCACGGACGGCTCACAGGACTACCTCAAATGGTTAACACACCCGGATCAACAATAATGAGAACACTTTATCTGCTGGTATGTTCCTTCCTGTTCATCACTACATCCGCCCATGCCGGTATCTCCGGGGCACAGGATGAATTGCTGGAACCGGACAAGGCCTTTGCCCTGTCCACCCGTGTCGTCGATAACTCCCGCCTGGAAGCCAGCTGGAAAATTGCTGACGGCTACTATATGTATAAAGATAAGTTCAAGTTTGAAGTGACATCGGGGGGCGTCACACTCAAGACACCCGTCTACCCAAAAGCCAAAAAAAAGAAAGACCCACTGTTCGGGGAAGTTGAAGTCTACCTCCATCAAGTCGCTATTATGCTGCCCCTGGAGCGCAAGTCCACGATAGCAGAGAAAATTACTTTACGAATCACGGCACAGGGTTGTAATGAACCTATAGGTGTTTGTTACCCCCCGATTACCAAGAATGTCGATTTTGCCTTACCTGCCAGTGCGGCCGTGACCACACCCCTGGCATCATTAAAGAGCCTCAACCAGCTCATAGAATCGGCCGGAGGCCAGGACCAGGAATTCCTGCACCCGGACAAGGCCTTTATCGTTGATATGGAAAAGCTGGACAACAATAAAGTCAGGATCAACTACCTGATTGCCGAGGGTTATTACCTCTATCAGGACAAGCTCAATTTCAAATACAACGACACCGCCATAGACAAGAACAACATAGAACTGCCCAAAGCCAAGATTAAGGACGACCCCTACTTTGGCAAGACGGCCATCTATCAAAAATCATTCAGCGCCGTCGTAACCCTTGCCGACAATACACAGGGCGAACTGGTTGTCGGTTTCCAAGGCTGTGCTGACCAGGGCATTTGTTACCCCCCTGCCACGCGCACCCTGGCATTGGCTGAGGCCCTGCCCGCCGCGGCTGTAGATAGTCAAGAGGATGATACCAATTATTGGTTAGCCATACTGGGCGCCTTTGGCGCCGGTTTGTTACTGACCTTCACACCCTGCGTACTGCCCATGATCCCCATCCTGTCGAGCATCATTGTCGGCCAGGGCAAGGAAATCACCAAACTGAAGGGTGGCCTGTTGGCGTTCTCATATGTCCTGGGTACGGCTGCTACCTATACCTTTGCCGGCGCCCTGGCCGGCGCCACGGGCGATCAACTACAGTCCTATTTCCAGAATGTCTGGGCCATAGGCACCATCTCCGCTATCTTTTTCATCCTGTCGCTGTCCATGTTTGGTTTTTATGAATTACGGGTACCGGCATTTATTCAATCACACCTGCATTATCATTCGCAGAAAATGAAGGGCGGCAGCTTTATCGGTGTCTTTCTTATGGGCGCCATTTCGGCGCTGATTATTGGCGCCTGCGTATCACCGGTCCTGATCTCTGCCCTGAGTGTGGCCATCGTCAGTCAGGACCCCATGCTCGGTGGCACCATCATGTTTTTCATGGCCCTGGGTATGGGTGTTATCCTCATTGCCATAGGCATAGGAGCCGGCTCCATCCTACCCAAGGCCGGCGTATGGATGGACAGGGTCAAACACCTGTTCGGCGTGCTGTTGCTGGCTGTAGCTATTTATATGTTAGGCACCATACCGGAAGTCCCGGTATTGCTGTTGTGGTCCGCCCTGCTGATTATTACCTCTATGTATCTCGGCGCCCTGCAACCGGTTCCGGAGACGGCCAGTGGCTGGCGTTATTTCTTCAAGGGTGCGGGCATGATCCTGTTTGCCTGGGGCATCTTTGCGATGATAGGAGGCTTTTCAGGCAACCGCAGCATTATGCACCCCATTGCCCTACAGTCCATGGGGACCGGTATCATGGTTTCCACGGGCGCCTCCGCGGGACCGGCGGCGCAACAAGGCCACCTCTTTGATCGAGTAACTACGGTCGCGGAAATCGAAGACAGGATCGCCAAAGCCATGGCCGAAAACAAGGGTGTGATACTCGACTTCTTCGCCTCCTGGTGCACGGACTGCGTGCGCATGGAAGAAACCACATTCAGTCACGCCAAGGTAAAACAGACGATGAAAGATTACTTTGTGTTATTACAGGTTGATGTGACTGACCCCAATAATGCCGATGGCAAAGCCATCAAGCGCCGCTTCAGCGTCTTTGGTCCACCGGCATTATTGTTCTTTGATAAAAATGGCAAGGAACGCAAAGACCTGCACTTCTATGGCTATCGTAATGCGAAGGATTTCCTGAAGGTCCTGGACCAAGCCAGACAATAGCGGAACCACGATGAAACACCCGAACATCGTCATCACGGTAGTCGCCGTGCTGGCACTTATTGGCGGCATGTGGTTTGCGCAAGATGTAAACCATGATTCACATGTTGACAGACAACAGGCAGATCTTCTCAGCGATAAACTAATAGATTTCACGCTGCCGGATCTACAAGGGAACAGTCGCTCACTGAGCGAATGGCAAGGCAAGGTCATCTTGCTAAATTTCTGGGCCACTTGGTGTGCGCCTTGCCGGGAAGAGGTGCCCCTGTTTGTCGCCTTGCAAAATCAATACAGCGTAAAAGGACTCCAGGTCATAGGTGTGGCCATGGACAGCAAGTCCGCGGTGGCTAAGTTTGCCAGGGAATTCAACATTAACTACCCGCTGCTGATCGGTAACGAGAACCTGATTCCGCTGATGGAACAATATGGGAACCCGTACGGTAGTCTCCCGTTTAGTGTCTTGATGCGCACAGACGGCAGCATCGTGCATAGAAAGATCGGCGCCTACGGAAAGCAAGAACTGTCAGACCTGGTGCTTGCGAATATCCGCCAAACCCCCGGGCAATAACCGGCTCGATCACTGGACATCTCACGCACAGGGCCACAATTTGCTCACATTAGCAGTGAACGCCATGCATTACGGCGCCAATATCCGCAAACACGCCTAAACCACCTTGTTAAGCAATGAATTATGGTCAGATTTCTCTAAATCTAGGCGTTCTGCTCCGAAATTCTGCTAAACACCACCTATCTTCGTTTAATCCAAGAAAGCTCTGGACAAGACCTGTCTGAATATCGATAATTCACGTTATCAACAGTTCGTAGCAATATCGCTGCATTTCCAGCAATAGTTGAACAAAGTCTATTGAAACAATAATTTAATTTAACTATCTAAGTTGATACTTGATATAGATGGCAAAACTCCTCGTTATTAATGGTCCAAACCTCAATTTGCTCGGGTCGCGCGAGCCTGAGATCTATGGTTCCGATACCCTGGAAGACATCAACCAGCGCCTGTCCGTCCAGGCGAGAAGCGCCGGTCATGAATTGGCCTTTTTCCAGAGCAATGCCGAACATGAATTGGTGGACCGCATCCAGCAGGCCATGGGTGAAGGCGTTGCCTGCATCATTATTAATGCCGGCGCCCTGACCCATACCAGCGTTGCCCTGCGCGATGCCCTGGCGGCCAGCGGCATCCCCTTTATCGAGATTCACATCTCCAATATCCACGCCCGTGAGGACTTTCGTCACCACTCCCATCTTTCCGGGATTGCTGCCGGGATTATTGTCGGTGTGGGTACTTATGGTTATGAACTGGCCCTGCAAGCGGCCTTATACAAGATACAAGCATAAAGGCATCACTATGATGGATATACGCAAAGTTAAGAAACTCATCGAAATGCTGGAAGAATCCAGCCTGGCGGAAATCGAAATCCACGAAGGCGAGGAATCCATCCGCATCAGCCGCGCCAGCACCGCGTTACCCTTAGCCATGCCAGCGGCTCCGGTGGTGGTGGCCGCCAGCAGCGATGCCGAACCGGCAGCGGAAACACCCAGTGTGCCCGCGGGCCACAGGATCAACTCACCCATGGTAGGCAGCTTTTATCGCTCGCCATCTCCGGGCGCCAAATCTTTTGTCGAAGTCGGCGACCACGTCAATGTCGGTGATACCCTGTGTATCATCGAAGCCATGAAGATGCTCAATGAAATCGAGAGCGACCAGGCCGGCACTGTTAAGGCCGTTCTGAAAGAGAATGGCGAACCCGTTGAATATGGTGAAACCCTGTTCGTCATCGAATAGGCCTCTGGACCGAACAAGACACTCACATGATAGAAAAAGTTGTTATCGCCAATCGCGGGGAGATTGCGCTGCGCGTGCAACGCGCCTGCCGCACCCTGGGCATCAAGACCGTGGCCATACATTCAGAAGCCGACCGTGATGCCAAGTACGTCAAACTGGCCGATGAATCCGTTTGCATAGGTCCGGCCCCGGCCAGCGAAAGCTACCTGCATATCCCGGCCGTCATCAGCGCCGCGGAAGTCACCGACGCCGAGGCCATACACCCGGGTTATGGCTTTCTCTCCGAGAACGCCGACTTCGCTGAGCGTGTAGAACAAAGTGGTTTTATTTTTATAGGCCCCAGGGCCGAGACCATACGCATCATGGGCGACAAGATTTCCGCCATCAAGGCCATGAAGGCATCGGGCGTACCCTGTGTACCCGGCTCCGGCGGGCCATTAGGGGATGATGACAGCGCCAACCTGAAAATAGCCGCCGGGATTGGCTACCCGGTATTGATCAAGGCCGCCGGGGGGGGTGGCGGCAAGGGTATGCGCGTGGTTCATACCGAGTCCGCCTTATTGAATGCGATATACCTGACCAAGGCCGAGGCCGGCGCCGCCTTTAACAATGACGTCGTCTACATGGAAAAATATCTGGGTAATCCGCGTCATGTGGAGTTTCAGGTGCTGGCCGATAACCATGGCAATGCGATCCACCTCTGTGAACGCGATTGTTCTCTGCAACGACGTCACCAGAAGGTAGTCGAAGAGGCGCCCGCTCCCGGCATAACCGAAGAGATGCGCAGCAAGATCGGTGAACGCTGTGCTGAGGCCTGCCGGCAAATCGGTTACCGTGGCGCCGGTACGTTTGAATTTCTTTATGAAGACGGCGAATTCTATTTCATTGAAATGAACACGCGTGTACAGGTTGAACACCCGGTGACCGAGTTGATTACCGGTGTCGATATCGTGCGTGAACAATTGCTTATCGCCTCCGGTGAACCGTTGAATTACAAGCAGGAAGACATCAAGATCACCGGCCATGCCATGGAATGCCGTATCAATGCCGAGGATCCCAAGACCTTCCTGCCCTCCCCCGGCACCATCACGCAATACCACACACCCGGTGGCCCGGGCATACGTGTGGACTCGCATGTCTATAACAATTATGTCGTGCCACCCTATTATGACTCCATGATCGCCAAGCTTATCGCCCACGGCGACACGCGCGAGATTGCCATGGCGCGCATGCGTATCGCCTTGTCGGAATGCGTCATTGATGGCATCAAGACCAATATCCCGCTACACCAGGACATTATGGACGATGCCAGCTTCAAGGTCGGTGGTGTCAATATTCATTACCTGGAGAAAAAGCTGGGTCTGCAATAAGCCGGCCGGCCCTTGTCTGGATTGGGTCTCTTTCATTCGCTATGTCCTGGTTACAGCTCATCTTCGCCACCACACCCAATGACTCGGTATTGCTGTCGGACAGTCTCAGTGCGGCCGGGGCCCTGGCCGTCAGCTTTCAGGATGGCGCTGACCAGCCGCTGCTACAACGTTCCACCGAGGCCATGGGCCTGTGGTCGCAGACACAGGTGACAGGGCTATTTACCGCTGAAACACATCCGCAGGTCATTATCCAGCAGCTGGAACAGGCGCTGGGACATCACCCCGTCTATCATGTCGAGACCCTGGAAGATGAAGACTGGGCGCGCAGCTGGATGGACAGATTCCGGCCCATGAAATTCGGTGACAGGCTGTGGGTTTGTCCCAGCTGGCATACACCTCCCGAACCCGATGCCGCCACCATCATGATGGACCCGGGACTGGCCTTTGGCACCGGTACCCATGCCAGCACCGCGCTATGCCTGCAATGGCTGGCGACACACCCGCCCACGGCCCAATGCGTGGTCGATTTCGGCTGCGGCTCCGGGATACTGGCCATTGCCGCACTTAAACTGGGCGCGCGTGAAGTCATCGCCATTGACAATGACCCACAGGCCCGGGAAGTCACATTGGCCAATGCCAGGGTGAATGGTGTCGCCGACAGGGTCAGAATTCTCAGCCCTGAGAAAATGCCCGACCAGGCAGTGGCCAATACCCTGCTGGCCAACATCCTGGCGCAACCTTTGATGACGCTGGCGCCACAAATAACCCGTCTGACCCAGGCCGGAGGCCGGTTAGTGCTGGCCGGTATGCTCTGCGAACAAACTATGGAAGTACGCACGTATTACGAACCGACATTTACATTGCACACCCGGTCCCGGGCAGAGTGGGCTATGCTTTATGGGTTGAAACAAGAAGCCGGAAAATAGTCACCGAAACATGTATACCCGCTGCCCTCAATGCAAGACCACCTTTGCCATTACCCAGGACCAACTCGGTACACGCGAGGGTTTGGTGCGTTGCGGACATTGCACCGCCATCTTCAAGGCCGATAAGTACATCATCAAGCAGAGCGGGAAAACCAGTGCCGATGAAGTCGCCCGCATAGAACATGCCACCTCGGCACCGCAACACCGACGCCTGCCTACCGTGGCCGAACTCCTGGCCAGCGGACGCCGAAGGACGCGCAATGTGCACACCGGTTTCTGGGCCAGTGCCATAGTGGTGTTGTCACTGGTGTGGGCCGGTCAATATGCCTGGTTTCACCGCTATGCCTTGTTGCGGGATACCCAGGTGCGCTCCTATGTCGCCAAGGTCTGCGGCAAACTGGGTTGCGGTATACCTGTCCTGCAGGATGTGGGCCTGGTCGAACTGCTGGACACCCGTGTCACGCCGCACAGGGGTTATGAAAATGCTTTGCGCATCAAAGCCACGCTGGTGAATCGCGCACGCTTTGCCCAACCCTACCCACGGCTGGAAGTCACGCTCACCGATCGTGAAGGAAAAATGATCTCCCGGCGCGTATTTGATGCCTCGCAATACCTGAAAAAGAAATCGGAGAACGCCTTAAAGCTGTTACCCAATATTGCCGCCGGTGTATTGCTGGAAATCAGCTACCCCTCTGACAAGGCCCAGGGCTACGAAGTCCGTCTGCTACCGGCATAAACACAAAAAGTCTGATCAAACTGCTTGGTCACTCCCGGCCTCGTATGTTGTTTATGTAACTTTTATCACTGCTGTCCCGTTAACTCCCTCTCCTTCAGGGAGAGGGGTGAGGGGGGTAATAATTGATAACTCATTGTATTATATATCCCCTCAGCACTGTAGAACCCCTTCGGGTTTCATTCAGTACTTCCTCGCTTGCGCTCAGGTCGCCTACCCTTCTCCCGGAGGGAGAAGGGATTGCTCCGATTTTCCGGGTGGTGGGCATTCATGTCCATATATCAATGATAGCATTCTTTAACCAGAAAATCATAAGGTTACCGGTAATCTGCATCAAGTTAACGGGACAGTAGTGAACTTTTATCCCTTTTTTTAACGATTCAACCCTTCCCGGCCATGGCCAGGTTGGTTATGATTGCCAGCCTTTCTCTGTGCAACGCATGCTAGGTATTGATGCGAATCGGACCCTACA
>BTRG01000045.1:0-20607 GCA_036986275.1 Gammaproteobacteria bacterium | reverse complement strand
ATTTTTTGTATTGTGGGTATGCCTCATCCCACATCCGCTGCCCGGGTTCATCACGGTATTTGCGGACACCGGCAACTGTTTGCGTGGATCGTTCAGTATTGCATCCATATAAGGTTGCAGCAGTGACTCAGTCTGTTCCCTGGCTTTGCGTTGGGCCATATCACCGCCTTTGGTGACCGGCCAGCGCATCACAGGGAGTTCGGGCTCGATCGCAATCACAATCGCACCGCAGCCACAGGGACAGTGTTGCAGAGTGAGTGGCTCGCCAGACAGGTACCAGGGCTTTTCCCGAAACACCAGGCGATTAATGATCTCCAGCATGGCCCATGAGTCCTTCAGGGCCAACTCCAGATCACGGTGTATGCCGAAATGCTGGGACACATGATGAACAATGACCACATCAAGCCGCTGACGGCAGCAAATGGCGTCGGTCGGTGCAAAGTCAATCAAGGCGCCATCACAATAGTATTCGCCATCGATCATGACGGGTTCATAAAGAATGGGCATGGACGCACTGGCCGTCATGCGCGGAGCCAGCTCGCCTTCTGAAAACACTATTTTCTTGCCAGTGCCCAAATTAACGGCCAGCACATAAAACGGGTACAGGCATTCATCGAAAAACTTCACGGCGAGGTTGTCGCGAGAAAATTGCAGGGCGGCACTTGTATCCGACAAGCCGGTATAAGCTCGCCCCCTGTGTGCTGTCATTTCCCAGAGAAAGCGTGGCAACGAATCCGGTGTCCAGAAACTGCGACTGGTAACCCCCGCCAGGGTTGCCACCCAGTCTTCCAGTGGCGTGCCGCTGGCGATAAAGCCACCGACTAGGGCGCCGGCACTGCAGCCGGCACTGGCGGACACCGGTAACCCCAGACCCTGTATTGCCTGCATAAACCCGGTGTGTGCATACACGCCACGCACACCACCAGAACTCAGCACCACGCCGATGCGGGGTGTACCAGCTTCGTTTGATGCTTCTCTCGCCATAGCTTGATCAGCTTGCCATCTTTGCGCGCGCTGCAAAGAAGTTATAGATGGGTACCCAGATCAGAGCAAAGTACCAGCCATAACCCCAGGTCTCAACCAGGCCAATAAAGAAACTCTTCCAGTTCAACCCTTCAAAGCCGGGTAACAGGGTGCGCCAGGCGGCATACATCGCATACTCGGGCAACAATAGATCCCACAATACACAGAGCGTAAATGTTGCGGCCAGAAACAGACTGGTAGCGTGGCCAACTGCTACCAGCGAGATACCGGTTTTCATGACCCACCTCCTGTACTTTCAGTAGTTTGACGCAGATACTTTTCAGGGTCTACCTCAAACTGGTCGAGGCATTTACGGGAACAGAAGCGGTATAGCTTACCTTCGTGCATCTTCCCATAGCCCTGGTCCATTTCCACGTCCATGCCGCACACCGGGTCAGTGTGTTTTATTTCACTGTCCGCACCGTGGCTGTTATGTCCACCATGACCTCCGTGGGCCATGTGAGCACCGCAACCGAAGCGCATCATGAGAAAAAACAGACCGCCGATTAAAAGAAATGTAAGTAAACCTTCCATTGTTACCTCCTTGCCGGCATGGCACCGGCGCTAACAAATCTAGTTATGCACCCCATCCCCAGTTCCCTCCGGCACCGGCGTTGTAAAGAATGCTTTCCATTGATACCAGGGTGGCAAGAACGCCGGCACCCGGCGCATATAGTCTGCATACTGTTCGCCAAATTGCTGCAGCATGTGACGTTCCTCAGAGCGCGCCAGGCGCACATAGGCGTACAACAATATCGGCGCCATCAATACCGTCAACAATGTCGGCCATTGCACCAGGAAGCCGGTAATGACCAGGAACAGACCGGTGTATTGCGGATGCCGGACAAATGCATAGAGACCGTCCGTGACCATGCGTCCGTGTGTGCCATGCACTTGCCGCCAACCCCTGGAAAGCAGAACATAACCCGCCAGCATCAAGGCCAGACTGACGCCCATCACCAGCGCCCAGGCCAGGGTCGAACCGCCGAAGACCACGACCCACAAGTGCCCGAATTTGTGGTTGAACGGTTGCAGCACGGGGTAGGCATCCCCCAGCCATCCGGTCAGCAGATAAATAGTCAGCGGAAAGCCGTACATCTCGCTGAACAGAGCCACCAGAAACGCAGTGACCACGCCCAGGTTACGCCATTCGGCGTAGCCCTTCGGTGGCAGAAAGCTGACGAAGAAAAACAGGAACAGTCCAAGGTTGAAGGCTGCGATCACCCACATGCCGTAGGCGTATTCCTGTGTCATGGCTGTTTCTCCCGATCAATGCCACTGCCTGTGTAAAGATCATCCCGCCGTAGTGATACCGGTTGTAACTGATGCCGGTGACCGACCAGTACCTGCTGCAAGCCAATGCCGCCCTCATCGAAATGAAAGGCACAGCCGGCCATGTATAACCGCCACAAGCGGTAGGTCTTCTCACTCGAATGCCGTATCGCCTTGTCACGTCCTGACTCCAGTGCACGCACCCAGTGGCGTAGCGTGAGCGCATAATGTCGGCGCAGGCTTTCAACATCCAGAATTTCGAAACCGGCGCGCTCCATAACGGCGGTAACGTCGCTGATACGCGCCAGTTCACCATCCGGAAAGATATAGCGGTTCATAAAACTGGTCTGCGGCGTGTGCTGCCAGCCGTTCTCGCTGGTGATGCCGTGATTGAGAAATAACCCACTCGGCTTGAGTACCCGTCGGACAGTGCCGAAATAAGTCGGGAAATTCTTGACGCCGACATGCTCGAACATACCGACGCTGACCACGCGGTCGTATTGTGCATGCTCCGGCAGATCACGGTAATCCAGCAGCTCGATGCGGACCTGTTCTTCCAGACCGGCTGCATGCACCCGCTCCTGCGCAAGTCGCTGCTGCTCCTGGCTGAGCGTAATGCCGTGCACCTGCACACCATAATGACGCGCGGCCCACAACGCCAGCGCACCCCAGCCACAGCCGATATCCAGCAGTGTCTGCCCTGGCTCCAGTCTCAGTTTACGGCACAAATAATCCAGTTTGTCCTGCTGGGCATCTGCCAGTGATTGATCCACAGACTTAAAATAGGCGCAGGAGTACACCATCTCGGGATCAAGCCATAAACGGTAGAAATCGTTGCTGACATCATAGTGATGGGCGATGCTGGAGCGGCAATTTCGATGCACATTCCTGTTCATATGCCATTTGTGTGCCGAATCACTTCGGCTTCGCACTGGCAAACGCAGGGCCTGGTGTAACAGTTGTAGTTTGGCGCCCAGGGACAGATCCAGGTTCGCCAGGTGCGTCTTGAGAGCAAACAAAGACTCCAGGTCACCTTCCACATCAATCGCACCGGTCAGGTAGCTGTCCGCAAGCCGCAACAAATTACGGTGCAATATCAGATCACGCAACGCACCTGGCTCTCTGAAAATAACGGTACAATGCGCATTAAATGTGCCATGGGCAAGTGCGCCGTCCCAGAGTCTGATAGCGATACCGCCTCGGTAACCCGCGAGAATTTTTGTAATAATCTCATGGCCGATTACTGAGAAACTATTTTCTGATGCAGTCGCGGGAATAACGGTTAATGCGTCACCCTGGAGCGGGTTATTTTTCTGCTGTGTATACGCCATTTGTTTGCCTCCTTATCATAATCTGACAACGGAAACCTTTATGTTTCATTGACAAAATAAGCTTACAACCTGTGTGTTAGTCACAGGTCAAGCTTATTCCGCGCGCTCTTCGACGAGCTGATCGTATTGTTATTGTTAACGATAATGATTCGTATTTACTTTTTAATTGAAACCATCCATAATGCGCCCCAGCCAGCTCGCCGATCCCCTCTCTTGGGGCCAGGCTGCAAGCCAAAGGGTCCGTCCTGCTCACTGAAACAGTGACGGCAGAACAAATTGAATTTTTGGGAGACTTACCGAAGTGAAAAAGCAACACTGTCTGATTCGCAGCGCCTTCGTTGCCGCGGCACTGGGCATGACCCTGCCGGCCAGCGCCGCTGACGATGAATCCGGCAAGGACGATTCCGCTACCAATATCCTGGACAAGATCATGGTGATCGGCAACCCGGCCAATATCGAAGAAATGCCGGGCGCTGCCTATTCAGTCACTACGGAAGATATTCGCGAGCAAAACTACGACGACGTCAACCGTGTGTTGCGCAAGGTGCCGGGTGTCTATGTGCGCGAGGAGGATGGTTTCGGTCTGTTCGCCAATATCAGTCTGCGTGGTGTGGACACTACCCGCAGCGCTAAAGTGACGATGATGGAAGACGGTGTGCTGACCGCCCCGGCGCCCTATTCCGCCCCGGCCGCCTACTACACGCCCACCATGGGCCGCATGAGCGGAATGGAGATCCTCAAAGGCTCCAGCCAGGTCAAGTATGGTCCCCAGACCACCGGCGGTGTCATCAATTATCTGTCCACGCCCGTCCCGCTGAAGGAAACCGCCTACCTGAAGTCCTCCTACGGCAGCTTTGGCGATCAGCGCACCCACGCCTATGTGGGCAACACCCTCACTACCGGATTGGGCCAGTTCGGCTACCTGCTGGAGGGTTACTTCCGTCAAAACCAGGGCTACAAGAGCATAGACGAAACACCCGATTTTCGTAACGGCGACGATACCGGTTTCAGCAAGACCGATCCCATGATCAAGCTATTCTGGGAACCGGACACTGGCATGTACCAGCGCCTGGAATTGAAATATGGCGCCTCGGACCTGGATGCCAATGAAACCTATCTGGGATTGAGCGAGGCCGACTTCCAGGCGGACCCCAACCGGCGCTATTCAGCGACACGCTTCGACAACATCAAGAGCAAACAAAAACGCAGCTACCTGCGCTATGCCTTGGCGCCCTCGAACGACCTGGACATTATTGCCACCCTGTATCAGAACACCTTCACGCGTAACTGGTACAAACTCAAGGATCTGCGCAACGTCAATGGCAATACCCTCAGTCTTTCCGCCGCCCTTGCCGGTGCGCAGAATGGGGAAGGACTGGACTGCCTGAAGGGCGACCTGGCCTGTACCCTGCGGGTGCGCGCCAACAACCGTGACTACGAGTCCCAGGGCCTCGACATGGTTAGCTACTATCGCTTCGGCTCCGATGCGGTGCAACATGAAGTCTCCACCGGCATTCGCTTCAACCAGGATCATGTGCGCCGCTTCCAGCGGGATGACGACTACAGCCAGTTGTCCAATGGCGCCATCGATGATATGACTGCTGGCACCCCCGGTGGCGCAGGTAACCGCCGGCAGAAGACCGATGCCACCGCCGTATTCCTGCAGGATACCATCAAGGTCGGCGCCTGGGGCTTCACCCCTGGCGTTCGCTTTGAGCAACTGGACCAAACCTACGAAGATTATAACAACCCCGCCAAGTCCGGCAGCAACCAGATGGACATGTGGGCCGGCAGCGTCGGCACTACCTACAAGTTCAATAATTCCTGGATCGGTTTCGGCAGCATCAACCGTGGCTTCTCTCCACCCAGCCCCAAAAGTGCCGTCAATGGGATCAAAGAAGAGACCAGCCTGGCCTACGAACTAGGTGCGCGTTACACCAATGCCAACCAGGCACTGGCGGTAGAGACCACGGCTTTCTACACCGACTTCAACGACCTGATCGTGATCGACAACATCGGTGGTACCGGCACCGGCGATACCGAGAATTTCGGCAAAGTCCGCAGCTACGGCCTGGAATTCTCCAGCCAGTATGATGCCGGTATCGCCAATGGCTGGAAGGTCAAAAACCCCTGGTATCTGACCGTAACCTACACCAATGCCACCCAACAGAACGATGCGATCTCCACCGATGCAGAGTCCATTTTCAGTTTTGGCAAGGCCGGCAACAAAGTGCCCTATGTCCCTGAGCTGGTTCTGAGCCTGGGCACAGGTATCGATGCGGGACGCTGGGGCAGCACCATCAGCGGCACCTATGTCAGTGAGACCTACACCAGCGCCAGCAATGTTGATGACCAGATCAACGGCGACGGCAATCCCGATGCCCGCTTCGGCACCACCGACGCCTATTTTATCGCCGATATCTCTGCCTTCTACCGGATTCTACAGGGTGCGAAACTCTTCGGTGGCATACAGAACGTGGGGAATACATCCTATATCGTGTCACGCCAACCGGAAGGACCGCGTCAGGGCATGCCGTTGTTCGCCTATGCAGGTCTGGAAATGGACCTCTGACCCACAGTAGTCCCGTAACCGGGTGGCGGTCCAGGAGACACGCCACCCGCTTTTTTTAATGGAAGGTAACCATGCTTAGCTTATTTCAACAGGGCGGGGCAATAATGTATGTGCTGCTGCTCATGTCCATCCTCGCCACCGCCATCATTCTGCTAAAACTGTATCAGTTCTACCGCAGCAGCCTGCGCCGGCTGGCGTTTGTCGACGATACCGTGTCGGCCTTGCAGCATGGTGAACATAACCGGGCCCTGCAGACCCTGCAACAGCAAAACAGTCCAGTCGCCCGAGTGTTGGAAAGCGCGGTACGCTGCGGTGCCGATCCCGCCATGTCGACCGGGGACGTCGAGGCGGAGGTAAGCCGGGTGGGTACCGCGCAGATCCGCGACCTGGAATCCTGGCTGCGTGGCCTGTCCTCCATCGCCCACTTGAGCCCGCTGCTGGGACTGCTGGGTACAGTCACCGGTATGATCGCCGCTTTTATGGACCTCGAACAGGCCGGCAGCCGAGTCGATCCCTCCATTCTCTCCGGCGGCATCTGGGAGGCCCTGCTGACCACCGCCTTCGGCCTCACGGTGGCCATTCCCGCCATGGCGGCCTTCTACTACTTCGAAGGGGAAGTCGACCATGTGCGTGCCACCATGAAGGATGCCAGCATCCGGGTGCTGCGCCACTTCGGCAAGACCCCCCATATCGGCAGCCGCGACGACGAACGTATCGAGGATGAGACGCATGGACTTTGAAGGTCGGGCCCGCATCCACTCGCACCTGGATATCGCACCACTGATCGATATCGTGTTCCTGTTGCTGGTGTTTTTCATGCTCACCAGCACCTTCCTGACGCCCGAGGCCATCGACCTGCAACTGCCGGAGTCGGACAGCGCGGAAGCCGCGGAACCGGCCCCCATCACCGTGGCCCTGGACTCCGAAGGCCGACTGACCCTCAACGACGAATCCCTGCCACTGGATCGCCTGCGGGCGGTCATCGAACCCCTGCTGAAGGGCGATGCCGGCCAGACCGTAACCATCAAGAGCGATGCCCGCACCGAGGTGCAATTGTTGATCAAGGTAATGGATGAGGTCCGCGCCGCAGGCGGCAGCAGCATTGCCCTGGCCACCACACCCGCAAGTCAATGACCAGCTCCCGCCAGCAGTTCGGCACTGCCCTGCTGATCGCCCTGCTGTTGCACGGGGTCCTCGCGGCATGGATGGCCCTGTCCAGGCCCGAGCCATTGCCGGATCCCCCGCGGACCTTCAACCTGAACCTGCTGATGCCCGTCGCCGAGAAAACTGTAGCCGAGGCCACCCCCCTGCCGACCGAGCCCCCACCAAAGCCGAAGCCCAAACCCCTGCCCGAACTACCGCTGCCGCAGGAACCCATACCCCTGGACCCGCCGCCGGAAACCGTCACGGCCGAACCACCACCGGCCGTCGCCGAGACCGCCGCGCCACCGGATGCCGCCGCCACGATCCGCTACGAACAGCTGCTGGTAGCATGGCTGGAAAAACACAAACAGTACCCACGCCGGGCCAAGCGCTTGCGCATCCAGGGCCAGGGCATGCTGCGCATCCGCATCGACCGCAGCGGTCACACACAACTCGTGGCGCTGGAGCAACGCACCGGTAACCGGATGCTGGACAAGGCCGCCCTGGACATGGCTCGTCGCGCCAACCCATTTCCCCCCTTCCCAGACGGTGACCCTCGCCGGGAGCTGGAATTCGTCGTCCCTGTAGTATTCGCGCTACGCTGAACCAGGCTATGCCCATACCCACTGCGAGGATAATGGCGTAGCCAATTGAACCATACCCTTCCCAAGTATTTTAAGGGCGGCGGATATATTGATCCGGATCTTTTGCGCTGCTTCTGAAGCTGGAACAGCTTGATGAGGTGGATATCTCCAGGTATCTGGCTTAACCTTTCATCACGCCGCCTCCTTAGACAAAGGGAGAACACCGATGTTGTACCGCCTGTTTCAGATCATAATATCTACTGCAATAGCAGTATTACTTACCACTTGCGCCACGACGACCAACGTCGACTATGACGAGAAGTATGATTTCTCTTCCATTCGCAGCATCAATATAGTTGATCCGAAACAGCAAGCGACCGGCGATACCCGGCTCGACAGCCCATTAATGATGAATCGCATACGGGATGCTATTGAGAACACGCTACGGGCCCGAGGATATACCCTCGTCAGCGACAGCGGTGACATCAACCTCGTTTACCAACTCAGCAAGAGAAGCGGTGTAGAATCCGCGGGCAGCGGCATCACATTTGGCTATGGAACCTTTGGACCGCACGGTGGTATAGGAATGGCCTACGGCTACCCAGGCTACGATGTGCAGTCCTATGACGAAGGCGTGCTGACCATCGACATAATCAATGCAAAGAATAATTTTCTGGTATGGCGCGGTTCCAGCAGCCGGCGTCTCTATAACGGCAGCACGCCCAAGAAATCCAAAAAAACGATCAATGCATTGGTATCTGAAATTCTGGCTAGGTTTCCTCCGGGAACAGGAAAATAAAAGCTGTGCGCATCGCTACATTTCAGCACTTGTCTAAAACAGCGCTCGCGTCAACTGAGGCTGCCGCAAGACCAAGGCCGGCTGCATAAACGGGATGACGACCGGTCGGCGGGCCGTTGTATTGTCTGTCCCTCAGTCTGGGTTGATAGTCTGATGTCAAGAAACCTGCGCAGTCTCAGTGCTCGACACATCGATGGCAAAACCCTCTTCGAGGCGTTGTCTGAACAGGCAAGCACCACTGGCAGCCTGACAGATGATCAACTGCGAAGCCTTTCAAGAGAAAGACTTTTTTCCGGCGCATCCCTGCTTGCAACCGGCTCGTTTTACGACTTCCTTAAAAGAGAGAACCGGGGCAAGCAGGCCTATCTCTGCACCGGGACATCCTGTCTGTTGTCGGGCCAACAGAAACATGCGCATGATGTTTTAAAACGAGAGTTCCCCGAGCAGGCTATCGGCAAGGCCGTATGTCTGGGGCATTGTTATTGTAGCGGTGCTTACCAGATTGGTGAGCGCATTTACGATGCGGAAAACGGCGCGGTGTCGGCGGGTGGTAGTGAAACGATCCCGGTATACAGTCATACCACCAGTCCGATGCTGACCGATCACATCGGGGATATCACGGCACTGTATGAACTGGCTCTGATGAACCGGGCCGGTATTATAGAGGCATTGCAGGCTTCGGGATTAAGGGGTCGCGGCGGCGCCGGATTTCCGTTTGCGACCAAGCTGGCCGCCTGTGCGCAGGAACCGGAAGGACAGAAGTACATCGTTTGTAATGGCGATGAAGGTGACCCGGGCGCATTCTCGGATCGCTATCTGATGGAACAACAATGCCATCGCCTGTTGGCGGGCATGTTGGCCGCCGGACTGGCAGCAGGTTCCGATAGCGGCTTCATCTATATCCGTGCCGAATATCCTTTGGCGGTGCAGAAGATGGCCGAGGCCATTGATGCATACAACAACACGGATATATTTTCCCGGATCGGGTTCCAGTTTCGCATCATTCGTGGCGCCGGTTCCTATATCTGTGGCGAAGAAACCGCATTGCTGAATTCAATAGAAGGACTGCGACCGGAAGTACGTATGCGGCCACCCTATCCTGCTCAGGAAGGCTTGTACGGTAAACCCACTCTGGTCAGTAATGTCGAGACCTTTGCCTGTATACCCTGGATCCTGGCCAATAGTGGCAGGCGCTTCGCCAGTATTGGCACAGGCAAAAGCACCGGTACCAAGTTGGTATGCCTGGACAACGGGTTTGTAAAGCCCGGAATTCATGAAGTCGATATGGGGACATCATTTGAAACAGTGATCCATGAGTTCGGTGGTGGTTTCCGCAGGCCGACCAAGGCCGTCCAGGTGGGCGGCCCTCTGGGTTCTGTTGTGCCGGTTGACAGAATCTCTGATCTGTCGCTGGATTTCGAATCGTTTCATCAAGCAGGGTTTTCGCTGGGCCATGCCGGTATTGTTGCGATACCGCGGGATTTCGCCATGCTTGATTTCCTCCGCCATCTGTTTCGCTACATGGCCGAGGAGTCGTGTGGAAAGTGCCTGCCCTGTCGCCTGGGTACCGAGAAGGGATATCGCATGTTAGCGATGGCCACAGCCAGGCAACCACTGGACCGCGCGGCATTCAATGATCTGCTACAGGTGCTGGAGGCCGGATCACTGTGTGGTCTGGGGGCAGGCCTGCCCTTACCGGTACGTAATATTCTGACGTATTTCGACAACGAACTGGTGGACACTATTAAGTAGCGCAATATGAGCAATATCGCCTATATCAATGGCCAGGCTTTCACAATTTATGATGGCGAGACCCTTTATCAGTTTGTCAGTCGCCATGCAGGTGACGAAATCATACCGGTACTGTGCAATGACGATGCGCTGGAAGCGTTTGGCAGCTGTCGCCTTTGCAGCGTAGAGGTAGCGCGCGAGGAAAATGGCCCAAGGCGCACCGTTGCCTCTTGTCACACCCTGGTACAGGAAGGGCAGTATATCTATCCCGACTCATCAACAATACAGAAGCTACGCCGAACCATCCTGGAATTGTTGCTGAGTGATTTCCCGGAGGATGCCCTGATACCTGTCACGGGAGAGAAGGCTACACCGTTCCAGGATATCGTCAGGAAAAACGGCATAAGCGCTTCGCGCTTTCCGCGGAATGCACGCCCGCAGGAAGTAGACAAGAGCCACCCGTATATCCATTTTGACCCGGCGCAATGTATCCATTGTTATCGATGTATCAGGGCCTGCGACGAGATCCAGGGTGAGTTTGTATTGGCCATGCATGGCCGGGGTTACCGGTCGCGTGTTATTGCCTCACTGGACCAGAATATTGCGGACTCTGAATGTGTTTCCTGCGGCCGATGTGTCCAGACCTGTCCGACAAATGCCCTGACGGATCGCTACCGGGCCAAGACATTTATCCCGGACAAGACCGTGCGCACGGTGTGTACATACTGTGGCGTGGGATGCAATCTGGAGATCATGCTAAAGGACGGTGAGATACATGCCATCAATGCAGTGGACGATGCAGAGGTAAACCAGGGACATTGCTGTCTGAAGGGACGTTACGCGTTTTCCTATTACAACCACCCCGATCGTTTAACGACGCCGTTGATCCGCAGGGATGGCAAATTGCAAGCCGCCAGCTGGGATGAGGTGCTGGACACTATCGCCAGCAGGCTGGAAGAGATAAAAAACACGCACGGGCATCAGTCCATTGCGGGTATTTCATCGTCACGCTGCACAAACGAAGAAAATTACCTGATGCAAAAATTTATGCGCGTCGTGATCGGTAACAATAATATCGACGGTTGCGCGCGCGTGTGCCATGCGCCCACGGCCTTTGGCATGCGTCAGGCCTTCGGAACCGGCGCGGCGACAAACTCCATCCAGGATATCGCGAGCACGGATTGTATGCTGGTAGTGGGGGCCAATTCCACCGAGGCCCACCCGGTGACCGGTGCGAAGATACAACAACAAGTAATCAAGGGTGTGTCGTTGATTGTGATAGATCCGCGCAAGATTGAATTGACCCGCTATGCGACAGTGCATTTGCAGTTACGCCCCGGTACCAATGTCGCCTTGCTGGATATGTTTATCTATTACATCCTCAGCGAGGAGTTGGTGGATAACAAGTTTGTGGCACAGCGCACCGAAGGATTCGAGGAGTTCCGTCACGCGGCGTTGGCGGTCGACATCGACCAATTGGGAAAAATCACCGGCGTGGAACACGAACGGGTCAGAGAAGCTGCCTTATTGTATGGACAGGCGCGGAACGCCATGTCGTTTCATGGGCTGGGGTTAACCGAACACTACCAGGGCAGCCGGGCAGTAATGCTGTTATCCGCGCTGGCCATGCTAACAGGTAACATCGGCCGCCCCGGCGTGGGTGTCAATCCCCTGCGCGGGCAAAACAATGTTCAGGGCGCCGCGGATATGGGGGTGCAGCCAAAACTGGGCGCCGGTTATCTGGACGTGACGGATGAAACAATCCGGCAACATTACGAGAAACACTATGGCCGACCGGTGCCGGCGGAAGACGGCCTCACTACACCCGAGATGATCAATGCTGCACATGACGGAAAGCTTAAAGCGCTTCTCATTATGGGCGAGGACATCCTGCAAACCGATCCTCATAGCGGGCATGTGCGCAGTTCGATCGAGAATCTCGATTTTCTTGTGGTGATGGAAATCTTTATGACGGAGACGGCATCACTGGCGCATGTTGTTTTACCGGCTTGCTCTCATCTGGAAAAGAGCGGTACTTTCACCAACGGTGAACGGCGGATTCAGCGCGTCAACCAAGTGCTGCCGCCACTGGAAGACACACGTTCGGATGGCCAGATACTCGTCGATCTCATGAACCGTATGGGTTACCCGCAGAAGGGGTATGATCCTGACATCCTGCTGCAGGAGATATCCCGGGTGGTGCCGTTCTTTGCGGGCGTAAAGTGGAATGAACTGGGTGACAATGGCAAGCAGTGGCCGGTACGGGAAGATGGAACGGATACTAAGGTGCTGCACACAGATCAGTTTACACGCGGCAAAGGCAAATTCGTATTTACCCGCTTTCACGAAACCCCGGAATTGCAGGGCGACGATATCAGCGAATACCCGTTGATACTGACAACAGGGCGAAGATTGCAACACTATAATTGTGGCTCCATGACACGCCGCACCCCCAATGTCGAGCTGGTTGATCGTGACGAGTTGTTGCTTAATCCATTTGATGCAGCCCGGTACAGGATTAACAATAATGATAACGTTGAGGTGCGTTCGCGCCAGGGGACGACCCATTTACGAGCCAGGATAAGTGATGACGTCAAGCCCGGTGTACTTTTTACCACCTTTCATTTTCCTGAAGTGGCAATTAACCAGTTAACCAGCGGCGTGTTGGATCTGGATGCCAAAACACCGGAATTCAAAGTCACTGCAGTTGCAATCGGCAAACTAGAACAGCTTTAAGTTCGTTATCCCTTACAGGCCTAGCTGGATAGAGATTAGAGACTTTTATTCAGGTAATGAGTAGGCCTGCAATGTCTATAACAGCAGATCTTCCCCGGCAAGCAGTTCCGCGGTTAGTCTTGCAACAGTGCTATAGAAGGGTTCCCGCGTTTCTTGCCGAAGGCGGTCACAGTTGGCCAACGTCCTGGCCAGCAAATGGTTTTCCAGAAAGGTCAGTTATGCGTTACGTATTTTCATGAACACTACACAATTAAAAAACACATTGACTTATGTCTAGCTCACAAGTTTTATGCTTAAGTTTACTAATAGAAGCTTGGATACTTTCTTCGTGTGTATATGGAGTATGCAAATGTTAGATTCTAAGCAACACAGGGCAGTGGCATTTTCCCGCTTTATTGTTGTTATGGCCTCATTGACCTTATGGGCCATTACACCAAATTATGCGAACGCGAAAAATCCCACCGGTCAGGAAATCATCCAGCATATTGAGAGACTATTGTGGGGCAAGACCAGCCAGGGGCGTTATGCCATGACTATAACAACACCTCATTGGCAGCGAACGCTTGAGTTGCAGATGTGGATGGAAAGTCCACAACGAACCTTTATTCGTATTCTTGCTCCACGTAAAGAAAAAGGTATTGGCTCTTTGCGCATCAAAGACGAAATGTGGAACTACCTTCCCAAGGTAGAGCGTACCATTAAAGTCCCACCATCCATGATGTTGCAACCGTGGATGGGCTCCGACTTCACCAACGACGATCTGGTGAAGGAGAGCAACGTGATAAACGACTATAGCCATGAAATTCTTTCAGTAAAGAATGTGGATGGTGTATTGACTTATGTTATTCAAGCGGTGCCTAAAGCGGAGGCGGCCGTAGTATGGGGTAAACTCATCTATTACATACGTAAACAGGATCTCATGCCCTTACGGCAAGAGTATTACAGTGAGCGCGGTGAATTGATCAAAGTGCTGAGTTTTAGTGATGTAAAAGAAATGGATGGCCGCCTATTGCCCACACGCTGGAAAATGCAAACAGTAAGAAAACCTGGAAATGAAACGCTGGTGAAACTCAAGGAGGTGGAGTTTAACCGTCCTATCGCCAGCAACATTTTCAGCCTAAGAAATCTGCGAGCCAGGTGATTATTGTTATGTCTATTGTCTGCATTGAACATGTAATCAAAGATTATCGTCAGAATGGCATTGCCGTACAAGCCCTGCGTGGTATTGATATGATTATCGATAAGGGTGAATTTATGGCCCTGGTTGGCCCCTCGGGGTCCGGTAAAACAACGTTGTTAAATCTTATCGGTGGCCTGGATACGCCGAGCTCAGGGCGAATCTGGATTGGTAAACAAGAAATCGGCAAACTAAGCAAACGTGAATTGTCCACTTTGCGTTTGTGGAAGGTGGGTTTTGTCTTTCAGGAATATAACCTGATCCCGGTCCTCAGCGCGTTGGAGAACGTCGAATACGTCATGCTGCTGCAGAAAATTCCTGATGAGGAACGTCGAAAAAGATCCATGGCTGTGTTGGCTGAAGTGGGACTCAAAGGCCTGGAGCACCGTCGTCCACAAGAGCTTTCCGGTGGGCAACAGCAACGGGTTGCAGTCGCCCGTGCCATTGTTTCTGAACCGACTATTGTACTCGCCGACGAACCTACCGCTAATCTTGACTCAACCACTGGTGGCGCGTTGTTGGATTTAATGCGTGACTTGAATGAACGCCACCAAGTCACTTTTATATTTTCGACCCATGATCCCATGGTAATGAAACGGGCGAAAAGACTGGTGCAGTTAAAAGATGGCCAAATCGTAAACGACAAAACAAAGACTAGCTGATAATGAAACTCCTTAAGCTGGCCTATCGTAATGTCTGGCGCAATAAACGTCGTTCCCTGATTACACTGAGTGCCATTACCGTGGGTCTTGCCGCATTGATATTTGTCTGGGGGTTTATCGATGGCATGAATGAACAGACCATTGAAAACAGCACCAGCTATTTAACCGGCCACATAAAAATTCACAAAGCTGGTTTTCATGATGAAAAAACATTACACATGTCAACCGCGCACGATTTGGTGCTGCAACAACGCCTGGCCAGTTCAGCAGATGTAATAGCTATAGCACCACGCATCGAAGACAAAGCGATGTTAAGCGGTACAGATGAAGCACGCGGTGTCAAAGTCATCGGCGTTGACCCAAGGCTTGAACCCAAGGTCACAACAATTGCCAAGGCAATTATTGATGGACGCTACTTACAGGTGAACGATGTTAACCGTATTATTTTAGGTGACAAGCTTGCCGGAAGAGCAGGCCTGAAAGTGGGTGACGAAGCCGTGCTGGTCACCCAGGCAAGGGATGGTTCTTTGGCGGCGGATCGTTTTCAAGTAGTGGGATTGTTTGACAGCGGTATCGATATGATCGATGCCTCACATGTATTTATCCCTTTAAGCGCTGCACAGGAATTGTATTCCCTATGGGGGCAGATCACCGAATGGGCGCTTCGTGTCAGCAATCGCCAACGGGCAGATGGCATCGCCGGCCAATTAAGAACCGTGACAGGAACAGATTTCGAGGTGCTGGCATGGAAGCAGCTGTTGCCGGAAATGGTGCAAATGATTCGCTTTCATGAAGTGATGAGTTACATCATCGTATTTATCGTTTTTGTTATTGTTACCGTTGGCGTGGCCAATACAATCCTTATGGCCGTCAAGGAGCGCACCCGTGAATTTGGAATAATATTGGCCCTGGGCACCAGCCAGCTCCAGGTCATTCAACTGGTGCTTTTTGAGTCTCTTATATTAGGGGCCATCGGTTTATTGTTAGGTAATTTAATTGGCCTGTTTATCACCAGTTATTTTGGTAATACCGGTATTGATCTGACTGAATACACACTGGCTATGGAAACTATGCCAGGCTTGTCTGGCAATGTTTATCCACTGATTCGGCTGGATCATGTTTTGCTCGTGTCTGTAGTGACATTTTCTATCAGTGTTTTACCGGCGCTTTATCCTGCCTGGCAAGTATCACGTTTACAACCCGTTGAAGCTATTCGCGGTGTGGTAAGAAGTACGATTCACAAAACCTGGCGACAGGCAGCAAGTGCAGGTTCTTCAACACATCTACTTTTCTGGCGCATTGCTTTCCGGAACATCTGGCGCAACCCCTGGCGGTCGGTGTTGACTTCCGGGGCAACGGCTTTCGGATTGGCGGCGTTTGTGTTTTTGTATTCCTTCATCGATGGTTTTTTCGAACAGATGATAGATAATTCCATCGACTTTTCAACGGCCCATGTGCAGATAGAGCCGCGGGGTTATCGTGATGATCTCTCACCCGCGCTTTATCTTTTGCAATCTGAGAAGCTACTGTCACAAGCGCAACAACATCCTTCTGTTATTGCCGCTGCGCCACGTATTCAGGTGGAGGCAATGATAAGCAGCCCCACAAAGACTGAGCCACTGATCCTGACCGGGGTGGATGCCAGCCTGGAACCTCAAGTCACAAAATTACAGACGGTGATTATTGAGGGAAAATATCTTAAAGACAATGATGAAACAAATATCTTACTGGGGCGCAAGTTGGTCGCAGAACTCGACCTTCGTCTTGGTGAGAAGATGGTAGTGACAACGCAACTGGCGGACGGCAGTCTAGGCTCCGGCGCTTATCGGCTTACGGGGATTTATCAAACCGATAACGAAATCTTTGATCGCGCATTTGGTTATATCGGTTTGCGCCAGGCACAGTCATTATTGTCTATGCAAGGTAAGGTTTCCACCATCGCCCTGCGTCTTCAAAAACGTGAGTTGTCACAAGATACGGCCTTCGATCTCAATAAGGATTTAGCAGGGTCTAACACTCAGGCACAATCATGGCAGGAAATTATGCCTGTGTTGGTACAAATGATTGATGTCACCCGTCTTATGTTTTATGTGGTGCTGGCCATCGTATTCATTGTGGTTGCCATTGGCGTCACCAATACTTTGTTCATGTCGGTAATGGAGCGAACCCGGGAATTCGGTGTGATGTTGGCAATGGGCACTGAGCCGCGCCTTATCGTGCGCATGGTTGTGTATGAATCCATTGCTCTTGGTCTTATTGGCATCGTATTGGGAATGCTTTTGGGCATTCTGCTGGTGTCCTATTACGGCGCTGGCGGTATCAATCTATCCGGTTTTGCCGGCGCTACCAGCACTATCCCCGGTCTGACGGATGTCATTTACCCGGTGCTCATTATTGACCACCTGTGGTTACCGACGGTTGTGCTATTTATCACTGGTGTTATAGCGGCTTTCTACCCGGCGGCACGCGGCGCGCGACTGTCACCGGTTGCGGCCATTCGTCATGCCTAATGCATTGAGGCTAACCGTACTCCTGTTAACGGCATTGACCATCAACACACCCGTGGTGGCGGAAATTGAGATCGGGGGTTATTATAAGAATCTCTTCGTCAGTTCCAGGACGCTATCGCTGTTCCCGCCCGCCGAGTCTTATCTGTTGGACCTCAACCGTCTGCGTGTAAAACTCGATGGCAATTTGGGCGACAGGACATCCTTCGACATTCAGTACGACAATGAAGTCTTGCTGGGTGATTATCTGGGCACCACACAGTTTTCGGCTATCAAGGATCTGCAGCCGGACACCTATTTCGCTCTCGAACGTAACTACATTGATTCGGAGAATCTGTACGCCAGTCACCGCCTGTACCGTGCCTATGTTACGCTGGCCTTTCCTGAAGCGGATCTTCGCGTCGGGCGTCAACGAATCGCCTGGGGTACCGCCATGCTGTGGAACCCCATGGATTTGCTGAATCCCTTTAATCCCATCCAGTTGGAACGCGAGGAACGCCAGGGGATAGATGCGGCGCTGCTGGACTGGAACTACGATGTACTGTCTCGTGTGAGTCTGGTTTATGCACGCCAGCGGAGCGGCTCCAGTGCCGCGGCACGCTGGCGCACCAATCAGAAGGGCTTCGACCTATCTTTCATGGCAGGCCGTTTCCGAGACGATACGGTGGCAGGCTTCGACTTCTCCGGCCAAGTCGGCAACATAGGCGTGAAGGGGGAGATCACACGAACCGACATGGCGGACGAAGACAGTTTCATCCGGGCCGTAGTTGGCGCGGATTATACTTTCGCCAATACACTCTCTCTTAACCTGGAGCTGTATTTCAACGGTCAGGGTTCCCCGGACACGGCGGGGTATGATTTTAGTCGCCTGGTTACGGGTGAGGTACAGAGCCTGGCTCGCCGCTATGTCGGTGGATATCTTGGTTATGACATCACGCCGCTGCTGCGGTGGGATAATTATTTAATTTTCAATCTCGATGATGACAGCGTCTTCTTGGCGCCAAACCTGGCCTACTCGTTGTCGGATAATATGGAAGTTACCGCCGGTGTTCAGGCCTTCAATGGTGATCCCGGGACCGAGTATGGCACTTTGGAAAATCTTTACTATCTTCAATTCCAGTTGTTTTTTTAATACGCTATATCTAGAACAAAAGTATGTACAAAAAAGCAGCCGCTTTAAAAACTCAGTCGGTTACGATATGTTTAATGGCGAGTGCAGCCCAATTGGCAGGCGATTGGTTCCATTCTGGATGATGTATGCACAATGCCGGGTAAGTCGAACCAGGTTCGCGTAACAGGATTTACCTCGCTACGATTCGTTAAACTTGGCAGACTTATTATTAAGGGTGTTATTTGTGGCAATCTGGACCCGTTTTTGTGATGGTATCCCAACCTATCTGGCGCAGTACTATTGGTGGGCCTACCTGTGGCGTCCCGCGATGTGGTTTTTTGATCATCAACCCATTATTAATGCTATTTTATGTGGCCAGTACCAGCGTCTACTGAATCAAACCTTAGGTTGTCTACAAACACGTCCAACTGGACATATTTTGCAGTTAGCCTGTGTCTATGGAAATCTTACTCCAGTGTTACTGCACAGCATAAAACAGGAAGCCCTGTATCTGATTGATGTGGTGACGGCGCAACTGGAATTGAGTCGGCGCAAAGCGCCGACAAATCCAGGCACGCCTTTGTTGTCTGCACGCATGAATGCCGAATACCTGGGTCTGATGGATAATGCATTTACTACCGTGCTGATCTTTTTTTTATGTCATGAACTACCACCTGAAGCACGGCACCGGACCTATAAAGAAACTCTCCGGGTACTGGCACCGGGTGGCCATTTGGTGATCACAGACTATGCACCTTTACCGGCCCGGCACTGGTTATACCGGTTCTGGCCCTGGCGCTTGTTGATGACTCGGCTAAAACCTTTTTTGAATAGCTTCTGGCGCGAGGATTTACAGCAGATGCTTCAGCAGCAGGCACAGTGTTTTGATAAACGCCTGCAGTTAGTCGAGGAGCATCGCTTCTTTTCTGATTTTTATCGGGTGTCGGTATTTGAAGTGTCCGGGGCTTAAGGATGGCCTGATTACTTGACTTTGAACCACTAAGGCGCCAACAGCGTCAAACTGGTCTTGTTGATATCCAATCGTCTATATTCTTGACCAGCCTGGCGGTTGATTGGATTGATCAAAGCTCCCTAGTGAATCAGCGGTCGGCAGCTTGTAACAGTATGTGGTCCTCGTTAAGCAGCTCTGCGGCAAGTTTGGCAACAGCATCATAAAAGGATACCCGTGCTTCTTGTTGAAGGTGATCACAATAGTTGGGTACCCATAGCAACAAATGTTGCGCAAGGAATGCCAATTGCGCGGCACGTATTGTCATGGCCTCGGAAGTTTTTCCCTGTTGCCAGGCTGTAACTTCATCGTGACACAGCAGGGCCATGAATTTCAGCTCGGCACCGATATGATCCTGGGGGCCGACACTTTCTTCCACTTCCCCGTAGCCTGCCTGTTGATAGTGGTGTAACACAGCCAGGGTCGTCTCACCCAGCAGGCGATTCTCGCGGTACAGGGACTCATAAGGTGGGGGTGGTCCATAGTCCTGTTTAATGCCACGCAACAACCGCGTGTATTCCATTCCCAACGGTGACAGGTCCGTTAACCGCAAGCTGGATTGCAGCAGGGCCATGGCGTCGTTTTTCGCAAGCGCTGCTTGATCGGCCTGTTTGAAATTGTCTGCCAATGACTTCAGAAATGCTTCATCCGGCCGGCGCAAGAATAACTCGGCGACAAACCAGTAACTCTGGCTGCGTTGCTGCGCCAGGGAAAGATTATCCTGGTCTGAGATCAAGGCTGCGTGCTGCTGTTGTACCATCGTGTTGCGATCCCACCAGATGTGTGGCAACCGAGACAGACGCTGCGTTGATAACTACCCTTGGCATGAGGTGGATAAGGTTTGTATTTATCAACCGCCTGATAATCATCCCGATAGCGAACCCCAAAGTGACAATTGGTACAGTCCATCATTAACTTGTCGGCATGAATAATATGAAAGCGGCCGGTTT
>BTRG01000044.1:0-20832 GCA_036986275.1 Gammaproteobacteria bacterium | reverse complement strand
TCACATCCAATAATTATTTCCGCTAACTCTTTGTCCGCTAATGAGACCACATGCAATCCTTTGCATCACAGTTCTGTTTAATGTTTTAAATAAGAATTATCTTGTTAATCCCGTAAATCCTGTCAGCTTAATTTTCGTACAACATCACATCGGCGATGTTCTTGGCCCAGTCGGCAAACTGTGGTACTTCAAACAAGGATTGGCCAACGGCGCGGTGCATATCGGAAACCAGCATGACACCCATCTCGCGTTGCGGGAAACGGCTGGCATAATCGAGAATACGGCCCAGGGCCTCGCCGGCGGCGCCATTGTTTTGCGCCTTGATGGCACGTCCGACCAGGGCCGAGGCCACGGCATATTGCAAATCGGTTTCTGTCGGTACAGGCACTTCTTCGCCCTTGAGGATCGCATCAATGTCCGGTAGTTGATCCAGGTTGTCGATAAAGGCCTTTAATTCTATGCCGGCAGCCGGACCGACGCAGGCTTGCAGACCATTCAGCAGCAGGTCCGGCCCAGCAAAGAATTTCTGTAAAGCACGGTGGGCAAATTCCCAGGAACGCGGGCTGGGAAAAGCCACCGGATTGTGTGCCGGGTCAAAATCAAACAGCAGTTCCGGGCGGAATCGCAAGAAGGCGATAATGCGTTCATCTATGCTTTGTGTATAGGCCCAGGCCACCCAGTCATCCAGATGGGCCTCGAGCTCGAAGTGGGAGAAACGATTGGCCAGTGGCGCCGGCATGGCAAAAGTGACGCCTCTATCGCCCTGTCGATTACCGGCCGCGAATATGACCCAGCCTTCGGGGACCGTATATTCGCCCAGACGTCTGTCCAGGATGAGCTGGTAGGCTGCGGCTGACACCGTCGGTGCCGCCGATGTGATTTCGTCCAGGAACAATATGCCGCGTTCGCCGTGGCGTTCGGCGTCAGGCAGCATGGAGGGAACGGCCCATTCCACCTGTTCGCCACTGCGAAAGGGAATGCCGCGTAAATCCGTAGGCTCCATTTGCGACAGGCGAATATCGATGATATTCACACCGTGTTTCTCCGCGACTTGCGCCACGATTTGCGATTTGCCCACGCCCGGAGGGCCCCAGAGCATGACTGGGGTATGATGGCCGGTATCGGCACTGGTAAATTCACGGTCGAGTATGGCGTGTATATGAGCGGGACGCATGGCACCCTTTCGCTGGCATTGTGTTCGAGAATACCTGGATTCTAGCATCTTGACCGGTTGCCTTCTCCGGCACGACGCGCCCCAAGTCCCCAGTACTCGTGCGTTTATTTCCCCGGTATTTCTCGAGCTGTGGCCAGACTATGAAAATGCCCCAGAACTACCATAATTAACTATATAGACAATAAGAAGGGAGACGGCCAACAGGTCCGGCAGTTATGGGTCAGGAGATCGAACACGATCATTTCCGCAAGCAGGACTTCACCGGCTTCGAGTCCCGCTTGCGCCAGGAAACCGAACTGCTGACCCAGTGGTTTGGTGAACATCGGCTCAGTACCCGCCGCCCCACGGTGGGTTATGAGCTGGAGGCCTGGTTGGTGGATGAGCAGGTTCGGCCCGTGCCCGGCAATGAGCGTTTCCTGGAGCTGGTGCATAGCGATCTGGTGTCGCCGGAACTGGCCCGGTTCAATATTGAACTCAACAGCGCCCCACGCAAACTGGGGGGCACTATGCTGCGCGCCATGCAGGAAGAACTGGTAGGAAACTGGTGGCGCTGTAATGAGGCCGCCCGGCAAATGGATGCCGAGTTATTGCTGGTGGGCATCCTGCCCACGGTGCAATACCATCAATTGACGCTGGATAATATGTCGGCCATGACCCGCTATCGTGCCCTCAATGAGCAGGTCTTGCGTATGCGCCGTGGCGAACCGCTGGAGCTAAACATCACCGGCAGGGAACATTATCTGAACTGGCATACGGATGTGATGCTGGAATCCGTGGCCACTTCCCTGCAAATGCATATACAGGCTGAGCCGAGTCTGGAAGCGCGGATATATAATGCTGCCATTGTTTTATCGGCACCCATGGTCGCGGCCACGGCCAACTCACCTTACCTTTTTGGTTATGACTTATGGGACGAGACGCGCATACCGGTGTTTGAACAAGCGGTGTCGGTAACAGGCCGGTCACGTGTCTTCTTTGGCAGTTCTTATGTGCAAGATTCTTTACTGGAATGTTTTATAGAAAATTATCAAGACTATCCGGTGTTGTTACCAGTGAACCTGGATGATGACCCGGCAACGCTCAGTCATTTGCGATTACACAACGGTACTATCTGGCGCTGGAACCGGCCGCTGGTAGGGTTTAATGATGAGGGTACACCCCATCTTCGTATTGAGCACCGCGTAGTGGCCGCCGGCCCCAGTCTGGTCGACACCGTCGCCAATATGGCCTTGTTTTATGGTTTGGTCTGGTCACTGGCACGGTCAGAAGATATTCCGGAAGCAAGCCTGTCCTTTGCCCATGCCAGGGAGAATTTCTATAACGCAGCGAAAGACGGATTAAATTCCAGACTGCGTTGGCTCAAGGGGAATGAAGTAGGCGCACAGTTATTACTAACAGAGGAGTTGTTGCCTTTAGCGAAAAAAGGCCTGCAAGACATGGGCTGTAATCAGGATGACATCAGGCAATCGATGGAAATCCTGGAGGCACGATTGCGCAAGGCGCAGAATGGCGCTGCCTGGCAGCGCGCCTTTATAGCCAAACACGGTCGTGATATGCAGGCCCTGACTCTGGCTTACCGGGATCACCAGCGTGGCGGTCGGCCCGTAGGCGAATGGACGCTATAGATCATGACTATGCTCAATGAATATGATGTCCTGCCCGAAGGGCTGCTGGATAAAGAGGCCACGGGTCTGCATGAAGTCTTGCCGGGTCCCAGCATCATCCATCTCAAGGGCAGGCATGAGCCACCCTTGTTTGTGTCAGTACTATTGCATGGCAATGAGGATACCGGTTGGTGTGCCATACGCCAGTTGTTGTGTGACTATGCCACAAAAGAATTACCACGCTGCCTGTCTCTGTTTATTGGAAATATTGAAGCTGCCCGTTATGGTCAGCGCTATCTCGGCCATCAGCCTGACTACAACCGTATCTGGCGGGTTCACAAAGGGGATACCGTCACCCCCGAGCATAAAATGATGCAACAAGTGACAGATATCATGAAACAACGCGGAGTGTTTGCCAGTCTGGATGTGCACAACAACACCGGCACCAATCCGCATTATGCCTGTGTTAATAAATTGGACGATCCCTTTTTGCATCTCGCCCGTCTCTTTAGCCGTTCCGTGGTTTATTTCACCAAGCCTGATAATGTACAGTCCCGAGCCTTCTCGGCCCTGTGTCCGGCGGTGACAGCAGAATGCGGTCAACCCGGTCAACCCCATGGCATGCAACACGCGGTGGAATTCCTGGGTGCGGCCCTGCGCCTGTCAGAACATCCAGCGCATCCCGTGACCCATGGTGATATTGATCTGTTTCATACTGTTGCCATCGCCAAGGTCCCGGATGCCATCAGTTTTGAATTCAAGGCCGGGGACAGTGACATCCAGTTCATAGACAACCTGGACTACCTGAATTTCCGTGAACTGCCGGAACAGACACTGTTGGGGTGGGTGCGGTCACGGGAAGTGATTCGACTGGATGTACGCGATGAGCAGGGCAGAGATGTATATCAGCGGTTCTTTAATATCAGCAATGGTGAGTTACGCACGGCGGCGCCCATGATGCCGTCCATGTTGACGGTGAATGCCCGTGCCATACGCCAGGACTGCCTGTGTTACATTATGGAGCGTATGAGTCTTTCCTCGTAATTAAAACGCCTGATAAATAAAAAAGAAACACACACCATGCCTGACTCCAGTTCCAGGAAAGTTATTATTGCTGCACTGATAGGAAACACCCTCATTTCCATTACAAAATTTGTCGCTGCCTCCATGACGGGCAGTTCGGCCATGTTTTCTGAGGGTGTGCATTCAATCGTCGATACCGGCAACCAGGTGCTGCTGCTTTATGGCTTGAGACGATCCGGGAGGCCGGCGGATGAGGCCTTCCCTTTTGGATACGGCAAGGAGATTTATTTCTGGTCCTTCGTTGTTGCTATCCTCATCTTCGCTGTGGGTGCGGGTATTTCCATCTATGAGGGTGTGAATCGCTTGTTAGACCCGCGGCCGGTGGAGAATGTCATTATCAACTACATTGTTTTGGGTTTTGCCGTAGTCTTTGAAGGCGGAGCCTGGTGGTTTGCGTTGAAGGAGTTCACTCATGCCAAGGGTCGGCGTGGGTATATCAGTGCTGTGCAGGAGGGCAAGGACCCGGCGATGTTTGTAGTGCTATTCGAGGACTCTGCCGCCTTGTTGGGTTTATTTGTGGCGTTGATCGCCACAGCGCTCGGGCAGTATACCGGAGTCTTGATCTTCGATGGACTGGCTTCCATTATGATTGGTCTCATCCTGGGCGCTACAGCCATCTGGCTGGCGGTGGAAACCAAGGGCCTGTTAATAGGTGAGGCCGCCCATCCCGAGGTGGTAGAGGGGGTACGTAAACTGGCTATGGCCTTTGAGGAAGTGAACAATGTCAATGAAGTGCTGACCATGCATATGGGGCCAGACTATATTTTAGTAAATGTCAGCATTGATTTTTATGACCATGTCCCGGCTGGCGAGATTGAGCGCGCCGTTGGCATGCTGGACAGGACCATTAAGGAGCGCTTTCCTGACATTGGCCGTGTTTTTGTCGAGGCTGAGGCCTATAGCAGCAAGGAACACAGCGCAAGATAACCGTATATTCCATGGAACAGAAAATCATAGGCTATTACCAGGACGAGGAAGACCGCTGAGTCGCCGATCTCACTTGTGGTCGCACTCGACACGCGCATCATATTCTTCCTGGGTTGTGACACAGGGACGGTGGGACAAGTACAGTATTAAAATATAAGGATTGCGATGAATCATAATATTGTGTTGTATGAATATATTGTCCGCCCTATAGAAAAATCATACTCCATTGTGTATGTCGGTACTCCTGGGGCAATGTCGTTTCCGTGCAGGCATTCCAGGAACAATCCAGAAGGCGGTCCTGCGGAAGAAAAATCAAAATGATTAAAAAGATCCTGCTTGGTCTTGGTGCCCTGATTATAGTGCTGGCCATGACATTGGCCGCCTTTCTCTCAGGTGGTCCGACTCTGCCTCCGAATACAAATGTTATTATCGAGCAGGCGATTGAATCCGGCCCGAGTGAACTGGTGATAGGGCAAACCGGGATAGCAACATCCGGTAACGTTAAGATCTGGTATGAAGTGATCGCACCTAAAGGTACGCCCAAGGCAACGGTACTGTTGATCATGGGGGCGGCATCGAGTGGCCTGTTCTGGCGCCGGGAGTACATTGATCCGCTGGTGGCCGCCGGTTATCGGGTGATCCGCTATGACTATCGTGGACTGGGTATGTCGGACTGGATGCAGGACTGGAGTGCTGAGCAGCCGTATACGCTGGAAGATTTGGCGGTTGATGCATTGGCGGTGCTGGATGCCGCCGGTGTCAGGCGCGCACATGTGATCGGTACTTCCATGGGCGGTATGGTAGGGCAGCGTCTGGCGATCAGTTACCCCGGTCGCGTGTTGTCACTGACTTCCATGTCGTCCTCTGGATATCTCGATGACCCGGAGCTGGCTAAACAGGCACCTGATTTTCTGTTGAATTCCATTCGTCTGGTTCTAAAATATGGTGTTACGGGTTCCGAAGCCGGTTTAATCAAAATGGTGTTGGGTTTTAAGTCGCTGATGTTGAGCGATGAATTAAGAAATGAAGATGTAAAACCCGTGGCGGATATTGTGCTTTATGAGATACGCAAGCGCCGTGGGCTGAGTCCTTATGCAGTGGCTCAACACTTTGCGGCGATACAGGCATCGGGTTCGCGCCTGCAAGAACTCTCCATAATAAAAGTCCCCACGCTGGTGATACATGGCAAGGCTGACCCGATTTTATCTTTTTCGCATGCAGAGAAATATGCACGCTTGATTCCCGATGTACGCACGCTCTGGATCGATGACGCCGGGCATATCTTTCGGCGCGAACACATGCCGCAAGTGATCAGGGCCATACTCCAGAACTTTATACGCGCCGAGCAGTGGCATTAGCTTGCAGGGAATAGCAGCTATACGGGGAGCATTCCCGGTTGTGTGATTCAGCGTTTGGGGTAGCACAAAAAAGCCCGCTTTAGGCGGGCTTTTTCACAACAGGTGTATTGCTTTACACAATGGGTGTATGGAAGACATAGCCAATGACACCGGCTGTTACCGCTACGGCGAGGCCAATGAAGCTGAAATGTCTTTGCTCGGGAGTGGAGACGGTCAGTCCCATCAATACCAGGAAGAACCCGAGCAGTGTAAACAAGACCGGACTTATTAATAAGGCCAGCGGCGCAGTGGCCATCGCTAGCATACCCATGGTGCGACCACTATTATCAATTGTAGCGACAGCTTCTGTAGATTCAGTACTCAAGGTAAACCTCCAACATGATGGTTATGGCGGATAATTCATATGGTTATGGCCCTACTATGGGCGATGCGCCTTTTAATTGGTAATTCATCCTGACAATGGGCGTATAGAATTTCTCAATAGGCTATTTCCCGCTGGAATACCCGGTTCAACGGGTCATGCCGAGGGAGATGACCGCTTATAAAATCTGGCGAGGGTTGGCGACAATAACTTGTTTGACGAGTGCGGTGCATCTGCAGGGGCGGAACCGCCTGTTTGGCCCGCGGTGAGCCCGCTCCGGACGATATCGTGAGAATCAGTGCGCCAGTTTCTTGTATCTAATACGGTGTGGTTGATCGGCGTCATCTCCCAGACGTCGTTTTTTATCGGCCTCGTACTCATCAAAATTCCCTTCAAACCAGACAGCCTTGCTGTCGCCTTCATAGGCCAGAATATGGGTGGCCAGTCTGTTTAGGAACCAACGGTCATGGGAGATGACCACGGCGCAACCGGCGAAATCCAGCAATGCTTCTTCCAGTGCGCGCAGGGTTTCTACATCAAGATCGTTAGTGGGTTCGTCAAGCAACAAGACATTGCCGCCGCTCTTCAGCAGCTTGGCCAGATGCACGCGGTTGCGTTCACCACCGGATAAATTCTTGATCAGCTGCTGCTGATCGCTGCCGCGGAAATTGAATTGCCCGACATAAGCACGAGATTGCACTTCTTTCTTGCCCAGTAAGATGGTGTCCTGGCTATCGGCGATTTCCTCCCACACGGTTTTATTGCCATCCAGTGCATCGCGACTCTGATCGACATAGGCCAGTTGCACGGTTTCGCCTATGCGTAGCTCGCCAGAATCGGGCAGTTCTTCGCCGGTCAGCATGCGAAACAGGGTAGTCTTGCCGGCGCCATTGGGTCCTATGATGCCAACAATGCCACCGCGTGGCAGCTTGAAATTCAGATCGTCTATGAGCAACCGATCGCCAAAGCTTTTGCTGACAGCTTTCGCTTCAATTACCAAGTCACCCAATCGTGGACCGGAGGGAATGAAGATCTCTTTGGTTGTATTTTGTTTCTGGAATTCTTGAGAGATCATTTCTTCATAGGCTGTCAGGCGCGCCTTGTTTTTTGCATGCCGTCCCTTGGGATTGCTGCGCACCCATTCCAGTTCGTGTTTCATGGCACGCTGGCGGGCACTTTCCTGCTTCTCTTCTGTTCGCAGGCGGTTCTCTTTTTGTTCCAGCCAGGAAGAATAATTCCCTTCCCAGGGGATGCCATGGCCCCGGTCCAGTTCCAGTATCCAACCGGCGGCATTATCCAGAAAGTAGCGATCATGGGTAATGGCCACCACAGTACCGGGGAATTCCTGCAGATAGCGTTCCAGCCAGGCAACCGATTCGGCATCCAGGTGGTTAGTGGGTTCGTCCAACAACAGCATATCGGGACTGGAGAGCAATAACTGACACAGGGCTACACGACGTTTCTCACCCCCTGAGAGCTTGCTGACGTCAGCGTCCCAGGGTGGCAGGCGCAGGGCATCGGCGGCAATTTCCAGTTTGCGTTCCAGGTTATGACCATCGGCTGCCTGTACGATGGCCTCCAGCTCGGCCTGTTCCCTGGCCAGGGCATCGAAGTCCGCATCTTCTTCCGCGTAAGCAGCATAGACCTCATTTAATCTGCCTAATGCCTCCTTGATGTGACCGAGGGCAATCTCGACATTACCACGCACATCTTTACCAGGGTCTAGTTGGGGTTCTTGCGGCAGGTGGCCGACTTTAATCCTGGGTGCTGGACGCGCTTCACCATCATACTCCTTGTCTATACCGGCCATAATGCGCAACAGTGTGGATTTGCCCGAGCCATTCAGACCCAGTACACCAATCTTGGCGCCGGGAAAAAAGGATAGTGAAATATCGCGAAGAATTTCGCGCTTGGGCGGTACGACCTTGGTCACACCTTGCATGGTGTATATAAATTGTCCGGACATCATTCTAACTGCATGGATAAAATTTGCGGCAGTCCCCGGTCAGGTAAGGTGGTAACTAGGCGCTCCAGGAAGAGGAGGCGGTGTCGGAAGAGAGCGTAGTCTCATCGTCTTCGGCAAACTGGTAGTCCAGTGTATTGTCTGCAGCCTGGAAGTAGTTGCCTTGTACGTAATCGAAACCGAAAGACCAGATAGTTGAAAGATTGCTGGCATCTTCCACTTCTTTGGCAACAATCTTGATGTCCAGTTTGCGCGTGGCATTGAGTGATTCCTTCAGGGCCCCTTGTTCTTCATTGTTGTATTGCGCGAGGTTGCCACGTAGTTTGACGTATTTAATGGTATGACGAGGCAGTCCTAACAAGCAGCCCAGGTCGCCGGAAAAGTTGTCTATAGAGATGGGGCAGCCCAGGTCAGCAATGTCGGCGATCAGCTGGCTGGCTTCTTCGTCATTCGCCTTGATATCGCTTTCATTAAATTCAAAGACCAGTGACGCAGGCTCCATACCTGTTGCGCTGATAAAGGATTTGATGAGGGGTGGCAGTGTATCATCGCTAAAGGCTGAAGCAGCAACATTAATAAAGAAGGTCGTTTGCCTGCCTTCCGCGTGTTGTATGGTCAATGTTTCAACCGCACGCTTGATGACCCAGCGATCTATGGCATGCATCTGCCCGGTCTTCTCGGCTTCCGGGATGAAGGTGCCGGGTGTAATTTGTTCTCCATTCTCTCCTGTTAAGCGCAGCAGTACCTCGAAGAATTCTTCGGATTCCCCATGCAGGCTGATAATGGGTTGGTAGACGAGATGAAAGTGGTCGTTATCCAGTGCAGCCTGAATCCTTTTCTCCCAGGTTGGAGGTTCGTCATCAATTGATAACGGCTGAGGTTCAGGGTCAGCGGGAAAACCCTCCGGCACGGCCGATGTTGCAGGTTTGACCTCCGGTGCAGGTGCATCAGGTGTTTCGTCAGCCGGTACTGGTTCCAGAGTGAGTTCAGCAGCCTCATTGGAACCGGTATCCAGCACCCGACCCGTGGGCGCGATAGGCGTCACCTTGGCCTTGGGTTTATCCTGTTCGCAGGCACCGACTGCACGGGTCAGAATATCCTGAACGCCACCGGAATTTTCATCAATCATGGTAACACTGGCAGCACATCGTAATCGATGCGTCTGTTCTTTCTCAGTAACCGGATTGTTTTCCAGGGTCTTTTTGATTTGCACAGCAATGCGCATGGCAGCCGGCTCATCGCCGTTGAGTAATAAAGCAAATTCTTCACCGCCCAGACGTGCCAGCAAGGCATCATCACCCAGGGTGTCGCGCAGTAGCTTGCTGAGCTTGAGTAGAATACGATCACCTGTGGTATAGCCCAGCTTGTTGACGATGGTTTTCAGTTCATAGATATCCACATACACCAGGGCATGATGTTCCTTGTGTGTAATGGCTTCGGACAGCAGTTTGCCAAAATGATGGCGATTGTAGAGTCCTGTTAACGGGTCGCGCTGGGTCAGATATTGCAACCGGTTCTCGGCCATTTTGCGCTTGGAAATATCGCTAACAGTAAATTGGATGCAGGGCTCACTATTGACTGTTACCTGAACCAGGGCAATTTCAATACTGTGTTCGCTACCATCTTTTTTGATGCCAGTCAGCTCCAGTGGTTCTATGGCTTTGCCTTTGCCAAGTTTACGCAAGGCATCCTTGAGCCTGGACTGGTCCTGTTTGGAAATGAGATTCATGACGGGAACTATTTCAAGCTCCTCCATGTTGTCATAACCAAACAATGACAGATAAGCCTGGTTGACTTCGGTATGCATGCCGTCATGACAGTAACACACGGCTTCGCGTGAGTTTTCCACCATGGCTTGATGCTTCTTCTCCATTTCCTTCATGGCGCGACTGGCGCGCCGGTATTCCTTGCGCTCCTGAGCGATGGCGAGTTCACGTTCTATGGCAGGAATGATGCGTGCGGGATTGTTCTTCAGGACCACGTCGCGGGCACCGGCGCGCATGATGTTCAGCAGTTCGTCGTCAGTGATTGCGTTGGTATATACGATGACGGGGACATCAGCATTCAGTTTGCTGATCTGGTCCACGGTGATGCGCGCGTTGATGCTTTGCAGCCGAAAGTCGGTTACGACAGCATCCCAGCGGTTTTTTTCGAAGGCTTGCTGTATGCCGGTGGCGTCAGTGACGCGCCGGGTTTTGAGCATGAAACGTGCCAGCCGCAGTTGCTTGGCCAGCAGATCGGCATCGTCCGGTGTATCGTCAATGATTAACAGGCGCAGTATTTTTTTGCTCACGCGGAACCCCCTCCAGCACCAACTAGTGTAGGACAAAAGCCTCTAAAGCGACAGTGATTACACGGGTTTTCAGGGTTTAGGCCGGGAAGACCACCAGATGGTCGTTTTCTACCCGTATCCCCACGCGCTCTCCCAGGGTGTGGTCGGCGTGGCTGGGAAATAGTGACAACAACTCGTCGCCCGTCGGCAGGCGCAGGGTGTAGAGGATTTCAGCCCCTTTGAAGGCCTTGTTGATGATTTCGCCCTGCAGCGCATTGTCGGCATCGGGCACAATATCATCGGGTCGAAACAGGACTTCAACCCTGGTGCCCAGGTCCCAATTATAGGCTCGGTTGCCCTTGTGTATACCTATGGTCGTTTCCACGGTGTCCGGCGCCAGTAAGGTACCATTCAGAAACACGCCCTGGCCGATAAAATCGGCCACGAAACGGCAACTTGGCTCGTGATACAGGTTGTAGGGGGTGTCCCATTGTAGAATCTGACCCTCGGACATGACACCGACCAGATCGCCCAGGGCAAAGGCCTCGTGTTGGTCGTGAGTCACCAGTACCGCGGTGGTGCCCCGTGCCTTGAGGATATTGCGCACGTCATAGCTCAGGCGTTCGCGCAGTTCCACATCCAGATTGGAAAAGGGCTCATCCAGCAGGATGAGATCAGGTTGTGGGGCCAGGGCCCGGGCCAGGGCCACACGTTGCTGTTGTCCACCAGAGAGTTCATGCGGATAACGTTCACCGAGATCACTCAGGCCGACAGTCTGCAGCAGCTGATCGATAGTTTCGGACTTCTCCTCCCGTGAGATATTGCGCAGGCCAAAGGCGACATTGCCTGCCACCGTCAGATGGGGGAACAGTGCATAGTCCTGGAACACCATGCCCACGCGCCTTTTTTCCGGGGGTAGATGAACCCCTGAGCCGGAGACGTGTTTACCGACGATAGTAATATTGCCACTATCGAGTGGCTGAAACCCGGCGATGGAGCGCAACACGGTGGTCTTGCCGCAGCCGCTGGGGCCGAGCAGGCAGGCGATGCCACCCTGTTTCACGTGCATACTGAGGCCGCGCACAACAGGGCGGCCATCAATCTGACATTCTATGTTTGTAAGAGTAAGGGAGTCTTCGGACACGGCGACAGCCTGATTGTTTTGCTGGATGATAACAAATCTCATTCAGCCATGGGGAGAATGGTACATAAAACTTTTATGGTCTAGTTGGCCGGACCCTGAACCAGTAAAAATTCCAGCAATGCCTTCTGGGCATGGAGTCGGTTCTCGGCCTCGTCCCAGACGACACTTTGTGGACCATCTATGACTTCAGCCGCAACCTCCGTGCCACGGTAGGCAGGCAGACAGTGCATGAACAGGGCATCAGGTTTGGCGCGCGCCATGAGTTTCTGGTCAACACAATAGCCACGAAAGTCCACTTCGCGTTGCTGCTTTTCTTCTTCCTGACCCATGCTGGCCCAGGTATCGGTGACGATGACATCCACACCTTCAGCGGCTTCGATGGGGCTATTGACCAGTACTACATTGCTGGCACAGGTATCGAGCAAAACGGCATCGGGATGGTAGCCCGCGGGTGCCGTGATGCGCAGGGTAAAGCCCAGCAGCATGGCGGCATTCATCCAGGAGTGACAGACGTTATTGCCGTCACCTATCCAGGCGATGGTGCTACCTGTAATCTCGCCACGGTGCTCAATGTAAGTTTGTATATCCGCCAGCAACTGACAGGGATGGTAGCGATCAGTAAGTGCATTGATGACGGGCACCTGTGAATAACGCGCAAAGGTCTCCACTTCTTCATGGCTATGTGTGCGTACGGCAATGACATCCACCATGCGTGACAATACGCGAGCGGTGTCAGAAATGGGTTCGCCACGACCGAGTTGAGTATCACTAGGCGACAGGAACATGCTGTTTCCACCCAGTTGTGTGATGCCGGTTTCGAAGGAAACACGGGTACGCGTGGAAGACTTGTTGAAAATCATGGCCATCATGCGATTGCGTAGAGGTTCATAGACTTCACCACGCTTCTGCAGATCTTTCAGGCGGATGGCACGACCTATCAGTCGTCGTAATTCGTCGGCTGTCAGATCCGTCAGGCTGAGAAAGTGGCGTGTTTGCATAGGTGTTCGGCTAGCTAGTGACCAAGAAATTCACGTATCAGTTTAACGACACCGGCAATGACCTGATCGGCCTCGTCATCGCTAAGAATAATAGGCGGCAATAACCTGACGACATTGCCCGCCGTGACATTGATCAGTAGTCCGGCTTGCAGTGCGTTTTCCATGACAGGGAAGCAGGGCCGGTCCAGTTCTACAGCCAACATCAGACCCCGACCCCGTATGTCTGTAATTCCTTCGATATCCTCAAGCCCTTGCCGCAGGCCCCGCAGCATGCGCAGACCCAGTGTCTGTGCACGCTGGGCCAGATTGTCCTTTTCCATAACCTCAAGCACAGCTAGAGCCGCACGGCAGGCCAGGGGATTGCCGCCATAGGTGGTACCGTGATTGCCCGGTCCGAACACACCCGCGGCCTTGCCTCGTGCCAGGCAGGCGCCGATGGGGAAGCCATTACCCAGAGCCTTGGCCAGGGTCATGACATCAGGTCTGACATCTTCATGTTGTGTGGCAAACCACTGACCGGTGCGACACATGCCTGTCTGGATCTCATCCAGCATGAGTAACCAGCCTCGCTGATCGCAGATCTCTCTCAGGCCCTTGAGGTAATTGTCGTCAGGAATGATGACACCACCTTCGCCTTGTACAGGTTCAACCAATACGGCCACCACGTCCGGGTTGACATCGCCGACCTGATTAATGGCGTCAAGATCATCAAAGGGGGTGCGAACAAAACCGGGCACCAGGGGTTCGAAACCGGCTTGCACCTTGCGGTTCCCGGTCGCCGTGAGTGTTGCCAGTGTGCGGCCGTGAAAACTGTCTTCAGTGACAATAATGGCGGGGTTGTGTATGTCCTTCTGGTGGCCATAAAGCCGCGCCAGTTTAATGGCGGCTTCGTTGGCCTCGGCGCCTGAATTGCAAAAGATGGCGTTGTCCATATCAGACAGCGCGCAGAGTTTGTCGGCCAGCTGTGTCTGCAATGTGATGTTGTACCAGTTGGAGGTGTGCATCAATCGGCCGGCCTGATCGCAGACAGCGGCAGTGACGGCAGGATGGCTGTGTCCCAGGCTGCACACGGCAACACCACACATGGCATCGAGATATTGTTTATCATTCTCGTCCCACAGCCACACACCTTCGCCGCGTGCGAAACTGACAGGGAGTCGATTAATCACATTCATTAACGGTGTCGTTGTCATTGTTTTCAAAAGGGTCATAAAAAGGAAAAGGCGCCCGGTAGGGCGCCAACATGTTCTTATCGTTGTAAGTATGGAATTCTAGTCAGTTATTCCCTGTCTGCCAAGCGCAAAACCAGCTGAAAATGAAAAGGCCCGGTGGGACCGGGCCTTACATACTAAACTCCGCAGCCAGGGTTTAGCTGAACAACGTGACGCCATGTGGGCCCGCGACCATAAAGAAGACCATGGGGATGGACAGCATGGTGTTGGTGCGAGAGGCCAGCAGGGCCACACGGGCCCCTTTGGCTTTTTCATCATCTGAGGCCTCAACAATACCCAGTACTTTTTTCTGGTTTGGCCAGATCAACACCCAGACGTTGAACAGCATGATGGTGCCCAACCAGGCGCCCATGCCAATGATAGAAGCGTTGCCTTTGAGCATGAACGCATCGCCCGCAATACCCAGGCCGTACAAGTAAGAGAAACCACTTAGCCAGGTAAGCAGTGCGGCCCAGCGGAACCAGAGCAGGGCCTTGGGGGCAATGACCTTGGGTACGATGTCGGCAGCGATGCCATCGGCCTTGGCCTTGCCCATGGAGGGTACTTGCACGAAGTTGAAATAGTACAGCAGGCCTATCCAGGTAATGCCGGCCAGCACATGCACCCAGCGGTCAAGAATCAGGTAAATATCCATTATTTGTTCTCCAAGGTGTGTGCATAAGCCGTCAGCTTATGCAGAAATAATCTGTGTCTGTCAGTGTGGCTGAGGTTTTGGCTTAACCGATGGCAATCAGGAAGTTGCGCACTACATAATAAAGTATCACGGTCAGCACGATGCCTGAGACGATGGTGCCGGTAACGGAGTCCAATGGATTTTTCATGGCAATCCCCCTACTAAGTTATTGATTCAGCAGGATAAACCCGCTCTGGAATAGTTGAGTAATTTGATCGGGCGCTAATCTAAGTCAGAATGGGTGAGAATACAAGCGAGTACCCTGTCTCACAGGCGGTTAGCCTCATCGCTGTTAGTGAGGGAATTGTTCTTTCAAGGGCAGTTTATCTGGGTGTTGGTGAGACGCTGCCATGCAAACGCCTGGAAAAACTGTCTTTTGACGATAAAGAATCGTGCAAATCCCTCGTATTAGCGGTGTACGGTATTTCCCCTCATTTGGGCCAGCAATTGCCGAGGGGTATAAAATTCAATGAAATAGGCACGCTATAGCGGTTAAAATCAATGCCTTGACCTCCATGGGCAAAAAAACGATCATACCGGCGCCTTTTCAGGACCTCTATGCCTCGCATTGCCTTAGAGGGTTGCCTGATTTAATAATAATTCCCCGCCCACCTGACAGTAATGGGAGATTCATGAACGCAGCTGACCCAAAGCGCTTGTTGCGCGAAATGATTTTTTATCGCCGTTTCGAGGATCGCTGTTTCGAGGCCTATGTGGAACGCAAGATCGGCGGATTTCTTCATCTTTATTCAGGCCAGGAGGCCGTGGCCACCGGTGTACTGGAGATGGCGCGAGTGGGCATGGGTGAGAAGAATGACTTCGTTATTACCGGTTATCGCGACCATGTCCATGCCCTGAAATCCGGAGTCCCGGCACGTGAGATTATGGCCGAGCTCTTTGGTAAGGAGACCGGTTCTTCCAAAGGCCGTGGCGGCTCCATGCATATTTTCGATCCGACGCAGAATTTCATGGGCGGCTATGCTCTGGTGGGTCAGCCCTTTCCGTTGGCCGCGGGTTTGGCCATGGGTTGCAAGCATAAAGGGACTGACCAGATTGCGATCTGTTTTCTCGGGGATGGCGCCAATAACCAGGGCACGTTTCATGAAACCATGAATATGGCCAAGGTCTGGAATCTGCCAGTGTTGTTTGTTTGTGAGAACAACCAATACGCCATCGGTACCCGCATCGAGCGTTCTACCGCCGAGGTGGACCAGTACAAACGCGTCCATGCCTACAATATCGAATCCAGCCAGCACGATGGCATGGATATCGATGCCGTTATGGAAGCAGCAAAAACAGCGGTCGACTATGTGCGTAGTGGTAAGGGTCCGTACTTCATCGAGTTCATGACATATCGTTATCGTGGCCACTCCATGTCCGATTCCAAGTCCTATCGCACCAAGGAAGAAGAGGCCGAATGGGAGAAACGCGACCCCATCAAGATCTACAGCAAGCGTTTGATCGATGCCAGTACGATCAAGGCCATGGACATCAAGGCCATGGAAAAGGAAATAGATGACGAGATCGAGAACGACATCATCAAGTTTGCCGAAGAGAGTCCCGAGCCCAAGGTTGAGGACTTGACGAAATACGTTCTGGACGACAATCCTGATCCGCGCTGGATTGGTCCACTGCAACAATAAGGGGTAAGTGATGGCAGAGATTGCATATTGGGAGGCCATACGCCGGGCCCATGACGAGGAAATGGCCAACAACAAGCTGGTAATCGCCATGGGCGAAGATATCGGCGTCGCCGGGGGTACCTATAAGGCCACGTCCGGCCTGTTCGAAAAGTACGGTGAGCAACGTATTATTGATACGCCGATTTCCGAGAACTCCTACACTGGCATCGGTATTGGTGCTTCCATGACGGGCATGCGCCCCATTATCGAAATCATGTCCATTAACTTTGCGTTGCTGGCGCTGGATACCTTGATCAACGCCGCCGCCAAGATTCGTTATATGTCCGGTGGTCGTGTGCAATGTCCCATCGTCATGCGCACCCCAGGCGGTACCGCGCATCAATTGGCAGCCCAACACTCAGCACGCCTGGCGCGTATGTTCATGAGCACATCCGGCCTGCGCGTGGTAACACCTCGTGGCCCGCTGGATGCTTGCGGCATGTTGAAGTCCGCGGTGCGTTGTAATGATCCGGTAATCATTATCGAGCATGAACGCATGTATAACCTCAAGGAAGAAGTGCCAGATGAGGAATTCTTTCGACCATTAGAGGGCGCCGAAATCGTGCGGCAAGGCAGTGACATCACGCTCATCGGTTATAACTTCAGTGTGCACCTGTGCCTGGAAGCGGCCAAGCGTTTGGAGACCGATGGTGTATCGGCTGAAGTGCTGGATCTGCGCGCACTGAAACCTCTGGATCGTGAGGCCATACGTCGTTCAGTCGAAAAGACCCATCGTGTATTGATTGCCGAAGAAGACGAAGCACCGGTCGGTGTCGGCGCTGAGATCATGGCGACTGTACTCGAAGATTGTTTTTATGCGCTGGATTCGCAGCCGGTGCGCGTGCATGCCGCCGATGTGCCGGTGCCGTATAACCACAAGCTGGAACAGGCCGCGATTCCCGATGTCGACGATGTCTATCAGGGCGCACTCAAGGCTTTGGGCAAGATTTAATACCGTAGCTTGAGCCGGTGCCCAAAGGCGCCGGCTCTAATTAGCTGCTAACAATAAAAGAACAGAGTATTGCATGGCTGATTCCTACACTATAAAAATGCCGCAGCTTTCCGACACCATGACGGAAGGCACTGTTGTGTCCTGGGAAAAGAATATTGGTGATTTTATAGAGCGTGGTACCGTGGTGGCGACGGTAGAAACCGACAAGGCCATCATGGACGTAGAGGTATTTCGCGAAGGCTATCTCTCAGGGCCGCTGGCGGCTGTTGATTCCGTCATTGCCGTAGGTGATGCCATGGGGATATTGGTGGCGAGTAAGGATGAGGTGCAAAGCGAAGCCACGGCACCAGCCTCGACTCCCGACCCCGTCGAAGCGCCAACTACACCCGAGGCGCAGAATTCCGGGCAGCAAGATGAAATACCGGCCGATGCACACCCGATCAAAATGCCACAACTCTCTGACACCATGACCGAGGGCACCATGGTGAGCTGGGAAGTGAATGTGGGCGACAAGGTGGAGCGTGGCGCCGTCGTGGCTACCGTTGAAACCGACAAGGCCGTTATGGATGTGGAGGTTTTTCGTGAGGGGTATCTCTCCGGCCCGGTGGCCGAAGAAGACAGTGTTGTTGCTGTCGGCGAAGCCATCGCCTTTCTGGTGGCTGATGCTGCCGCCGTCATGGATAGCAAGAAAACCGCAACGACTTCAACTGTAGCACCGGCCCCGTCAGCAAGACCGAAATCGGAGCCTTCGGGAACACCCAAGGCCAAGACCCGTATCCCCGCCATGCCGCATGGCGCCACGCCGGCGCCACGACCCCGTGCCGGCAAGGCCACACCGTATGCGCGACAGCTGGCGGGCGCCCATGGCATAGACCTCAACAGTATTACCGGTAGCGGTCTGGACGGCATCATTGTCGCGGCCGATGTTTTGAATAGTAACGTCCAGAAAACCTCCACCCAGCGCATTTTTCAGGTGCCGGGCGAGGGTCGTCCCATGGACGGTATGGAGAAAGCGGTCTCCCATAATATGGAGTACTCGCTGTCCATGCCGCTGTTCCGTGTGACCATGAATGTAGATCCTTTACTATTGAAACAGGTCTCCAAGAGCAAGGGCTATTCATTAACCGTGGCCCTGGCCAAGGCCTCGGCATTGGCGATTCAGCAGTTTCCAAAAGTGAACGCCGTCTATCAGCATGAAGACCGCATTGTGGAACGCGACCAGGTGGATGTCGGTCTGGCCGTGGAAACAGAAGGTATGGGACTGGTGGTGCCTGTGTTGCGCGATGTCGTGAATCGTGACCTGGTTGATTTGAGCGAGACCTGGAAGGATTTAGTGAATCGTGCGCGCGTACGCCGCTTGAAACCGGATGAGTATTCCAACCCCACCTTTACCATTTCCAATATGGGTATGATGGGTGTTTCGCATTTTGATGCCATCCCGACACCCGGCACATCGGCAATCTTTGCGATTGCCACCACCGGACCGGAGGGTATGCCCGTGACAGTGACAGCTGACCATCGCATTGTGAATGGCGCCGATGCGGCCAAGTTCCTGAAGGCCTTTAAAGAACTGGTAGAGGAACCTTCATGGCTAACGGGCACCCCCGTCAGCCGGCCTGCCGCGGTCGAAGCACCCAGCGTGGATATCCCCACGGGTGATTGGGACTACGATTGTGTTGTCATTGGCGGCGGACCGGGTGGCGAAGACTGCGCCCGCGATCTGGCGCAACATAGCAAGAAGGTCGCCATGATTAACGATGCCCCTTTCCCCGGTGGCGAATGCCTGTGGCGCGGTTGTATTCCTTCCAAGGCCTGGCGCGCCGCGGCGGATCGCATACGCGACAGGGCCCATGATAGTCATCTCGGTGTACAGGGGACGACCAGGCCGACCTTGTCCTGGGCCAGGCTGGAGAAGACGCGTCGCCATATATTAGAGACCCGTGGCGAGATGGCGCTGAAGACCGACAAGGGGGTGAAGATCGATGTCATGCAAGGTTTCGCCCGTTTTGTCTCGGAGCACAGTATCGAAGTGGACACCTCTGGCAACAGTGATGATCCGCATATCCGCGCCGAATATGGCGCCAGCAAGAAAAAGAAAAAGACCCTGACCTTTGGTGCGGCGGTCATCGCTACCGGGGCACCGCCTTTCGTGCCGCCGATTGAAGGCGCGGACAGCAAGGGTGTGCTGACATCTGATACGGTTTGGACATTAAAGAAAGCGCCCGCGAAAGTGGGTGTGATCGGCGCCGGCGCCATTGGACTGGAGATGGCGCAAATCTTTGCCGACTTCGGCGCCAAGGTCACGGTACTGGAAGCACTGGACAGGCCACTGGCCGAAGTCGAACCCGAGATTGCAAAAAATATCGCGGCATTGCTGAATGATGAAAGGAATATGACCGTGGTCACTTCGGCCAAGGTCAGGAAAATTTCAGGCAAGCCCGGCGCCATGACGTTGAGCTATGAAGACAGCGAAGGCAAGGTATGTAACTTTAAATGTGATTATGTGATCATGGCCACGGGCAAGCGCCCGGTGTTGGAACCCCTGAACCTGGACAAGGTTGGCATTGCTACAGACAAAGGCGTTATCACGGTTGATAAATTCTGCCGCACCAATAAGCCGCATATCTTTGCCGTCGGTGACGTGGTCGGTGGCCTGATGTTGGCCCATACCGCCGGTCAGCAGGGTCGTGTGGCGGCCGGCATGTTGCTGGGTGAGCCCATGGCCTATGATCAGGACAAGGATTGCGGCGTCATCTTCACTCGTCCGCAGGCCGCCTTTGTCGGCCTGTCTGTCGATCAGGCCAGGGCCCGGGGTATGAATCCGGTGGAAGTGAAGACGCCCATGAGCATAGATGCCAAGGCTATGATCAATAACGAAACCACCGGCATGATCAAGATTGTTGCCGATAAAGACAGCCACCGCATTGTTGGTGTGCACTTCCTGGCTGATCATGCCGATACATTGATAGGTGAGGCCGTGATGATGGTCGCTGGTGATATGACACTGGAGCAAGTGGCGCAAGCTATACACCCGCATCCGACACAGACGGAAATGTTTGGTGATATGGCGCGGCGACTGCTGTCACGATTGAGGCGCAGCAAGAAAAAATCTTAATGGCGGTGTTGTTGTCGTGATGAATAGGCGGTTCTGGCCACCTTTTGTGCGGCTACAAAGTAGGTGTCCCCTAATCGCTCTTCTTGAAAATACATTCTGACGGCGATTGCCGCGCTTGGTAACGTGATGGGGATATCCGGGTAATACCCCCTTGTTTGTCTGGCCATGGAGTGACTAGCCCGCATTTCTCACAGCCTCATGCTCCGGAGGGATTTCAGCCTGGATTTGAAGCGAGAACCTGAACACGGCTATAGGGCTACTTGAGTTTGACCAGAAGTCCGTTTTTTTGTCCTG
>BTRG01000043.1:0-21501 GCA_036986275.1 Gammaproteobacteria bacterium | reverse complement strand
GGTCATTGGACACATGCGATTTCTACAAAAAACACCGGATCTCGTGCGGGCCTTCTTTCGTGAACCCAATGTTCGGTATGTGATCGCATGATGTCGGGATACTTACGTACTCCTTAGTAAATAGTGTGAGGCGCAATCTTCACGCCGTAATATCCATACCGGGATCGCCATACCAATATCCATCACAGGAACCTGTGGGCATATGGTCTGTGAGTGATTTCATTGCCAATGCCGGTTCAAGTCGGTGATGGCGCGCCTTGTCAAACAAGTCAATAATTTCCGTCATGCCCTGCAACTGCGGCGATAGCCGAAGAATATCCACACCCAATTGCTCTAACTGGGGTAGTTGATCAATCAGGCAGTAAGTCCGGGCCGATTGCACCTGTATGCCATTGAGAACAAGGAACGGTTGTTGCTCCCGGGTGGAAAGCAGCAGGCCTTGTTCATGTTCACGGCAACAAAAACCACAGTCATCTTTACTGATATTATGGGCGCGCGCGGTGTAGCAGCGGGCGGAAAAAGCCAGCGGCAGACGGCCAAAAACAAACACCTCGGTTTCCATATTAGCCGGTCGCTGTTCTTGCATGGCCAAGAGGTTCTCGCCATTCAGCTCCAGTGGCATCACCCATCGCCTGGCGCCCAGGCCTGACATCTGGGACAACATGCTGCTGTTATAGGTATTGATGTGGGGTCCAACAACGAAGGAGGCGCCGGGCCTTTGTAAATTAATCGCGGCCATGTCGTTGGCCTCAATCTGGTAGCGGCCGTTTTGACAAACACGTTTTACCTGCGCCAGATCCGACTCTGCTTCGATCAGTGACAGGGTCGACAACACCACTTCCTTGCCCGCATCTTCAAGCATGGCGGCCAGGTCCAGCCAGTCATCGCCTCGCAATTCGCGCCGCTTGGCGCAGACGGTTTCTCCCAGATAAACAATATCCACGGGAGACTGCGCAATCATGTTGTAATAATCCAGCACCGTTTGCCGGTTCCAGAAATACAACAAGGGTCCTAAAGAAAGTCGCATGCGAGACATATAGCGCTGTGTTATGAAAATACGATCATGAGTGATTATTGCCAGGGCCGGTGATACGCACCCAGTGTATGGCAGGCCCCTTCGGCGACCTTATCCAGTTGCGCCATCCATGCCGGCTGCACGCGGAAGGTGTCGGGATCAGTCATGCACCGGTCCAGTGCTTCGCGCAGGACATGCGTCACACTCGCCACATAGGCGGGACTGCGTTGCCGCCCTTCTACCTTGATGGCCACGACACCGGCCTGTATGAGTTGCGGTAGTATTTCCAGAATATTAAGACTGGTGGGCTCTTCAATCGCGTAAAAGATATTGTTGTTAACTATATAACGACCTTTGCATAACGTGGGGTAACCGGCCCGTTCATCGGACGCATATTCATCTATCAACACGCCATTAAGACGCGAACGGCGTCCTTGTGGTGTTTCCTCCCAGCGCACGGCTTCCGCTGGTGAACAGACGCCGTTGGAATTGGGTGATTTACCGGTGACATAGGAAGACAGTGTGCAACGGCCTTCCACCATCACACAGAGGCTGCCGAAACCGAAGACCTCAACTTCAACGTCCGTATTTTTGATGACTTGTTTTATTTGTGACAGTGACAACACCCGCGGCAACACCACGCGCCGGATGGCATAATGCCTGGCATAGAAATCAATGGCTTCGTGGTTGGTGGCGGAACCTTGTACCGACAAATGCAGGCGCAAATCAGGATAAGTCCTGGCCGCATAATGCATCAGACCGGGGTCCGCCAGGATCAATGCATCGACATTGTGGCTGGCCGAGCGATCGATGGCTTGACACCATTGATGCCATTGGTGGGGCCGGGGGTAGGTGTTGATGGCCATCAACACCTTACGGCCTTTGTTGTGGGCATAATCAATCGCGCGACTGAGTTCCTTATTATCAAAACCCAGTCCGGGAAAATTGCGCGCATTGGTGCCGTCGCGAAAGCCCAAATAGACACAATCCGCACCGTTATCGACGGCTGCTTTTAAGGCCGGCAGATTACCGGCAGGGCATACGAGTTCAATTTTTTTTTTGTTGGCGATCATAGCGTATGGGCAATACATTGACCGCGATCATCGGCGCGAGAATCTGCAAGTATAGTGGACGGGGATAGCTTTGACCCGCAGTGGCTGCCTTGGTGGGTATGACGGTTGCGGAGTACCGACTCAATGCCATTGAGTACTTTCCACTTACAGGCGCACCAATCCGGCGCCAATAATATATTCTTCGATGCAGTGCCGGTAATACGGTGGTAAATGATTTCCGGAGGAGTGCGTTCTATCAGATCCGCCACCGTGTTGATGTATTGCTCGTAAGACAGGGGCCGGTATTCACCACGGCGCCAGTCATTGGCCAGCCGTGTTCCTTTCACCACATGCAGCGGATGCAGTTTTAATCCTTGCACACCCAGTGCCAGCACATGGTCGAGACTCTGAATGACGTGGCGTTCTGTTTCACCCGGCAATCCAATGATCAGGTGCGTGCATATATTAAGGTGTCGGGCCTGCGCCTCTCTGATCGCCTGTTCGTATTCGACCAGGCTGTGACCGCGATTGACACGTTCCAATGTGGTATCAAAAATAGATTGCAGGCCCAGCTCCAGCCAGATTTCATAGCCCTGGTCACGATATGTGGCCAGCAAGTCCAGCACCGCCGGGGGCACACAATCCGGCCGGGTGCCTATAGACAGGCCGATAACATCGGCTTCGGCCAGGGCCTGATCATATTGGGCGCGCAGGCGTTCAATATCGGCGTAGGTGTTGGTATAGGCCTGGAAATAAGCAACATATTTTTGCGCGCCGGTGCGCTTGCCTATCACTTGTTTGCCGGCGGTAATCTGGTCGGCAATAGAGGGCGGTTTGCGGCCATTGGGACTGAAAGAAACATTATTACAAAAGGTGCAGCCACCACGGCCCTTGCTGCCATCGCGGTTGGGACAACTGAAGCCGGCATCAATGGCAATTTTGTGCACACGCTCGCCATGGCGGGCGACCATAACCTGGCCAAAAGTGTTGACACGATCAGCGAGTGTCATCTTGCCACCTCAGTCCTGATAAACTCTTTGTATTCCGGTATCCCTGATTCGGTCATGGAAACGCGCCCGGTACAGTAAACGTTCGTGAACGGCATCATTCTCAAATCCGGTTCGATCATGCAACACATTGTTGCTGATCAGGCCCATGCCGGGCTCCAGCCGACCGCGAAAGATATAGCCTGAATCACTGTCGAGCAGTTGCGACAGAAAGACTACCGCCTCGAGAGTCAGCGCATCGTCTTTCCATACTATACTGCGCGTGCGTGCAGTATAACGCATGTGCAGGTCGCCACTTGTCGGGTGGTTGGAAAAAACGGGTCCGGGTTCATCCGGTCTGGCGGCACCGGTTTCATTGATCCGCGCCGGGATGGTCATGGCATCATCCGCCATCAGCGCCCGGATATAATCAGGATTCTCATCACGGATCAGGATATAGGCGATCTCGTGATCCAGTAATGCGTTGTCGCCACCCTGGGCGGCGCTGGAGACGCAGTGCAGCAACAGGCCGTGGATTTGCCGCTGCGCGGAATTGTAATACCCGTCTGTATGCCAGTGAATGGGCCGATTGGTATAAGGAATATAGTGGCTGCGTTCCCCCGAGGGCCTGACCGTCAGGCTGGTGACCCCTTCTTCGTCCGCCAGCCAGTTGCGATCCAGGTGATTCAAACCCAGTTGTTTTGCCAGCTTCAGAGGGATGTTTTTGTCCGCATCGCCAACGGTTTCACTGCTGTAAAGCACCATATTGGTTTTGCCGCAGGATCGTATGATGGCCTGATATTCCGTTTCCGACAGCGACCGTGGATCTTTAATCTCTATGAATAACTCTTCAATTGAGGTCGGATAGCCCGCAAGCTTTTGATCACGCCAGGCGCGATAGGCCTCTGTATTATTGAGATCAAACGGATTGTTCTTATCCGGCCCCTTGGATAGTGATGGAGAAATCATTGGCAAAGCCTGCTGTGACGAAATGAAACCGATAGTGGCAGCCATCCAGGCCAACGCAATTGATCCAGGTCAATTCTCCATTTAAATAGAGGGGCTTCTGATCTCGTTTTTGATATGAACTACCCAGCAGCAATCTGATGGGGTATTAACATCATCACGTCACACCGGCGGGGCCTGTGCAGGACTTAATCTGGTAGCCTGTGTCCACAAACGAGCCATTGTATTCCGGCATTTACTGGAAATTGTTCCTGAATTTCCAGTACTTCCGCCAGTCGCTTACACACTCCCTGGTAGTCGCGACGCTAGTGCATCCTACGCATCGTAAAATAGATTAAACGGGTCAGCCTTGATCTGTCTGGCAATCGATAACCTCTCCCTTACAGCACTAATCAACAAGACGTATTCCTTTTCATTTTTTCGCGTGAGTTATCGATCTTTTTAGTGTCTGCACTGTACGCCTCATCAATCATGTTTTTCAGGGAGGCGGCGCTCGTCGGGTATTTGTACCATTTTGTATAGCCAGAATTACGATTATCAATTAGGCGTTTAGGAAGACAAGCATCAGAATCAGCAAGACTAGGCCTGGATATACCTACGAGTCCATGCTCCCTATACAAGGTATGCCTGATTTCCCAGTCAACGAACTTACGGCACCCAGTTTGTTTGCCGATTATCACGATAGTAACACTTGTCCCATCGATGGCGTCTCGGCAAACCTGATTAAGGTATTCCGCGTCTTCACTGTCGGCGGCACGTTCCAGGGACTCGTCGGTAAACACATCATAGTCGTCGCTGAATTCCTTAATGAAGTCATCAACCACTTTCTGCTCGCCCTTGTGGTGGTAGCTAATGAATACTTTGCGCTTTGCCATGAACTATGCTCCTTTTGGTTTGGTTGATACTCCCGCCAAAATGGACAGGGCCTCGCAATACTTCAAGAGTGATTTACGAGTAGCCTCCAGGTCTTTTCTAAGCGCCTTTGCTTGAGCCCACTTCTGTTCGTGTTCGATAGGAGATACATTTCGTTCGCGTTGTTCCTCCCAGTGGCTAAGAGTAGGATGCCATTTTACCAGCACGGGGCGAATCACTTGATTCAGAATCTCCATTGCGTAAAAACCAAGTGACTCATTACCCTGAGCGACTTCCGGTCCCGCTTCTTTAAGGATTCCGCGCGTAATGTCGAATACAGCGTGAAGTGACGTCAGTGCTTCTCGAAGAAACCCATCGGAATTATCCAGGGTCTGAGTTGTAATGCGTGTATTCAATTCAACATAGAGTTTCCACGCGGCTCGCCGTTCAACATTAAACTTGAAGCTAATCCTTTGGCCAGCGATTTCTGCTTCTGCTGCATCTAGCGTCAGATCAGCATCCAACAGAGATTTGAACTCTTTTGCCCTTTTTTTTGCGAACTTTTTGATTTCAGCTGTTAATGTCATGGAGTTATGGTGAACATTTGTAATGTTTACGTCTCATTTCTTTTGCAAATGCGATCCACAACCTCGCTTACGACTGTCTCAATGTGTTTTTCGCTGAGTTGTGAACTGTCACGGAATTTACGTGTTGGAAATGCCTTCACGAGATCCTTTGCAATTTCACGTATTTGACCTGACGATACATTTATCGCCATATCCTTGATCCTACGGCCCAAAATACGCAGGATTCGCTTGTCCCTAACCAATCCAGGACGTGACGCGATCTGATACCAGTCTTCAAGTCGCCTAATCCAGTCTATATCCTCCCAATCGTATTCACTTATCTCGTATCCCAAGCGTAAATGATCTTTCCGCCGGTGTTTATATTCTGTGTATGAATCTGCATCAAGTAATCCCTGTGGTTTCAGTGAATCTGGTAAATACTGCCAAATAGCTGGCCAAATTCCACCATTCTCGATATCACTGCTTGCGACGATATCCCGATCTTCAACTATTTTTCGCAGTTCACGGCCAAGTAGGTACCAGCGTTGGACCAGCTGACCTGAAGATGCTGATTTTTTAAGTATGTCTCGTGCAATTTCAGGGATGTGCTCCCGCAAGATTTCATCAAGACGATCTGCTCGGAGTCGTTCTTTCTTAGATAATATTCCCGGTGGTTCATACGATTCCATTTCTACTTCGGAATTTTCAATAGTCACTTTCTTACGGATTATGACTGCCATATGAGTTTACTCTTCTTCAATCATACGCCAGCGCACGTCTGACAGATACCGGAACACTTCGCCATATGTTTTACTAGGTACTTCCTCTTTTTCGATGGCAGATTGCCCGCCCAAGATATTTTCAGCACTAAGCGGATGATAATCAGGGCTCCCATCCTCTTGATCAGGTCTATCAAGAATAAAATTCATGGCTCCTTCCAGGATAATCTGAAGCATGTAATCCTTTTGTTTTTCTTCATCGTCCTCTGCATCTAAATAAACCGGATGCATAGTGTTGACCCAAAGAGTCGGAGAATTGTTTATCGCGCCATAAGTAAGCCATTGGCGTCTTTCGTATGGCTCAGGAAAACCACGTTTGTGCTCTATTTGAAACGGCTGCCGTAGAGGAGGATCCTTCTCAACCCAGAAATACCTTGCTACAGAGTCAATCCTATCACCGCTAGTCTCATCTAAGAGCGTTGCCTTAAGTCTATATTTGCCTGGCTCGGCAAAGTGTTCTTTATCAATTTCAATTTCAAATGGCTCGAAAGATTCCGCTGCCCCAGGTTCTAAAGCTATTAACTTGTGATCAACTATAGAAAGAGCGAGAGAATCACCTTGTAATACAGATAATGATAAGTATAGTTTGCGTGATTCGGAACTCTGGTTGTAAGCAGTTACCTTAAGATCAATAAATTTATGACCCCAATTAACACGAGGTGCAATTTCTGGGTCGGGATAAGAAAAATTGTTTATTGAAATACCGATGATTTTTAGAGGTGGGGGCTCTACGTTTTTAGGAGGTCTATATCCTTTCCCTTTAGCGCCAAACATGTCCAGATCACCAGCATACTTCTGAAGTTGGCGCATTGCCCATTCCTCCGCATTATTCCTTCGTCTTTTCTTGATCTCTCGTGGGTCCACACCAATACCCAGTTTACTTTTTCCAAAAGCATTAAGCTGATTCTCAATATATTGAATAATTGCACGGGGCAACCTTTTACGCCGCTTGAGATCATAATGATTAGGATGTTGGTTTTCTCCTTTACGAAGTTCTTGATCCAGCGCGTGATCCAGTTCTATGAATCCTGTTACTCGCTCGCGGACTTGTGGCGGAAATAGGTTAGGTGGTAATGAAGTAATCTTCATACCAAAATGGATTATTGCGATTCCTTGCATGTTTTCAGGTACCTTGCCCGTGTTTAGGTATACAGCGTGGAACCGTTTGACTTTGAAATGTTCGCTGCCGGATAGGACGATATCGCTCTCCTTAAAATCTTTTCCGAGAATCCAGCCCTTATGTTCTTTAGAGTCTTTGCTGGGCAAAGGATAGGGTTGCGGAAGTTTAACTTTTGTGCTGTTTGCTCCATCTGAGACGGTGATAATAGCGCGCTTCTTCTCAATTGCGCGGAACCATGTTTCTTGAATTGCCTGGATAAATTGTCCGTTTTGTAATTCTTTTAATAAGTCATCTATCGGGTCAACGATTATGATGCGCGTACCTGGGACAGAAAGGGGTTCTAGCCCGCACCGTTCCATAAGCTCTATGGCGCCGCGTTTTCCTTCCCAAGGCTCTTCACCTGATGGTGGCAAGATGGGACACCCAACAGCTTGGGCTTGTGTCCCGCCGAGCCGATATACACAGTCATCTCGGAGTGTGTCGTAGTACATCGTGTAATCATTTGAGGCATTAAGAAAGATAAATTTTCCTTGGCCTCGTGCACCAATGGCATCAGATCTACTTTTTGTAAAGGCAAACGATTCGAACCTTGCCCAATTGGCATCTTCAGATAAATTCGAGTCATATTCATCTATATCCAGTACAGGGCCACTCAAACCAGTTGTGTTTGAGTCGGTGATAGTAAAAAAACATCCCTTTGCGTTCTTGATTAGCTCAAAATGTACTTTTAGAGGGCCTTTCCCCTTCACAGCATCCATGCCGTTTTGGATTGCGTCTTTTTGCGTGCCATGTGGCGTGCCTTGTGGATATGAATCCGCAATGTTGTGACAAATCTGAATATAATTTGTCGCTCTCTGCCGGCCATCTTCGAACTTAACCATTATTTAGCCCCCACACTATTTCGCGGAATTGGTTAGCAAGGTTACTGCGCCTTCGTCGCCTACATATATATAACGTGTGTGAAAATTACTCAGGGTGATTATTTGCCACCGGCCTTGGTATTTACATTCTCCAACGACGTCAAAGTTTAAAATCAATTTCCTCGCCCCCTCCCTTACTGTCAAAGCGGGCCTTAAGTTCGACAAGCTCTGACTGAAGTACTTTACATATTTTCTTGGCATCTTCGTCCGTATAGCTGTAATTGCTACGATTAGACAGATTGCCGATAAGCCGAATATCTTTGATTGCTCTACGCACGCGTTTCTCCGCCAATTCTACGAACTTTTCTCTATCAGCTTCTCTTGCCATCTTACTCATCTCCATACAGCAATTATTCAACGTATAGGAATGCTACATACTAATCGTACAAATGTCTAATGTACGATTATATATTTATCATATTTAATGTACTATATTACAACTGGGAACTAAGTTACTGAAATTAAATCCCTTGGGGTTCTATTCCCCGCCGCTTGCGGCGTAATATTGTAAAGTGAGCGAATATATATTGGTGATGTTCTGAGAATCTAGCACCAAATACCCCGTCAGCTTGCTGCGGGGTTGTTTATTTACTTATTATTTCTTGGTACGCACTATAGTATTTTGTATAGTTGTGAGTAATAATTCATTATTTCACGTATATTACGAAGTAATTATGTAAATAGTACGTACAATTTTCCGTATATAGCAATAAATTCCTAAATAGATACCCCGTATTTCAGTAAGTAATTATTGCTATTGATACATATGGAAGGTTCTTTTGTGCGCCAACCATGGGGCGCACCGCGAACGAACAAATTCGTTGATTTACCACGTCCATGTGGTTCTCCGCTTCGCGGCAATTTTGCTGTCTTCCTGCGCCAACTGCTGCTCGAACTGCTGGCGGGTGGACTCGATCAGAGGCGCGGCCAGAGACTCGGTGAGTTTGATCTCCGTCTTGCATTTCGGGCAAGTGGTGGTTGGCTCAGTCATACTCACCCCCGGACTTTTATTGCAGTCATGATCTCATCCCAATCGCCAAAACGAATCTTCATGCCAGTCTTCCGGCATCCCCATGTGTGCCTTGCTGACGTTGGGGTGTTTTTGCATCAGGTCATAAAGACGTTTGTGCCATTCCGATTCCGGATTGGCGGCCTGCAACAGATATTCGATAACGACCAGTAAAAGGTAAAGCCTTTTATTTGGATTTATCTGGGGATCGGTCACGGTGACTGGCGTTCTTATCCAGTTGTCCGGTGGGGTATGCGGTACCTTGGGTGCGTTGCCCAACTCGCGGTTCCATAAACGGGAATGGTGTGCGCAGACATTCCGGATATAGGAAATACTCTGCATCCAGGAACGGAGTAATTCAGCGTGCGTGTTGAACTGGCGCGCGATGGCTTTTTGATCGGCGGCTTTTGCCATGTTGTCGTAGACGAGTGACAACTGACCATAGGTAAGAAGCTCAACCACAGCCCAACTGGGGGGTAAACGTGGCGAGGTGTATTTCTCCACATAATGCTTTAGAAAAACTTCTTTGGTTTTTCGCAGACATTGTCTTTCAATATCAGCAAGTAGCCCTTTATGGTTGTAAGTATGCTTGAAGTGTGTTTCATCCAGGTACCAATGGCTGCCGTATTTAATAGCCATGTGATTATTGATGTGGCTCCGGATAGCCACCTCGATTCGTTCAATGGCATCCATAACCAACAGGCGCAGTTCCCGGTCGAATACATAGAGATCCAGTACGTCATTAAAACAGGTATCTGACTTAAAATGGTGATCGGGATTGCCGATCTGGAAGGGTAAAGAATAGGCGCTGAGCCGATAGTAGCTAATGACGCTCAGGTAGTGTTCGGTCTTGGCCTTGTCAGGGATTGCAAGGCCACGCTCTACCCACTGAGTGATATGCTGATCGGCGCTGAACGCCGGCTTATCGAAGACGGTCATGCCCGGTTTCTCCGGGCACAAAAAAACCCGCCGATTTGTGCGTACCCCGGAGAGCATAGGCATGGCAGGTGTGTTATTGATAGTATTGGCCAGTGTTGCAATAAATGCAACATTTTTTGCCCATTGATACGAAGGTGGTTACCGGCCTTAGAACGAAAAAACCCACCAAAGTGTGCATACCATGAGGATAGAGGCATGGTGGGTGTGCCGCCAGTCAGTATCTGCTTGTTTCTTTTTGGTTTCAATAGGTTAGACATCACTCGCTGCATCTCCCTGCATTATAATTATTCTGACCAGAAAATTATCTCACTTTTTACTCATTAATTCGCCTTAAAAATGAGGGTCTTAGCTCACATTGTTGCGGCACAAACTGCGCGCCCATTGATTATGAAACTGCTTAAGTAAATGCCATTCTTCTCTGAACCGGTTTTAATCCGGCTTTCAGGATCGGTTATCCTGTCATATAGATTCCCTTCCTATACCACTAATAGACAATGAAAGGAGCAGTCGGGTGGCTGAGGGCCAGCAAACAGAGGCAATGCGTGTACAACTGGCAGAGCAGCATCAGGCCGCCTTCGGCTGGGCGCTTGGTTGCTGTAATGGTGATGCTGCACAGGCGGAAGAGGTATTGCAATGCAGTTATCTGAAAATACTGGAAGGCAAGGCGTGCTTTGGTGGACGATCCTCATTCAAAACCTGGCTGTTCGGTGTCATCCGGCGCACGGCATTGGAGTACCGGCGCCGCCGTTTTTTACAACACCTGCGTTTTGTCTATCGTAGTGATGAGGCGCAGACCGATCGTTCGGATGAGGACGTAGCCGATCAGGTCCAACGGCAACAACTGCAACACAGGTTCCGGGAGGGGTTGACGGCCTTGCCACGGCGGCAACGCGAAGTTATGCAATTGGTGCTGGCGCACGAGTTGACCCTGCAGGAGGCGTCCGTGGTAATGGGGATTTCAGTAGGATCGGTCCGGCAACATTACCAACGAGGCAAACAACGCTTACGTGCAATATTGGGCGAATCGGAGACGACATGAACAACAACCAGGAAGAACGGCGACTCAAACAGCAGTTCCAGGCCTTGCGGCAGGAAGCCGAGCGTGTCGCGCCTTCATTTAATAAGGTGTGGCATAAGGCGCTGGCAAGTCACGAAGACCGTCAGCCGTCGGGGCGCTTGCCGTGGTTTCTACTCGTGGGCGCCACCACCTTAGCTAGCGTTGCTCTCGCCACCTGGCTGTATCTAGGGCCATTGTCACCCTATGAACCCTTTGATGAAAACGGACTTGCCTGGTCGAAATGGCAATTGCCCACGGATGATCTGCTGGAGTCTACCGGGCCGAATCTATTCGGCAATCTGTCGGACAACGCTAGTCCAACGGATTTTCTCAATACCATACAAACCCGTCACACCGGCAACCAACGTCGGTCAGGAGATCAACATGAAACGCAATCTGATAATAATCGTTACCGCTTTGTCCGTCTTGTGTCTGGGCATATCGTCGGTCTGGGCGCAGCCGCGTAAATTCAACAAGATTGAACATTATCTATTCCCCCCCGAACTAGTAATGCGCCATTACCAGGAGATCGACCTGACCGATGGCCAGCAAAAGACCATACGGGCCGAGATGAAGAAGGTGCAGAATGCACTCTTTGACCGGCAGTGGGAATTGGAAAAAGCCACTGGCGCTCTGGAGAAATTGGTAAGCCGGGATAAAGTAAAAGAGGATGATGTATTGGCACAGATGGATGAGGTGATGAAGCTGGAACATAAAATAAAGCGCACGCGCATGGCCATGCTGGTGCGTATCCGAAATATATTGACGCCGGAACAACGCAACAGACTCAACGAATACAGAAGACTCCGCGGGCAACGGCTACACCCATCCGGTGGATTTGGTGGCGGCCGCGAAAATCGGCCCCTTAACGGACCCAAAGACGGGGGGCCGTTGCAGCGTTAGGGAAACAGCTGGACCCACCTGTTTAATGGCCTCGGCCTCGGCCCCGGCGCCGGGGTCAACATCTCTTTGCCATTGTAGCGGTACGCCACGCACAGCTTGATGGTATCCAGTACACGTAGGGTGGGCACCGCCCACCATCAACATTCAGTTTGAGATTGTCTCGCAATTCTGATTCAGCGGATTTTCACCCATTTCATAATCATGCCCAAACATAGACGATGGGCAGAGCCCATCCTACAAAAACTACTTTTCTGGACTCCGGCCTTCGCCGGAGTGACGAAGGTTTTTTCAACAGCCTGCTAGGGCCACGTGGGTGTGGCCAGTCAGGAATAACAACGCTCCCGTCGGCGTCTTCATGGGGACCACAACAAACATCGTATTGCCGCGCACCTTGGGATAAGGTGGCCGATATAGAAAAACAAGGGGACATCATGGAGCAACAAGCACGTATTCTTGAGCTTCGACACTATCTCGAAGGCGTTATCGTCGGCCAACATCGACTGCTGGACCGGCTCATTGTCAGCCTGTTGACGGGGGGGCATGTGCTGGTCGAGGGCCTGCCGGGCCTGGCCAAGACCCTGTCTATTAAGACCCTTGCCTCCGGGGTGCATGCCGGCTTTCAGCGTATACAGTTCACGCCCGATCTGTTGCCCGGGGATTTGACCGGCACGGAAATCTACAACCCGGTCAGCCATGGCTTTGAATTCAGGGCCGGACCCTTGTTCCATGAAATCGTGCTGGCCGATGAGATCAATCGCGCCCCGGCCAAGGTGCAATCGGCCTTGCTGGAGGCCATGCAGGAACAGCAGGTCACGGTGGGCGGAACCTCTCATCCCTTGCCACCCTTGTTTATGGTCATGGCGACACAGAATCCGCTTGAGCAGGCTGGCACCTATCCCTTGCCCGAGGCGCAGCTGGATCGTTTTCTGATGCACGTCGAGTTGCAATACCCGACCGCCGACGAAGAGCTTGAGATCATGCGTCGCGACAGGGCGCGCCTGCTATCGGGGAACAATGCAGCGGCCGAACCACTGGTAACCGTCGACACCATATTGGCTGCACGTAAGGAAGTCGTCGCCGTCCATATCGCGCCTGAGCTGGAACAATACATTGTTGCGCTGGTCGGCGCGACGCGCGCATTGGAGAAGTGGTTACCGGATTATGCCGATGTGATTGAGGTCGGTGCCTCACCGCGTGCTTCCCTGGCGATAGCGCAGGTCGCTACCGCCGAGGCCTATCTACAGGGACGCGATTATGTGATTCCCGATGACATCCTTGCCGTGGCGCCGGATTGCTTGCGCCACAGACTGGTGTTGAGTATGGCGGGCCTGATGAAGAAGACCGATCGCAATGAATTGTTGGCGCAGTTGCTTAAGGCTGTGCCCATTCCCTGAACGGCATAGGCATGCCCATCACCAGAACACACTTGCGCAAACATGTGCATAGAGTTGCCATACAGGCCTGGCACTGGCTGGTGAACACTCGCGCGCAGGCCTGGCTGCAGTCATCGGTGACGGGCCGGGCATTGGTCAGTGATGAGGAATTGCTGACCTTGTTACACCAGGTACAGGCCATGCATGCAGTCGGTCGACGCCACGCCATGCAGCCGCAGCCGGGTGAACAGCTATCCCCCTTTGTCGGGCGCGGCAGTGACTTCGAGGAAGCCCGTTCCTATATGCCGGGTGATGACTTGCGGCACATGGACTGGCGCGCAACGGCGAGAACGGGGAAACCCTATATAAAGGTATACCGCCAGGAGCGCCAGTCGGTGTTGCACCTGGTCGTCGATCGTGGCGCCACTATGCGTTTTGCCACGCGTGGACGGCTTAAGGTCGCGCAGGCCGCACGCATGGCCATGCTCATGACATTGGATGCGCACCTCATGAATGAGGCCGTAGGCCTGACATTGCTGGATTCCGGGGGCGAGACCCTGAGGCCTCAGAGTGGGCAGGCGGCCATACAAACTGTTATCGATCACCTTAACCGACCGGCGCCACCTCGCGACGACTCGGTGGATTATCTTGAGGCAGTCAACGCTTCACTGGCGGACATTGAGTTGCTGGCGCCTACGGGCGCACGCATGGTGTTGCTTACCGATGGCCGCTTTATCAAGTCCCAACACCTGGCTTTGTTCGCCCGCCTGGCTTCCAGCCGGGAGGTGAGCGTAGTGCAAATTCTTGATGTTGCCGAGACACGCCTGCCGAGGGTTGGGTTAGTGCGCTGGCTGGACGTCGTCAATGGCGATATGCATGTTGCCGACGGCAGCGATCCAGAACAACGCCGTCGCTTCGATCAGGCCGCGCGTGAATGGTTGCAAACAATTGCCACCCTGCTGGAACAATCCGGTGTGCGCCTGCATCAGTGCAGCACGGAAGAGGATGCCTGGGCCTTTGTTTCCCGGAACCTGCTGCATCATGAATGAGATCAGGGACATCGTGTTGCGCATGCCGGCCGCCCCCGAGCTACCGGGACCGTTGTCGGTGTTCATCACCACGGCGCTGATATTTTTGTTCATGGTGTTGATGTATTACGCCTTCTGGCAGGGCCGTGCGCTGTGGAGTCTTTGGTGCCTGCGGCAATTACGAAAGACGTTGAATAAGGATATTGCAAGTGTTCGTACGGTCAGCCACCAACTGGCGGCAGTGTTAAAAACAGGGATCAAACAGTTACACCTGGATAGTCAGCGTCCACCACGTCGTTGTACAGCACAACAAAGAATGGATTGGGCAGTGTTTGTCCAGACACTGGACCGTGCACGCTTTCAGGTCCGTTTGCCTGCCGCGGCAGACGTTCAACGCTTGCTGCGGCAGGCGTCATGGTGGTGTTACCGTGATTGATATCACAATCGCGGAACTCGCACATATCTTCTGGGCAGTGCCAGGATGGCTGTTGTTGTTGCCCTTACCGTGGGTGATCGCATTCTCCATGCGTGATGCCTCGGCCGCACGTAACGATGTCGTGCTGGTACACCCGGCGCCGCCACGCACCCCGGGTACGCCAGCCAATAAACACCGCATCTGGCAATGGGTGCAGGCGCTGGGCATCAGCTTGCTGGTGTTGGCCGTGGCGCGGCCGCAATCACTGGGCGACTGGTTGCCGCGGGAGCCCGTGGGGCAGCGTGTGGTGTTGGTGGTGGATGCCTCGGCCAGCATGAATATCGATGACTTCCTGCTGGATGGGCAGCCGATCACCCGCCTGGAAGTGTTGAAGGGAGTGGTGACACGATTCGTGCGCGCACGTCATGGCAGCCATTTTGGCATCGTCGCCTTTGCCGGTAATGCCTTTACTTTTGTTCCTATCACTGATGATCGTCAGTTGGTGACGTCCATGTTGTCCCGTGTGCAGGTGGGCATTGCCGATGCCGGCACGGCCATAGGTGATGCCCTGGCGCTGGCCTTAAAGCAGATACACGAAGGCCGTGGCCCGCGTCCTATTGTGATGTTGTTTACCGATGGTGAGAGTGAGCGGGGCCAGGTGCGTCCCCGCGAGGCATTGGCATTGGCAAAAGAACTGCAAGTGCCCCTCTATACGGTGGCTGTCACCGGCACCGTGGAACAAAGGCCCAGGACTGTAGAGGGCAAAGAGGAACCCACCCTGAGAGAGCTGGCGGAACAAACCGGTGGTCATTATTACCGGGCAGGGGATACCGCGGCGTTGGAAGCCGTGATCCGTGATGTGGATCGCCTGGAAAAGACCGTCACGCCACCGCCGGTGGCCCGTGACGTGCGCGAGTGGTATGTCTGGCCCCTGTGGTCAGGTGTGTTTATGTTGCTGCTGGCGCAAGTGCTGCGTGAGACCCGCAAGGAACAGATGTTATGACGGCCTGGCTGGCATCTCTGCAATGGAAGACCCCCGGGGCGGGTCTTTTGGTATTGTTGCCCTTTATCAGTTTGGCATTGGGTGTATTACGTCAACACCGTGTCTATGATTATGCCGAGGCTGCGTTGCGGCCCTGGGCCTTGCGCACACCGGGTCGCGTACTGGGTACTGGCCAGTGGCTGTTGCTCGCCGCTTTTTGGTGGTTAATGGCCGCGGCGGCGGCCGGGCCCTATCGTGTGCAAACCTCGGCAATAGTGGAAGGTTCGCATGTTGCACGAAGCGATGTGGAGATCATGGTCATTGTGGATGCGGCGAATATTGATGTGAAGACCACGGCAGGTCGGCCACCGGCATGGGAGACCGTGCGCCGCGCCTTGCATGACTTTACAGCGGCATTCCAGGGTGAACGCATGGGGTTAGTCTCCTACACTACCAGAGCCGATTTGCTGTTATCCCCCAGTCATGATTATTCTTTGCTACCGTTTTATTACCAGTTTACTGCTGAGGTTAGCGCCAGGGGCCAGGCCACGGCACTGGCCGATGCGTTGTATCTGGCCCAGCAAACTTTATTGCATGACAAGGCAACATCCAGGGTCGTGCTGCTGCTGGCGCAGTCGCCGCCGCCACCAACAACCTCGATATCAAGAATGACCGAATCACTGGCAGGCAATGATATCGTGCTGGCAGTGATGCCGCTGAATACAAATGATCATGATGGGTTAAAAGACTTTACGCATGACGCCAAAGGGAGGTGGTTATCGCCGCGACAAGGCCCTGTAGCCTGGGAGCAGGTTTACGAAGAGTTGATTGCACCGTTACCGAGTCAAGCGGTTTCTCAGGGCGCGCGCCGGCTGGAACAGCCTGTCTTTGCCTGGTTTCTGGTGCCGGCCTTATTGTTGTGGGCCTTACCGGTTATGTGGCAATGGCTGACAGCGCGTTGGATGACATTGGTACCGGTTGCCTTACTGTTGTTGTTAAACCCGCTACAGGGTCTGGCACAGGAGACATTAGGCCAGGCCTATGCGGCCTATGCTCGGGGTGAGTATGCGCGGGCCCAGGAATTATTTTCCCGTGCTCCAACTGTCAAAGCACGATTGGGCGAAGGTGCATCGGCCTATCAACGGGGCCGCTACGTTCAGGCGCAGAAGCTTTTTCAGCGGGTCGCATTGTTTGCCAGTCATGACAATGAGCGCGCCGATGCCTTGTTCAATCTGGGCAATGCCTATTATCGGCAGCAGCGTTACGCCCTGGCGGCACAGTCCTACTACGGTTCACTGGACTATCGACCCGATGATAAGGCCACACGTCATAATCTTTGGCAGGCCAGTCGCCACCTGGCAGTGCCAGAGGATAGCAATAGACAAGGGATGCGACCCGGTTTGAGCACAGGCGATGGTCCGGCCCAGCAACGGGACGAAAAAGGAGAGCCTGAATTTATCTTTTCTGATCTTGAGGATGGTGCCACGAATAGTGTTGGCACCGAGGCCGGGCAACGTGTGGCGCGTGGCGAGGCCCTGGCACAAGCCGATTACCGGGGAAGTGGTAGCTTATTTTCCTTGCGTTTCGGGCGCAAGACCGAGGCCCGCGCGGCACTTAAAAAGCTGGAGTTGATCGAAGATCAGCCTGCATCGGGTTTACGCGCCTTGTTTGAGCGCGAGGCAGTGCTTAGGGAACCCGCTCCATGAAGTGCGTAAGCACCCTGCTGTTTTTGTTGTTGATTGGAATCATGAGGTCCTTGCCTGCTGAGGCTGTGACGACTTTACAAGCAAGTATAGGGGCAGAACAAATACTATTAGGTGAGCCGGTAAGTTTACAAGTACATTATCCGGCCCTTACACCCAGTCTGGCAGACTTGTCTCTTGATGCCTTGCGCAATAATTTTTTGGTACAGGATGTCGTCGTGGAAACACGCCGCCATGATCAGAACGGTGCCGGGGAGCAGGTTTTGTTGGCAGCGCTCTATCCCTTGCGTGCCGGAAGGCTGGTAATTCCTGCCTTAACGTTACAGGGCAGCAGTACAATTCCCCTGCTGGTAGCAGTGCAAGCCCGTTCCAACGATGATGAGTTGGCGATCACAACAGGTATTGAATTAAGGCGGCCCTGGGTAAGGCAATCGGTTCATGTCTATCTGGATGTACAGGATGCCGGAAGCATCGTTCGCGCTGAACCCGGCATGCCCTTCGGCAATGCCATACACGCACGATCCCTGGGATCGCGTGAGCGTGTGGAAAAACGCCAGGGGCGTAATGTAACGATCAGGCGTTATAGCTGGGCTGTCACACCCCTGCGTGCCGGGACATTGCGGCTTGAATTCCCATTTATCAAGATACAGACCTTGCGCCGTGAGGGCAGGGTGTTGTTGCAGTATCCGCCGCAATCCCTGATGCTAAATGCAAAACCTCTGCCGGCCTATATCCCTGTGCATATACCCGTGGGGGCGGTAAACCTTGAAGCAAATATGCCTGAAGGCGATATGTGGCTGGGGCAAACGTATAACTGGCAACTGCGAATTAGCGGGTCAGGAATCAGCAAGGAAGGAATTAAAGACTTGCTTAAGACGCAGCGGGTCAACAATCAACACTTCCGGTTTTATCCCCCTGTTTATCAATGGTCGAAGCCTGCGCCAGACCATTCATTACTGCAAACTCTGATAGTAGAAATACCCTTTACACCCATTGAGTCAGGTACATTGTCTTTACCGACTGTGACCATCCCCTACGTAAGTGCTGATGATGGCAGGCTCAGGACGGTCTCAGTGCAATCAAGGCTGGAGGTCTCACGCCTTTGGGTGCATAGAGCACTACAGGGTATTGTGGGTCTGGTAGCGCTTGCTTTTATGGTATTTGTGTTTCGTTGGTTATGGCGCCGCATTGATCAATGGCGTGCACACAGGTTGTTGCTTTCTAATATTAAACAGGCCGCGGATGCGCATGCCATCAAGACCGCACTGCTGGATTATGCGCAGGCAGTGCTCGGTTGGCGACCGTTGACCTTGACTGCATGGGCCGATGTTACGGCGGCAAATGAAAAAGAGAAAGAAGCGGTAGCGCTTTTGCAGCAGGCCTGTTACGCGTCCTACAAACAAGAACCGGATGTATCAACGATCAAGAATCGCTTGCTGGATATGACAGGCGCGGGCCCAGCGTTATAAACCCAGCAACTGATTGAGTCGGGTGCGTATCGGCTGGCTCACCGGTTCCAGTTTGCGCCGCATGACGGTACCGATGGCCGTGGTGCGTGCGAAGATGGGCGTTACGATGGCTTCGCCACAACGGGCCATTACCAGCATGGCGGTCAGTTCATTTTTCAGATCGGGTACTGCCGCCAAACAGGCCGTCAATGCCGGGTCGCTATCAGCTTCGATCAATATCTCACACTCAGTGATAATCTGTTCGATATCCTGACATTCTATATCGCCCGTACTGGCCGGGGAGAGATAGTCGCGCAGGGTGTTGAGTGCGACGACGACATCATCCTGGTTTCCCGGCTTGCGCATCACACTTTCCTGGGTGGTGATAAAGGCCTGCCCGGTTTTACTTAAAAGCCGCTTCAATAATCTGGCATAGGGATTGTTCTGAATCTCGATCAATGGCTGCAGTTGCGCGCGGACCGCATCATAATCCGCGCGTGCTGGATGGGATTCCGGCAGATCATCAGGTGTCGCTGCCATAAAACCGATATGGTAGGCGCGCTTGTGCTTACCCTTGTTCCAAATCTGCATGCGGGTTTTGTCTGAGATCAAGCCGGGCTGCAATACCAGGCGCACGGTTTCTATCATTACCAACGGTTCGGTTTCGAAGGGTAGATGCTCGACCAGATGTTCGGCTAGCACTTTACCCATGCTACCCCTGGCGATGGTCTCAGATTCCAACATGCATCGGGCGATGTCGGAGGTGGGCAAGGCCCACCAGGCCAGGCGTGCCAGCTCATCGGTAAGCCCGGAAGCACCGGCGACCGCGGTCACGGCCTCCGGTTCGCCTAACTTCAATAGTTCAGCGAGATTGTCGGTACGCGCCTGTCCCATGCGGGTCCAGCGCTTGAGAAAGACGGGATAACCTCCCGGCGAACCCAGGGCATGACCGGACAGTAGCTCACGTACATGCTTGATATACATCTCGTCGCGACAGTTGGGGTTGAGTTCGACCCTGGCCTCGTTGTCACCGGACAGGGCATGTAAAATCATGCGGGATTCATCGATGCGCACGGCATCGATAGGGTTGGCGAGCATGACGTTCAGCCTGAGCTGATCCTGTTGCGAGAGTTCCATGACGATTAAGATAAAAACAACTTAGTTCAATTGTATGCGCTGGCCCCACGGAACATTGGACTTGCCCTTGACCAGCCAGATGACCGGAAAGTCGGGCTCATGTTCCGGGAAGTCACCCTCGGCATCGGTGAAGTACAGCATCAGATCGGGTGGGGTGTCCTGTTGTGCCGCCCATTCAAAGGCCGGTTTGAATGATGTGCCACCGCCACCTTGCAGGCTGCCGGGCAATTGCAGCGTGTCCCACGGTTCATAGGTCCAGGGTCCGTCTTCGGCCAACTTATCATCGCAGGCATGCAGGATCACGCGTGCGCGTAACTGTCCCTTGAGCGCATTGATCTCGGACAGGAACTCATGCATCTCGCTTTTACCAATCGAGCCGCTGGAATCGACGATGACCGAGACTTCGATTTGCGAGCTGTGCAGGCTGGGCAGGATGGCGTCACCTTCGCGGCGCATGGACGGACGCGAAAAACTGTAGTCATCGCGTGCCGATTGATTCATATAACGTGATAACAACATGCGCCAGGGCAATTGTGGTTGCAGCAGGTGATCCACGATGCGGGCCATGCTGCCATCCAGCTTGCCGGCCTGTTGCGCCTGTTGCGCGGCTCCGGCCAGGCGTTGCTGCCATTGCACGCTCAGTTGTTCGATCTCGCTCTGGCTTAAAGGCGGCGGTTTGGCTGCGCCATTGTCCCGCTGTTCCGGGCCATTGTTGTTATCACTGCCCGTTGTCCGCGGGGCCGAGGCGGGGACATCCCCTTGGTCGTGCCGGTCATCACCAGGATCAGTGTCACCTTGATTGCCTTGCGGAGGCGGATTGTTATCTGTTTCATTTTCACTGTTGGCTGGTTTGCTGCCCTGACCGCCTTCACCGTCTTCATCGTAGAGGTGATCGTCCATGGGCCCGTCCTTGGTATTGGCATCTATCATTGGATAGATCTCTTCGGCCGTCATCTCTTCATAGTCCGGCAGGTATAACGCACCGGGTGGCGCCTTCAGGCCATCCTTGAGCAGCAGGGGATTGATGGCATAATCACAGGCCACATCCCAACGATGCCTGACGCGATGATGACGGCGGGCGAAATGTGATAGGCCACAATGCAGGGCCTCATGGGCCAGCACGAACTGCAATTCTTCCAGTGTCAGTTGTTGTACATACTGACGGTTGTAATAAAAATTCCTTGCATCCGTTGCCGTGGTCTTACACCAGTCCGGGTTGGCCTCTATCATGGGCAGGCGTAACACCAGCGC
>BTRG01000042.1:0-23055 GCA_036986275.1 Gammaproteobacteria bacterium | reverse complement strand
GGCTAGGAGCTAGAAACTAGCCATTAGAAATTAGCATTCACCTGATCGTCAATTTCTTGTCAATCTAAAAAAACCGTTCTCTAAGTTGCTGTAATCAAGCATGTATTCTCTATGATGCCGCTGGCACGCGTCTTGCTCTAGGGTCATGTACTGACAACAGGAGACAAAAGCATGGCGGTGGAAGACGAGGACATGGAAGTAGAGAACAAGGCGGCGCAGGGGCCAATAAAGAAAATCATCATCTTTTCGGTTATTGCACTGCTACTGGTTGCTATCAGTGTTGGCGGAACGTATTTCATTGTTGGTGCCAAGGGTGATGCCGAGGCAGTCGCCGAAGACAGCAATGATACCAAGGACGAAAAGAAGACCGACAAGAAAAAGAAGAAAAAGAGTGAAGCTGGTGGTGACCCTGTCTATTTTTCTCTAAATCCCGCTTTTGTCGTAAATTTTGGGTCGCAATCCAGTCAGGTCAGATTTCTACAGGTCACCATGGACGTGATGGGCAGGGACGCCCTTCTTATCAAAGAACTTGAGAAACATATGCCGGCCATACGCAACAGCATTGTATTGTTGTTAAGTAATCAGACATCTGAACTGCTGAGTTCATCCGAAGGCAAGGAGAAGATCAGGGCCGATGTATTAAAGGCTATACAGGACATCATGATCGAGCAAGTCGATGACCCTGTTGTTGAAGCCGTCTATTTTACCGGATTTGTGATGCAGTAAGCCATGACTGCCAGTAGCGAAGTACTTTCACAGAATGAGATCGATGCCTTATTGCATGGCGTCGATAATGGGGATGTCCAGACAGAAGCCGATGCCATTGCTAAAAAGGGCGAGGTTAGAGGCTATGACATTGCTCATCAAGACAGAATTGTTCGCGGTCGTATGCCGACTCTGGAGATGTTGAACCAGCGCTTTGCCCGTTACTTCCGAATCAGTCTATTCAATATGTTACGTCGTACACCCCAGATCTCCGTGGGTGAAGTACAGATGGTCAAGTTCTCGGAATATATTCATAGCCTTTATGTGCCCACCAACCTGAATTTAATACGTGTGAGGCCCTTGCGCGGGACGGGGCTGATCATTATGGAGCCCAAGCTGGTTTTTATACTGGTTGATAATTTCTTTGGTGGTGATGGTCGTTTCCACAGCAGGATTGAAGGCCGTGAGTTCACACCTACCGAGATGCGCGTAATAAGGATGATACTGAACCAGTCCTTTATTGATCTAAAAGAAGCTTGGGCACCGGTGATGGCGCTGGATTTTGAATATGTGGATTCAGAAGTGAATCCCCAGTTTGCCAATATCGTCAGCCCCAGTGAAGTCGTAGTCGTTACACGCTTCCAAGTGGAAATGGAAGGTGGTGCTGGAGATTTCCATGTGACGATGCCGTACTCCATGATAGAGCCAATACGTGACCTGTTAGTGGCTGGCGTGCAAAGCGACAGGGCGGATATAGATGAACGCTGGATGCATGCGTTGCGAGAAGAGATGAAAGAGGCCAAGGTAGAGCTGTCATGTACACTAACAGAAACAGAAATAAGCCTGCGTGAGCTCATGAATATTAAAAAGGGAGATATTATTCCCATTGATATGGATGGCCATGTGATCGCCAAGGCAGAGGGAATGCCAGTTTTTCGATGCAAATATGGTTCGCGACGGCGCGCCAATGCCGTCAAGGTTGTTAGTTCGGTGAGACACACCGTAAATATACAGACTCAAGAGGAAAATCAGGAGGTTGCCCGGAATGAGTGAGGCCGTGACAGTACACGAAGGTGAAGAAGGGCAAAGTCAGGATGGTGGTAAGCCTGATGATTCCTATGAACCCGCACAAATACAGGATTTACAGGAAGAGGTGGGGGAGGGCGAGGAGGTTAGTGTCGAATCGATTCTGGATATCCCGGTCACCCTGTCCATGGAAATTGGTCGCACCATGATCAGCATACGCAACTTGTTACAGTTATACCAGGGATCGGTTATTGAGCTTGACCGCCTGGCCGGTGAGCCTATGGATGTTCTGGTGAACGGTACATTGGTTGCCCACGGTGAAGTCGTTGTGGTGAATGAGAAATTTGGTATTCGCCTGACGGATGTGATCAGTCCTTCGGAACGTGTGAAGAAGCTGCAGTAATGACAAGGCATAACAATGCTGTTACTGCAGTCATGGCCTCACTATTTCTGCTTCTGGTGCCGACACTGGCTGGCGCACAGGAAACTGGACCAGTATCCCCTCTGGGTAGCGGTTATTTATTGCAAGTAATCGGAAGCCTGGGTCTGGTCGTCGCCATTATCATTGTGGGTGCCTGGATATTGCGACGCACCGGACATCTTACCAGCACGGGTGCCGGCAATATTGTGATATACGAAAGTGTTTCCCTGGGTGCACGCGAGAAATTATTGCTGGTGCAGGTGGGTGAGGAGCAGTTGTTGTTGGGCGTATGTCCCGGGCGCATACAAGCCTTGCATGCATTGGATCGGCCCATCGCTCTTGCCGTGCAAGATCCGGATTCAGATACTACCATGACTTTCGCCAAACGCATGGCGGCGGTGCTGGCGAAGCGGAATCTTCCGTGAAGTTATCAAGATTGCTCTTGCTGGCCTGTTTGCTGGCGTGGTCGAGCAGTGCCTGGTCCATGCCGGGAGGATTGGATGCCTTGACCGTTAAACCGGGTCCAGGGGGGAGTCAGACCTATAGCCTGAGTATACAGGTGATGCTCTTTATGAGTGCCCTGACCCTGTTGCCGGCTGCCCTCATTCTGATGACATCGTTCATGCGCATTATCATTGTCCTCGGTATCTTGCGACAGGCCCTGGGTACAGCACAAACCCCCACCAATCAGATACTGGTGGGGCTGGCTTTGTTTCTGACGCTCTTCATTATGACGCCGGTATTTGATGAGGTGTACGACGAGGCAGTGGAGCCTTATCTGCAAGAGAAGTTGCCACCACAAAAGGCCGTAGTGCAGGCAGGTAAGCCCTTGAAGGCCTTTATGCTGGCGCAAACACGCAAAGATGATCTGGCATTGTTTGCGCGGATTGCAGAGAAGGGACCCTTTAAGACCGCCGCGGATATACCGTTTACACTGGCAGTCCCCGCCTTTGTCACCAGCGAGTTAAAGACCGCCTTTCAGATTGGTTTTCTGATTTTTATTCCATTCCTGATTATCGATCTCGTGGTGGCCAGTGTACTGATGTCCATGGGGATGATGATGCTGTCTCCCATGATTATCTCCCTGCCATTCAAAATTATGCTTTTCGTGCTGGTTGATGGCTGGGCTTTGATATTGGGCACACTGGCATCCAGCTTTAGTATCTAGAACCATGACACCAGAAACAGTACTGACTATAGGTCAGCAAACACTGGAACTGATTATTGTTCTTGTATCGGTGGTGCTCATTCCTGCCCTCATTACCGGTCTGTTGGTCAGCATGTTCCAGGCAGCAACACAGATTAGTGAAGCGACATTAAGTTTTATACCAAAACTTATAGTCACGTTTGTCACTATCATGATAGCAGGGCCCTGGATGTTGCGGGTGTTAATGGATTACACGCGTCGCCTTATCGAAAACATACCTTTTATGATTTTATAATGTATGGTGATTACTGATGCAGAAGTAGGCAGATGGTTGGGCAGTTTTTTCTGGCCATTTATCAGAATAGGCTCCGTATTATCCATCGCCCCTATATTCAGCAGTAAGATGTTGCCCATGCGCATCCGCCTGTTACTGGCACTAGTACTAACAATTGTTATCATGCCTTTATTGCCTGCCGCACCGGTAGTGCCTGCGATCAGTGTAAATAGTTTCCTGATTATTGTACAGCAATTGCTGATAGGACTGACCATGGGATTCGTATTTTCTATCGTCATGGCGGTATTTATTTATGCAGGGCAAATAATCGCCATGCAAATGGGTTTGGGTTTTGCATCCATGATAGATCCGGTAAACGGTGTGAGTGTGCCTGTTGTAAGCCAATTCTATGCGCTACTGGTGACATTAATCTTTCTGACCATGGGCGGACATTTGCAAATGATACAAGTGATGTTCGACAGTTTTATATTGATGCCTGTGTCGGTTGACAATGTTGCCATGATAGGTGTACGGGGTTTGCTGGAGTGGTCTGGTATCCTTTTTTCCGGTGCTTTGTCGGTGGCATTGCCTGTCATAGGCTCACTGTTAGTAGTCAATATGGCTTTCGGTATCATGGCGCGTTCTGCACCACAGTTTAATATTTTTGCTATCGGCTTTCCTATCACCATGTTAGTAGGCTTTATCATTATGTTGATTACCTTGCCCAATATTATTGATCACACAGGTTCAATACTTGATGCTGCTGCGGTAACAGCAGGTTTTGGTCCTGAAGGAAACAATAACTAATGGCTGATTCCAAGGGACAGGAACGTACCGAACAACCTACGGCGAAACGCCTGCGCGATGCGCGTGAAAAGGGACAAGTTGCACGCTCGCGAGAGTTAAGCACCATGATGGTATTGTTGGCGGGTTCAGGAGGAATATTGATACTTGGCCATTCTCTGGGACAGGGACTGCAGGATTTGATGCGCTCCGGACTTGCTCTTTCCCCTGAAACCATCATGGATCCTGACATGATGCTACGACTGTTCATTCAGAATATTTGGGAGGTCTTTACCCTGTTTGCGCCCCTGTTGCTGGTGCTCATTGTCGCCGCATTGTTAACACCTATGGCCATGAGTGGCTGGAACTTCAGCACCAAGACCCTGGCATTTAAGTGGGAAAAACTGGACCCCATTAAAGGTATAGGCCGTATTTTTTCGATCAAGGGCGTGGTGGAGTTACTCAAGGCCTTGGCCAAGTTTTTAATTATTGACGCAGTGGCTCTTATTATACTCTGGTTGCTGGGTGACCAGTTTCTCGAATTGGGGCGGCAGGATGTCACAGCCGGTTTAGGCCACCTGAGTCAACTGTTGATGTGGAGCTTTGTCGCACTTAGCGCCTCCATGGTATTTATCGTAACAGTGGACGTACCCTTCCAGTTATGGGATCACAGCAAGAAGCTGCGCATGACGCGCCAGGAAGTCAAGGACGAGCTTAAGGAAACGGAAGGCAACCCCGAGATGCGCGCTCGTATACGACGCATGCAGCAGGAAGCCGCCCAACAACGCATGATGTCAGATGTACCGGACGCGGACGTAGTCATCACCAACCCGGAACACTATTCCGTCGCCTTGAAATATAATCAGGACAAGATGGCGGCGCCGATTGTAGTGGCCAAGGGTGTTGATCTTGTGGCCATGGAAATCCGTCGCGTTGCCCAAGCGCACCATGTCATGTTGGTCGCCGCTCCGCCGTTAGCGCGTGCGGTCTATTACTCCACCAAAATTAATAGCGCTGTTCCCAGTGGTCTTTATATCGCCGTTGCCCAGGTATTGGCCTATGTCTATCAGCTGAAGCAGCAGCTTAAGGCCGGTAAAAAGGTCAGACCCAGACCTATGGCTGATCTGCCTATACCTGATGAGTTAAAGAGATAATTCGGTGGCACAGGCGTCTACATTACCGACATTGGGAGAACTTAGTCGTAACGGTCTGGGGACACCGATACTTCTAATGATGTTGCTGGGCATGATGATCGTGCCCATGCCCTCGTTTCTGCTGGATGTGTTGTTTACCTTTAATATTGCATTGGCGCTGGTCGTTGTGCTGGCGGCTGTCTATACACTGCGTCCACTGGAGTTTGCCTCCTTTCCTACGGTTTTGTTGCTAGCCACTCTATTACGGTTGTCGCTGAACATCGCTTCTACGCGTATTGTGTTATTGAAGGGACATACCGGTACCGATGCCGCCGGTAAGGTAATTGAGTCTTTCGGTGAGTTTGTTATAGGTGGTAACTATGCGGTCGGCCTGGTGGTCTTTGCCGTGCTTGTGATTATTAACTTTATCGTTGTCACAAAGGGCGCCGGTCGCGTGTCAGAGGTTAGTGCCCGTTTTACCCTGGATGCCATGCCAGGCAAGCAAATGGCCATAGATGCCGATTTGAATGCAGGCATTATTGATCAGGATGAGGCCCGTCGTCGTCGTGATGATGTATCACAAGAGGCGGATTTTTATGGGTCCATGGATGGCGCCAGCAAGTTTGTTCGTGGTGATGCCATTGCCGGTATTTTAATTTTATTTATCAATATTATTGGTGGCCTGGGCATAGGCATGGTGCAACATGGCATGCGTTTCTCAAGTGCATTGGAGAATTATACATCGTTGACCATAGGCGATGGCCTGGTTGCACAGATTCCTTCGCTGGTATTGTCAACTGCAGCCGCCATCATGGTGACACGGGTATCCCAAAGTCAGGATATGGGTGCCCAGATATTGAAGCAGTTGTTTGGTGCACCGCGTGCCCTGGCGGTCACGGCCGGTGTTATGGGCATGATGGGCATGATCCCAGGCATGCCTAATATTGCTTTTCTGAGTCTTGCAGCCATTGCCGGGACGGCCGCCTGGATGATTATACAAAAGCAGCGTCAGCAGGCAGTGACCGCGGAACAAGCCCCGGCCACTCTCCAGGAAGCGACACCGGAGCCCAAGGAATTGAGCTGGGACGATGTGACGCCGGTGGACATGATAGGACTGGAAGTGGGGTACCGTTTGATCCCGATGGTGGATAAAAAACAGGGTGGCCAACTCATCAACCGGATAAAAGGTGTGCGCAAGAAGTTGTCCCAGGAACTGGGTTTTCTTGTGCCGGCTGTGCATATACGTGACAACCTGTCGCTGGCGCCTAACGTCTACCGTATCTCACTGATGGGTACCACGATTGCCGAGTCCGAGGTGCATCCCGAACGAGACCTGGCCATTAATCCCGGACAAGTATACGGAAAACTCGAGGGCCTGGACGGCAAGGACCCGGCTTTCGGTCTGGATGCAGTCTGGGTAGAGCAAGGTCAGCGCGAGCATGCCCAGACCCTGGGTTATACCGTGGTGGATGCCAGTACCGTGATTGCTACGCACTTGAGCCAGCTCTTGCAGACCCATGCCCATGAACTACTGAGCTATGAAGATGTTCAGCAGTTACTGGATAAGCTCAAACTCAGCGCGCCACGTCTGGTGGAAGACCTGGTGCCGGACCGCTTACCGCTAAGCGTTATACACAAGGTTATGCAAAACCTGTTGCAGGAAAAAGTTCCGGTCAGGGATATACGCACCATCGCCGAAACCTTGGCGGAGCAGGCCTCCGTCAGTCAAGACTCTGGCGTTCTAACGGCTGCCGTGCGCGTAGCCCTTGGGCGAGCAATCGTTCAACAAATCAATGACTTGCAGGAAGAGTTGACGGTGATTACGTTAGATCCGGCGCTGGAACAGTTATTGCAGCAGAGCGCCCAGTCTGGCAACGGCGAGGCGGTGGGATTAGAGCCGGGTCTGGCGGATCGTATGTTGAAGGCCCTGGCCGAACATGCGCGGCAGCAAGAACTAAATGGCTTGCCGGCTGTGTTGTTGGTGCCGGCACCCTTAAGACCCGTATTGGCCAGGTTTGTAAGACATGGCATGCCTGAGTTGCATATTTTGTCTTACAACGAAGTACCGGACAGCATGCGTATCAAAGTTGTCGCGACCGTAGGCGGGAATGTGTAGTAGTGCAACAGTAACTGAATATACATTGGATGGCAGCAAAGAGAACTTGTTATGAGAATTAAACGTTATTTCGGGAAGAATATACGCAATACCCTGCAAAAAGTACGTGCCGAGCAGGGGCCGGATGCAGTCATACTTTCTAACCGTAAAGTGGAAGGCGGTGTAGAAATGATTGCCGCGGTTGATTTTGAAGAGGTGCTGTTGGCTGATCACCCCGCGATGAATGTGCCTGCGCCTGCTGTGTCTCAGCCCACACCCAAGGCCAGATCGGTGCCATTGAAAAAATCCGCGCCGATAAGATACAAGCCTTCACCTGCTGTCGTTACCCGGCATGGGGCACAGGTCCTGGCAACTAAAAAGAAAAAACCTGCTGCCGCATCGGCCAAGCCCAGGGTAGCAATGGTAAAAAAGCAGGACGGTGCCGAGTTTGGCGCCATGCGTAATGAGCTTAAGCATTTGCGTAATGTGCTTGAGCATCAGCTTTCCGGCTTGGTATGGGGCGATGTGGCGCGGCGTAATCCAGCGCATGCGCGTTTGTTGCGGCGTTTGCTGGATATGGAGTTAAGCCCAAAGCTTTGCCAACGCATCGTCCAGGACCTGGCGGCAGGGCGTGTTGATTTATCCTGGCGCAATGCGTTGGGCACACTCGCCCATAAAGTGAAAGTAACTGATGATGATATTTTATCCAATGGCGGCGTTGTTGCGCTGGTAGGTCCGACCGGGGTCGGTAAAACCACTACTATAGCCAAGCTGGCTGCACGTTTTGCGGTACGTCATGGTACTCGTCATGTCGCCCTGGTTACTACTGATAATTATCGAGTCGGTGCGCAAGAACATCTTCGAGCTTATGCGCGCATACTTGATGTACCGTTGCGTGTGGCCGGTACACGCGAAGAATTAAAAGAAACACTGAATGACTTGTCTGATCGTAAATTGGTGCTGATTGATACAGCAGGTATGAGCCAGCGTGATGTGCGGCTAACCGAACAGTTGGCCATTATGCGCGCTGGTGCATCAAAAATTAAATCCTATCTTGTTTTACCTGCCACATCACGTGCAGCGGTATTGCACGAGACTATACGTACGTTTGGTCGAGTGAGTTTGCGAGGTTGCATATTAACCAAGGTAGATGAAGTGGGTAGCCTGGGCAGTGCACTTAGTGTGCTTATTAATCACCAGCTACCGGTGGCCTATATCAGTGACGGCCAGCGTGTTCCAGAAGACTTGTATGCAGCACGTGCGCATAGCCTTGTCAGTCGCAGCGTAAAACTGATGAATCATGCTCTCATGAATCACAATTATGGCGCCATGGCCATGGCCATGAACTAGGAGCGCAGCGTGCGAATGACGGGTGTAAAAGATCAAGCGGCAGGTCTCAGGCGAATGGTAACACCAAAACCCGTTCGTGTGATTGCGGTAGCCAGTGGCAAGGGCGGTGTCGGCAAGACCAATGTTGCAATCAATCTTGCCGTTTCGCTGGCTAACCAGGGCAAACAGGTGATGTTGATGGATGCCGATCTGGGGTTGGCCAATGTTGATGTTTTATTGGGTTTGCGGCCTTCCTATAACTTATCTCATGTACTCGATGGGCAATGTGCCCTGGAAGATGTTGTCGTGCAGGGTCCGGGTGGCCTGGGTATTATCCCGGCCTCCTCCGGACTAAAACATATGGCCGAACTGGGTGAAAAAGAGCTGGCCGCTCTGGTTAGTGCATTTAATGAAGTCGGGCATGGCCTGGACGTCATGATAGTCGATGTGGCCGCCGGTATTTCTGAGAGTGTTACCATGTTTTCCAGGGCCTGTGAGGAGGTTGTCGTGGTGGTATGTGATGAACCGGCCTCGATAACCGACGCCTATGCCTTAATCAAGGTCTTAAGTAAGGATTATGGCCAGCAGAAATTCCGCATACTTACCAACATGACTCATTCCCTGGGTGAAGGCAGGGAATTGTTTGCTAAATTGCTAAAGGTCACAGACCGCTTCCTGGATGTCACTCTCAGTTATATGGGGTCTGTTCCCTATGATGAATACCTGCGCAAGGCTGTACAAAAACAATCTCCAGTCGTGCAGGCCTATCCGGGAGCAAAGGCATCAAAAGCATTCAAGAAATTGGCGGGTACGGTCGATAAGTGGCCAGTAGCTGAGAATATCGGTGGCCACTTACAGTTCTTTTTTGAGCGCATGATTTACTGCAAGGGAAGGGAGTTGGGGATGGTCATATGAGTGATATAGCAGCATATGTGGCAGAAGAGCCACAGTGTCGGGATCATCTGGTAACGGAATATGCGCCTTTGGTGAAGCGCATAGCCTTTCATCTGGCCAGCCGTCTGCCTGCCAGCATACAGCCCGATGATTTGATACAGGCAGGCATGATTGGATTGCTGGATGCATCCAGAAACTACAGCGCCAGTCATGGGGCCAGTTTCGAGACCTATGCCGGCATACGTATACGCGGTTCAATGATAGATGAGATACGGCGTAACGACTGGGCGCCCCGGTCTGTACATCGGAAAATGCGCGCTATGTCAGAAGCAGTGCAACGTGTGGAAAGTACGAAGGGTGTGAGCGCACGGGAAAGTGAAATCGCTGAGGAGATGGGTATACCGCTGGAAGAGTACTACCAGATGGTTAGAGACATAAGCGGACACCGTATTCTTAGTTTTGAAGATGTAGGCCTGAATGAAAATATCGTAGGTTCAGGTATCACTGATGACAGCATGAATCCGGAAGCCTCTCTCCAGGCTCAGGATCTGAAGGATATAGTCACCAAGGCCATATCCAGTTTGCCGCAGCGCGAACAGATGGTGTTGTCACTGTATTACGATGAAGAACTGAATTTGAGAGAAATTGGTGAAGTGCTGGGTGTAAGTGAATCACGTGTGTGTCAAATACATGGTCAGGCCCTGATCAGATTACAGACCCGTGTGGGCACGAGGCCTGAAAAGAAGAAAGGCAAAAAGTCCTGATGGTAAATTATATATCGCGGTACCGGAGAAAAATATGGATATGAACATGAAGGTCCTGGTGGTGGATGATTTTTCCACCATGCGAAGGATAGTGATTAATCTACTGAAAGAGCTGGGTTTTAATAATATAGACGAAGCCGATGATGGTGAGTCGGCGCTTCCCAAGCTCAAAAATGGTTCTTTTGATTTTCTGGTGACGGATTGGAATATGCCCGGAATGCAGGGTATAGATTTGTTGCGTGAGGTACGTAAAGACGAAAGACTAAAATCCTTGCCTGTACTAATGGTAACTGCTGAAGCAAAGAAAGAGCAGATTGTGCTGGCAGCAAAGATAGGTGTGAATGGATATATCGTTAAGCCCTTTACGGCGGATATACTAAAAGAAAAGATAGGGAAGATATTTGACCGCATTAACGGTGGAGCCTGAACCATCATGGACGCAATAAAAAAAAATGGTGATGATAACTTTGTAGAGATTGCCAGGGCTCTGATAGTCGAGTATGAAGCAGGAAAAAATGAGCAGGTTGACGAGTTGCTGGGCCTACTTTCAGGTGCTAGAGAGAAAGGATTATTTAGCGAGTTGGGTAAACTGACGCGTGATCTGCACAACGCCATCAACAATTTTACCATTGATACTCGCATCAGTGATTTGACGGAAGATGAGATACCCGACGCCAAGGACAGATTGAGGCATGTTATTACCATGACTGAAGATGCCGCAAACAAGACTTTGAGTGCAATAGAAGTCGCCATGCCAATATGTGATGACTTACAAAAAGATGCCTTGAAAATAAATGATGCCTGGGAAAAGTTTATGCAAAGGGAGATGGAAGCAGAGGAATTTCGTGGTTTATGTCGTCAAGTAGATAATTTTCTAAATGGTGTTGTTGAGAAAACAGGCATCGTGAATTCCGGTCTTTCAACTGTGTTGATGGCACAGAGTTTCCAGGACCTGACAGGACAGATTATTCGTCGAGTCATATCGTTGGTGGAAGATGTAGAAGATAATCTTGTTAACCTGATCAGAATCTCAGGTCAGCAGTTAGCTGGAAAGGAAGAGACAGGGAAGAAAAACCAGGATGCGAAACTGTCAGGTCCGCAAATTCCCGGGATGGAAGATTCAAATGCCTTATCCGGCCAAGACGAGGTGGATGACTTGTTGTCGAGTCTGGGATTCTAGGGTGATGTTGTGTCTGCCAAGCCCCGCAAACACAACGTAGTCGAGAAGAAATTCGACGCGCTTCTAGAAGATCTTGCCACGACTGCCAGTGATAGATCATCTGAGCCTGATCAGCAACCCAGGGATTCGATAGTCAGTGATGATGATTTTGAATCTTTATTGAATGAGTTTCGTTCACTTGGTAAGAAAGATTCAGATACCCACTTGAACACTATGGAACTAACAGAAAAAGAAAGAGAAAATAAGCCTATCCAGAAATTCCGCATTACAGAAGCCCTTGTAGATATCCAGAACTTGTCAGAAGGGTGCTATAACACATTAACGAAGGAATGTGGTGGCGATAGCATGATGAGATATCTGGAAGAATTACAGTTACTCACACTTAATGTTCAATTAAAGATTATGTCCGCAAGTAAGGGGTGTGCATTGTTCGTTTATGCCGACAAGCAACAATACTCTCTTGATGTAGACAGTATTGATCAAATCAAGAGATTGCATGGCAAGGATGTTGCTGATCAAGATATAAATCAGAAGCCAATGGATTGCTATGTTCCTGGAATTGGTGGGCAATGGCTCAAACCAGCAGCAAGTCTGCAAGATCACAGCTATGTGTTAATGATTAATACTGGCAGCGCACCGTTAGGTCTTGTCGTGGATCATGTGCTGGGCATAGAAAAGGTTAAGCACCAACCTATATCGCCTGCATTCGGTGCATGCAGCCAGAATATCAGTCTGGTACATACTCCGTCAGGCATGCGTGCGTTTCATATCGACGTTGCAAAAATCATATGTAGACTGAAGCCTGGAAAGGAATAATGAAAAAGGACGGCCGCTAATATGGATGTGCTCAGTATTGTTGGGCTGTTAATGGGCTTTGCTGCCATTATAGGTGGCAATGCTCTGGAAGGCGGACATATTGACTCCCTGGTGCAACCGACAGCTTTTTTAATTGTTGCGGGAGGTACCGTGGGCGCGGTATTGCTGCAGACCCCTGTACCAATATTCTTTCGCTCCCTGAAAATGACGATATGGGTATTTATACCGCCCAGGACTGCGGTAGCCGAAGTCATCAACAAAGTTGTGGAATGGAGCAATATCGCCCGTAAGGAAGGTCTGTTGGGACTGGAGGCCCTGACAGATTCAGAGCCGGATGAGTTTTCCAGGAAAGGATTGCAATTATTAGTAGACGGGACAGAGCCGGATGTAATCCGTGGGATTCTCGAAGTAGAGCTGGATGTGAAGAATCATAATGATATGCAGGCGGCCAAGGTGTATGAAGGTTTGGGCGGCTATTCTCCAACTATAGGTATTATCGGTGCTGTGATGGGGTTAATCCATGTCATGGAAAATCTGAGTGACCCGAGTAAACTGGGAACCGGTATCGCTGTGGCCTTTGTGGCTACGATATACGGTGTGGGTCTGGCCAATCTTGTGTTTCTTCCGGTTGCAAATAAATTAAAGAGTGTTTCCCATAAGCAGTTGCAGGCCCGGGAAATGGTTGTTGAAGGAATTGTTGCAATCTCTCAGGGGGAAAATCCTCATAATATTGAAAATAAACTGACAGGTTACGTGGACTAACTGTTGTGGCAAGAAAGAAACACGCGGAAGAGCATGAGAATCATGAACGCTGGTTGGTGTCCTATGCCGATTTCATTACCTTGTTGTTCGCATTCTTTGTTGTAATGTATTCAATTTCGGCTGTTAACGAGGGCAAGTATCGTGTTTTGTCTGACTCACTGGAAGCGGCATTCAGGTCGAAGCCCATGAGCGATCAACCGATACAAATAGGCCAGCCCTCAAAGTCAATTTTCATCGAGAATTCGATGGCAAAATCAACACCCGGCGTGGTTTCTTCTGCTGAGTTAAAACTTTCAGCGATTTCTCCTCCCATTCGGATGAATCAGAATACCGGTGCGGATGCAAAAAAACCTATAGACAAGATTGCGGATCAGGTTGAGAAGTTGTTTGCACCGCTGTTAGAGGATGGTCTGATGATGATCAAGCGTAATGATATGTGGATAGAGATTGAAATGAAGTCCAATATCCTGTTCCCTCCCGGCAGCGCAAAGCTGACAGAGACAGCAAAACCCGTGCTGGTGCGCTTGGCAAGTGTACTTAAAAAGTATCCCAACCATATACGGATAGAAGGGTATACCGATAATTCTCCCATCAATACGGTGCTTTATCCTACGAACTGGGAACTGTCCGCGGTCCGGTCTGCCAGTGTGATTCATTTGCTTATTCGAGAGGGGCTGGAGCCAGAGAGCATGGCTGCCGTGGGCTATGGTCGCTATAAGCCTAGTTCAGGCAACGGGACATTACATGGTAGAAATGAAAATCGCAAAGTCGTGTTGGTCGTGCTGGGTCAGGATGTCCCGCACCACTTTGCCGAGTTTGCACGTATCTCGGAAAAGCAAGCAGGTGTGTCAATAGAGGGTGTAGATGCGTCTGCCAACGGGAAACCCTGACACGGGGTAAGCAATGCAAATTTTTGCAGTAGCAAATCAGAAAGGCGGTGTCGGCAAAACAACGACCGCCGTTACCGTTGGTGGAATACTTGCGGCAAAAGGCGTTCGTGTTGTGCTGGTTGACATGGACCCTCATGGCTCGTTGACTTGTTATTTCAAACTGAATCCTGAAACTGTAGAAGACAGCCTTTACACATTGTTTCAGGGTGCGGCGAATGGCCGCGCCGTGGATGTATCTGCTTTGTTGAGACCCACACCTGTCGAGGGCCTGTCATTTATACCCGCTGTACCTGGGTTGGCGGCACTGGACAGACAACTGGGTATGCGTGAGGGCATGGGTCTAGTGTTAAAAAGAAGTTTGGCGGGATTACAATTTCATTGTGATGTCGTGATTCTCGACTGCTTGCCCGTGTTGGGTATATTGCTGGTTAATGCACTGGCGGCATGTGAACAGTTGGTGATCCCGGTGCAGACTGAGTTTCTGGCCATTAAGGGCCTGGAGCGTATGATGCATACCATATCCATGATAGACAGATCCTTGCGGCAGACGACATCCTACACCATAGTGCCGACCTTATATGATCAACGTACCCGCGCATCAGTGGAAACCCTGGAGCAAATCAGGGCGACTCATCTTTACAGGGTGTGGTCGGGAGTGATCCCGGTAGACACCCAGTTTCGCGAGGCCAGTAAACATGGCCTGCCTGTATCGCATTATGCACCACATGCCCGTGGTAGCGTTGCCTATGGAAAGTTGACGGAGCATTTGTATTATCTGGATACCCAGCCGGAATCGGCAGCGCAAGGAATGTAGCCAGATCATGTCGCCCCGACATTCCCCCTTGCCTTCCGCGGCTGATGTCTTGTCCCAATACATTGATGTGCTTTGTGATTCTCAGGTGACAATAGAAACCAGACATTCTCCTTCACGAGAAGTACAAGACACTTGTGAGACCGCAGGCGTTGGGTATCATCATGAATTACATGAAGTACAACATTGGTGGAGCTTTGAGGTGAATGGTCTGAGGCTGGCGATACCGAGGGAACGGGTTGCCTTAAGGCAGGCATATTCCGTGCAGGCTGGCGGGGATTCGCACAGGGCCAGGATCGGCATAACCCTGGATGAACAAGGAAGGTCAGTGCCGGTATACGATGTAGCGTCTGTTGTTTTTCCTGAATTTTCACTTACAAAAAGAGCCGCCTTACAACAGACTTATGGTTCGGTTGTTATTCTACATAAACCTGAGCTGGCCATTGCCTTTGAGCGAACAGGTGATGAGAGGGATTTGTCTTGTAGCGCTCCACAATGGACGGGAGAAGGCAGTACACGTCCCTGGCTGGCGGGTTTGATTGATTCCCCGCCTTGCGTTCTTCTTGACATAGATGCGCTTGCCGCTGTTTTAAGGGATTGGTAGTCGTTTATTTTACGATTAGTCACAATTCGTGACTTAAGATTACCCGCAAGTATCTCGATAACAAGTACGGTTTATGATTAGCGTTTTCAAAAACTTTGTAAACAATGATGGCAATGCAAATGTTGGCATAAGAATCGCTATATTATTCTCAATAACATTGAGCGTGCCAAAAAAATGACTGAACTAGCGTCTGTAAAGATTAAAGATACCCTGGCGGCAATGCCGGACGCATTATCAGGGAAAGACCATGCAGGGCAAGAACCAGAGCGGCAGGGAATTGCCTGGCGGCAACGTGCATTTGCCGATGCGCTTCAGGTTATTGCCGTTTTGCAAACCAGTCTCGATATTGATGAGTTGATGCGGCTCTTCTTCAAGGAAGCGGCATCCATCCTCGCTATCAGCAGCGTACAGTTAACCAATACTATTGCCGGCCTGGATATTTTGGAAGGCGAATCGGCTACAAGCTCCTGTAGCTACCATTTGCAAATAGAAGACTGCTATCTGGGTGAGTTTGTGATTACACGTGATCGCGCACTAGATGCAGAAGAATTACTGATTCTGGAATACTTGTTGTCTGCCCTGGTCTATCCTCTGCGTAATGGTTTGTTATATCGCAATGCTCATGCAGCGTCATTAACAGACTCCCTGACGGGTGTGAACAACCGCTGTGCCCTGGATAAGGCCCTGCACCATGAAATTTCCCTGACTTTCAGAAATGACACACCACTGTCTTTTATGTTGCTTGATGTGGATTTCTTTAAGAATGTTAATGATGAACATGGTCATCTCGTGGGTGATCTAGTACTTCGCGAAGTAGCAAGTATTATTACCGACACCGTGCGTGATACGGATATCGTTGCCCGATATGGCGGTGAAGAATTTGCCGTAGTGATGAATTGTACCGATAGAAACGGTGCTGTGAAATTGGCCGAACGTGTACGCAAGGCAGTAGCAGGCTATTCATTCAGGGCGGCATCGTCTACAACGTTCAGTATCTCCGTCAGTATTGGGGTGACAGAGTTTGGCATGAATGACACGGTAGAGGTCCTGGTAGCCAGAACAGACAAGGCGCTGTATGAGGCAAAAGAAACTGGTCGTAATCAGGTTGTCAGTATGTCCGAGAAAACTGTCTGTAAAAACTAGAAGTGAGACACCACGCTCGCTAAGTCTATAGCGGGATTGAGTGCTTCGCAGGGCGGTTCATTCAGACAGCAGCGTTTCCATTCCTTCAATAGTTCTTTCTGCTGAAGATCGAGCGGTGTTTATTACCTCTATCAATTCACTGTAAGGCTGGATATGACTTTGCCTGGGATTTCATGTCAACATCACTGTACCGCCCGCGGCATGCACCCTTATATATAGTATAGATACGAGCATGCGGGAGTGTGTTCGCAAAGGATTTGTTGAATGCGTTACAATGGTTTCCCCAAAACGTCTGCAATGACTTAAATATTGGAGTTGAAATGCGGTATTTTCTGAGTTTCGTCCTGGTTTCCCTGTCTTTTTCCGTCTTTGCCGCGGAGCCTGATCTGCGCACGATTCGGGAAAAGTTAAAGAGCAAATTCCCCGGCATGTCCGTGGAAGGCGTGAGTAAATCTCCAGTACCCGGTCTCTATGAGATTGAGATGGGCGCACAAATTGCCTACATCAGTAAGGATGGTCGTTACCTCATTGTGGGCCATATCATCGATGTGGAATCGCGGGCCAACCTTACCGAGAAGAGGCAGCAGAGGGTGCTCAAGCGCATCATAGCCAATCTGAATGAAAAAGAGATGATCATCATCGGACCCAAGAAAGCGGTTCGCACGCTAACAATTTTTACCGATGTGGATTGTCCGTATTGCGCACGCCTGCATCGAGATGTACCGACACTTAATAAGCATGGTGTCAAGATACGTTATCTGCTCTATCCCAGAAATGGCCTGAATTCATCAACCTATAAAAAATCAGTGGCCGTGTGGTGCGCCAAGGACAGGGTCAAGGCGATAGGATTGGCCAAGGCCGGAAAAAAAATACCTATGAAAACGTGCAAGAACCCGGTAGCGGCTCATTATAAACTCGGGCAGAAAATCGGGATACGCGGCACTCCGGCCATAGTGGTTGATGACGGCCGTTTAATCGGGGGTTATGTTCCGGCTGCCAAGTTATTGAACATGCTCGGAATCTCACCTAAAAAATAATGCACAGGCGACAGCATGTTGGGAGAATGAGTGCTGATTTCTGACAAAGAAAAAACCAAGGCGGAAGAGGAAGTTACGCGTTTGCGTCGGGAATTGGCGCAGATCAAAGGCCAGGTGGGTGATAACGAACGTATCTGGTCAGGATTTCGCTATATAGAAATCAGTCTCATTGGTACCCGTACCCTGTGGGAATTGCTGGAGGCCCTGACCCAGAATTTCCCCCGTGCCTTTCCACAGATCGACTGCGTTGTCTTGGCCTGTTTTGATGAAGAATACGAAATGATGCGTTTGCTTGAAGGTGCATCAGGTAAGGAAGGCGGACACCCGGCCTTCGTGCGTCTGCGGCAGGATGCCATGACGGAGCTCTTTTCCGATTTTCGACGCCCAATGCTGGGTCAGTGCAATCAAAACATTCAATCTCTGTTGTTTCCTGGATATCAAAAATCACTGGGTTCAGTGGCGATTGCCCCTTTAATATTACAAAACCGGCTTATCGGCTGTTTGTGTCAGGGCAGTCGTTTGTTAGGCCATTTCCCTGCCGATGCCGCCACAGATATGTTGGAGCACCTGGCGGCTGTAGCGGCCGTATGTATAGATAACACGGTAAATCAAGAGCGACTGCAACGTGACGGATTAACCGACCCTTTAACAGGTTTGGCCAACCGACGTTTTTTCGAGCGCAGGCTGGTCGAAGAAATAGAGCGTTGGCGGCGACACTCCAAGACCCTGAGTTGTTTGTTGGTAGACGTGGATTTGTTCAAGGGTGTGAATGACAGATATGGACATCAAGTGGGTGATGAGGTCCTGAAACGCATCTCTATCGCGTTGGGTAAGGACTTGCGTGCCAGTGATGTGCTGGCACGGTATGGCGGCGAGGAGTTTGTTTTATTGTTACCCGAGACCATCCCTCAGCATGCCATGGAGATCGCCGAGCGTTTGCGGGAACAGGTGGAAGTCTTGCAGCATAATGAAATGCAGGATTTGCATGTGACCGTGTCTATCGGTGTCTCGGGTTTGCCGGATCAACGGACGTTGGCGCCCACGCAAGCCGGTGATTGGTTGTTGCATCAGGCGGATACTGCGCTGTATCAGGCAAAAAACAGCGGCAGGAATACGGTTTGTCTGGCGCCTACGTGTGCCGGATTAAATTAACCAGAACACCATCAGCGCCAGTATTGCGCCCAGGGCCAGGATTACCAACCATTGCCAATATTGTCTGGGGGTCTGCAGTTGATGCAGAGGTATGGCAGCAGGCTCAGATTCCGTAGGAGGGTTGTTCAGGGCCTGGGCGAAGGCAGCCGCATTGGTAAAACGTTGCTGACGTTCGGCGGCACAGGCGCGTGCCAGAATTTCAGCCAGCCAGTCTGGTATGTCGGGGTTATGCAGTTGCGGGTTTATGAAAGACCCGAAGGTATCCTGATCGATTTCCTTGAGCTTGCCATAGGGGTATTTGCCGGTCAGCATCTTATAGAGCGTGACGCCAACAGAATATATATCTGAACGCTTATCGCTGTCATCACCCGACAGGATTTCGGGTGCCATATAGTTTTTTGTTCCTTGATAGGCCTGGGCATCACCGCCCTGGTCCTGTAGAGATTCCACACTGCTGAGCCCGAAACCTATCAACATCAGGCGCCGGTTTTTCTTGTCTACCAGAATATTGCTGGGCTTGATATTGCGATGTGTTACGCCCTTGGAGTGCAGGTACTGCAAACAATCCAGCAATTGTTCTATCAGGAACAAGGCCTCCCTTACCGGCAGACCTTCCTTGCGGCGTATGCGTTTGTTCAGGTTCTCACCGCCCTGGTAGGCGAGAACGGAATAAAGAGCTGTACGTTTCTTGGGATGTGGCAGCACTTTAATCAAGTAAGGACTGTCCAGGCGTTTGCCTATCCATTCTTCCCTGAGAAAGGCATCAATAAAGTCCCTGTCCTTGGAGAATCTGGGATTAGGAAAGCGTAAGGATACCGTGTCACCGCCGTGCTGGTCGTAGGCTTTGAAGATGGCCGCCATCTGGCCCTTGTGCACAAGACCGCGGATCTGAAAACCGTCTATGGCGTCGCCTTTCCGTGGCAGTGCTATAATAGGTAGAGCGGAAATAGTGTTGCTGGCCAGGCCTATCGTTTGTTCCGGCAGTTTCTCTATGATGGCGACGCAAGTTGAGACATTGTCCATGCTACCGGCATCCAGTGCTTTTTGGGTTAGAGTATCCGCTATTTTCTGTGCCGACTGGTAGGGGCCAGCGCAGGCAATGATGGCCGAGCCATCGATGTGATCATGGACGCCATCCGAGGTCAGAACGAAAATATCGCCTTCCTGTAACTCGCCAGTTAGGATTTCAACATCAATATTTTCTGACAGACCACAGGCCTGCGTCACAATTGACCCCATCTCCAGTGTCGGCAAGGTGTGATCGTGTGAGAGTTGCTTGAGCCGTTGGTCACGTAACAACCATATCCTTGTGTCGCCGACGTGACCCAGTAACCATCTATTCTTGTACAGTATCAGGGTGGACAAGGTGGTAGCGTGCTCATCATCGCCTTGATGGGTAACGGCCAGATTGGCGGCGCCAAAGCTTTCTTTCAGCGTGTTTTCAAGTTGCCACTCGCTAGGCGCTGCATAGAAACTGTCGCGCAATGTGCTGATGGCGCAGCGTGCGGCATCGCCGCTATCGGAGAGCTCATCCAGGCTATCGGCAATGGCCAGCAGCACCGGTTGCGTCATGGGAGAGTCGGTTTTGGATGCCACAATCGTGGAGGCGTCGGCGTTTTCCGGTCGCCTTCCCTGCAATGTCGACTTTCCCAGATCCAGTAACAGTGGCATTGATTTAACCGCGCCTCATTAAGGTAAACAGCAAGAAACACACAGCCGATCATGATCAGGTGTGCGTCAGCATAAATTATCCCGTGCACGCGCCGCTATCCTGATGGACCTATGATTCGTAGGTGTGGCCGTGCGCCCCCATGTCCCTGCTTATGCTCTTAAAGATAGCATAGCAGGGGTGCGTAATTGAGTCAGACGGTTTAGACTGGCGGCCTGAGAATCATGACAAAAAACAATGCCTTATATTGATTCTGCTGTATTTTATGTATATAAAATGTTCGAAAATCAAAGCCCCGTGTATTGTAATGTTGGCGTGGTTGACACTGGCCGGTCTGGGCGCCTGCGCCACAGTACCCGAAAACAGTTCTGGCGCCGGCTCGCAGAGCCTTGTCGGGGTCGATCCGCTGGTGGAGAATCCCGACCCTCTCGAAGGGTTTAACCGCGCCATGTATCAATTCAATGACGGCCTCGATGATTATGTCTTCAAGCCTGTGGCCCAGGGCTATGAGTGGGTCTTGCCACAGGTCATGCGCCGAGGCGTGGCCAATTTTTTCTCCAACTTGCTTGAGCCCCTGGTGGTGCTGAATGATTTGCTGCAAGGCAAGTTTGTTCAGGCCTCATCGGATAGCGCCCGTTTTCTGGTGAACACCACCCTGGGCCTGGGCGGTCTGTTTGATGTGGCGACGCCGATGGCCCTGCCGAAGCATAAGGAAGACTTTGGCCAGACGCTGGGGGTATGGGGGCTCGGAGAAGGGGCATATGTCGTCTGGCCATTTTTAGGCCCCATGAATGTACGCGACAGCTTTGGCTGGGGCGTGGATTGGTTGAGCAGCCCCATCTCTTACGTCCAGCCGGCCGAGGCTAGTTGGGGCCTGTGGCTGACCGACAAGGTCGATCAGCGTGCCTGGGCCCTGGGAGCCAAAGATGTGCTGCAACAGGCAGCATCCGATGATCCTTATATCTTCGTGCGAGAGGCCTACAGGCAGAAACGGCAAAATGATATTTATGATGGTGATCCGCCGGCAACGCAATTGTCACCTCTAGATGATGATCTTTTGTTTCAAGATGACCCGCCACCGGCAAAATAAACTCTCGATCAGAGTCATAAGTCTTTTAGCGGTTTGCGTCGTTTACCTGGCCGCTCCAGAGGCATGGCCGGCAAAAAGAAAACTGCCCCAGATTGATACGGCCCAGTTGAGGTTGCGCATGGTGGTGCGCACGCCTGAGCAAATGGCGGCCTTTTATGAGGGCCGGGAGTTCCCGGCCAATGCTGTACAGGCTGTACAGCAGGCCTGTTTTATTACATTCGTCGTGACCAATAAACAGGAAAAACAGTCATTATTGCTGGAGCCGGCAAGCTGGCGGTTTCTGGATCAAGAAGGCAAGATAGTAAAACCCCTGGGCCGCCCTTACTGGGATGCAGTCTGGCAAAGACTGGATATACCACTGGCGAACCGGGCAACCTTTCGTTGGACCCAATTGCCCGAGCAACGAAATTTGTTTCCGGGTGAGTCCGTGGGTGGCAATGTTTCTATTGCGCCTGTCAAAGGGTCTTTGAAATTAACGGCGTATTTTCGTGTCGGTGACATGCGAGACAGAATATCGGTGAGTATCGAGGGGTTGCAATGCGACGAATAGCCGTTCCCTACGGCTATGCCGGTCTATCGATAATAGTACTGGGGGTGCTGCTGTTGGCAGGCAATCTTTGGGCGGCCACGCCTGCCTTGCCCAAAGGCATCGTCAGTCTTGATGGCAAGCCGGCGCCGGCATTATTGCTCAAGGATCAGGACGGTAAGTCATACAACCTGTCCCGCTTTAAAGGGCAATGGGTCATGGTGCACTTCTGGGCCAGTTGGTGTGGGCCCTGTCGACGGGAGATGCCCGCCGTGGCGCGCATGCGCAAGCTAATCAGCCCTGAGCGTTTGGCTTTGTTGATGGTCAATACCGCGGAATCCGATGATACGGTGTTCAGCTTTATGTCCATCGTGGCGCCGGAATTGAATACTCTGATGGACAACGATGGCCTGGTGACCGAAACATGGCAGCCGCGGGGATTGCCATCCAGTTTTCTGGTCGGTCCGCGGGGTCGGCTGCGTTATCTGGCCCTGGGGGGCCGGGCCTGGGATACCCCGCCCTATATCGCTTTCCTGAAGCGCATTTCCAGCCCCTGAATCCAGGTGATCTTCAAATGAGCACACCCCAGAGAACAATATATAGACAAGATTTACAGGATTAACATGATGTAAAAAATAAAACATATCGTAAAAACAATCCTGTGAATCCCGTAAATCCTGTCTAAATTATTTTCCAGGTGAGTCCTATGGTGATGGTCTTCATCTGGGTGTAGATATTCGTTTCTAGGTGATTTCAGACGAGCAAAACACAGAGAACAATATATAGACAAGATTTACAGGATTA
>BTRG01000041.1:0-24351 GCA_036986275.1 Gammaproteobacteria bacterium | reverse complement strand
TGACCACCAGAAAAGCATACGGTTTTCGAACCTACCATGCCACTGAAATTGCTTTGTATCATACACTTGGCGCGTTACCGGTACCGGAAGTTACCCACGAATTTTTCTGACGAGGCATAAATTCCAATATTCATCTACATCGACTGATGACGCAGCAAGATAGTAAAATATTAGTATTAAATAATATGCTAACTTCTGAAGTATCCATATTTGTTCCCAATAAAATACCAGTTTCCTCTGGCGCTATCACATCATTATTACTTGTTATTTTGTATTAAAAACAAATAGTTATAATGCCCTATTTACGCCCCCCCTATATATTGATATAATTACAATTATTGTCAGTAGTCTATGGAGGGTATGGTGCGATTATCGATTGGGAGAATTTTCTTATTGTTGCTATACACGATGGGTTCCATGCTTTATTCCGCAGACGTTTGGAGCGACGGCTTTATAAAAGAGAAAGAAACTGTAATACGTGCCCCGCTCAAAACCAGCGGGGAGACCGATCTCGATACTTGGTTCGCGTGTTATAGAGTATGGGATGGTGCTGTGCAGGATTGTGCCGTGACTCACAAGGCAACAGAGGCAATAAACGAAACAGAAGGTGATGATGCCGGTCATGGGCACAACCTGAACACCCGACCCGCGGGTGAATTGGATGTGAGAGGTACAAAAACACCAGCTAAGGATGGCGTGGAAGCGCAAACACAGAATGAACGACTCCTTATTAAGCACAAAATGCCGGAGCCCTCTGGCAAGATATTAATGGAAAGCACCGTCACGACCCAGGAGGGTTACTATTGTGGAGGTGATTGTTTCACCTGGAATTCCTGGAAAGATAGGCAAACAGTTGATGTGAAGGTTGATGGACTGACGTTACTCCCAGATCCAACAACAAACGATTATTATATAAAAGTAAGAGGTGGCAGAGATACTCATCCAGAAGGGTATTTTGCACTTCCTAGTACTATGCAAGCAATACAACAGGTCGCCGAACTCTACTATCAACTAAGTCTAGGTGATCTAGGTACTGGCAGGCAGCTAAGCATTAATGACATGAGTTTGCCTAAGGGTGGAATGTTTGATTTAAACACTCTTTGGTGGGTAACGAATACAATAGGCAACGGACATATGACACACCGTACTGGTACCGATGCAGACATTAATAGAGATGATATAGATTGCTGGGATGATCTTTATTTGAGAGCTGCTGTTGATTGGTACTTGCCTACATCTCCTAGGAAAATAGGAGGTGATACAGCTCTGCTGTGTGAAGGCGCCAGTAAGCATATTGATTTTTAACGGGAAGAACATTTTGTATCTATATCTAGCTTACAAGCTGAGAGATTGAATAAAGTGAAAATAACACATCCAACAATTTATATTCTACTTGCTTCTATTTTTATGGCTGCATTTATTACAAGAACTAGTCACATTCTAGCAATGGAGCCAAACAAACTGCATAAGTTCTCTGATAACGGATTTTTACCTAAAATTCCGGAACGACTCACTTCGATCGGTGGCTTGCGATCTGATATTATAAAAAGATTTGGTTCACCCATAAGTACAGAGTCTCTGATCAAACCTGACATCCAGGATCCCGGTTTGTCCTATGAATATGTCACTTGGAAATACGATGGTATTACAATAACGACATCAACACCGTTGCCTAGCAAATCTATAAAATATTGGATAGAGAAAATTGTATTATACGGGGAAGATTATTTGTTGTTGTTTGGATTAAGAATAGGTGAGTCCAAATCTAAATTCGTTAAGGAGTTGGGTAGTCCCTCGAAGGAAATAAATAACACATTATATTACGATAATGTTTATTATCGTAGGCATGTTAATTTAACTATTAATTTTGATAAGAATGAGAGGGCAAAAGAAATTATCTGGATATACGGTATTGGTCATTAGGTTATACTTGTTATTAGTTATTTATTTATTCCGCTCGCCTATTTAGTACGAATACAGGAAGTTTATTAGGAGCAGTTATGTATTTACAAATCATTTTTATAGAGCGTGGCACTTTCAGCATCAAAACATTCTATCGTTTTCTTGTTCTAGTTGTTTTTTTCATAGGCACCATTACTTTTTCGCCAGTACATGCTATTGGCCAGCTGCCTATTCCATCTATCAGAAACATATTTATAGACACTAACACAATCCTCAATTCAGATACTAACAGCTACAGCTTTGGCTACACCGTCACAAGCCCTACTAGTAACATTGGAGAGATATGGCAAGTTAAACTGGATATTAGTGGATCTGAACAAGACACTTCAAGATTATCTTCAACAGGCCTAACGATATCAAGGGGACAAGATCTAGTACCGTTTATTGACATAGCATCTAAACTATACCCTCTGCTTCTCCCTGCAGGCACTGCAATAGTCCCTGTCGGGACAGAATCACCGTTAGGTTGGCACGCCGGCCTAACAAGAGATGGTTTTGCTGCGTTTGCCAGTGGTATTACTGCTCTAGCACTTACTCCAGGTGCAACCCTGACTGGACTCAAGATTATTAGCCATGGAGTTCCAACAATTCGCGCATTTCAGGCAATACCTAATTGGATTTTAGTGGTTGAGGGCGAGGCTACTGATGAGGAAAAAACTCAGGCGGCAATTATCAAGCGTGATATAAAATATCATACTTACACCATCGGCCCATCAGGGGTTTTGCCAGGCTCCTTCGCCCACTGGTACCAACTACGCGATGACATCAATCAGGCCATTGCGTTGGGTTGGGTAGCGGACACCGCACTGGCCGGTACCCTGGTGTCTCAACTGGCCGCGGCCAGGGAAGCAAGAGATTTGCGGGATAATGGCCTGACACGGTCACGTCTGGAAACATTGATTGCCACCGCGGACCAGGGCACTCCGGCACAACGACGCCGGGAGGTCAGGGATCTGGTGGTATTGAATGCGCAACGGCTGCTGGATCTGACACCCATTCCCGTCGAACCTCAGATCACGCTTACGCCCAAGACAACTGAACTGCCTATCGGAACCCTGTATACCCTTACCGCTAAAGTAGTGAATCTGGCGGACAAGAGTCGACCAATGCGACTCTATCCATTAGCATTCAGAGTAAAAGAAGGACCGCACATGGGTGAGTATGGCAACGCTATCACCGATTTAAATGGTGAGGCCCAATTCAGTTACACCGGTACTAAAATTGGTACTGATAAAATTACCGTTCGGGGTACCGTGCTGGGGATTAAGAAACACAGCAGGCGTATACAGGTCGCAGCCCTGGGGAATGTGCTGCCTTTAATGCTGGCAAATGTGCAAATTGCACAGGCCGATAATCTCGATATGGCAGAAGTGCATTGGACCGCGGGACCGGACCTCACGGTACCCCTGTTCGTCCCGCCGCTGATTAAATCCCAGGGTGGACAATCCATCTTCCTGACTGACGTGACCAAGAACTACGGCACTTATGAATCGGCCCCTTCCACGACGCGTTATTATCTTTCCACCTCTCTGCCTCCGTTCAATATTAATACCGCGACGGTATTGGGAGAGCGGTTGATACCTGTGCTCGGCATCAAGGAATTCAGCGAGGCCAATCAAATCCCCCACACCCTGCCTGCCGAACTGTCCGAAGGAACCTACTATCTCGCTGCTTGTGCAGACGCCAATCAGGAAGTGGTAGAGTTGGATGAGGACAACAATTGTTCATTCAATCAATTGGATCATGCCGTTTCTATAGTAGTGCCTCTAGAGCGTCCAACCAACCTGCCACCGGATTGCAGTCAGGCCAGTGCAAACACAACCTCTCTATGGCCACCCAATCACAAGTTAGCCACGATTGAAATTGAAGGTGTTACCGACCCGGAAGGGAATGTGATCACCATACGCATCGATAGCATTACCCAGGATGAACCGGTCAATGGCCTGGGAGATGGCGATACCAGCCCGGACGGTTTCGGCATAGGCGCCGTACAGGCACAACTGCGTGCGGAGCGCTCAGGCACAGGTAATGGGCGTGTATATGCCATCGGCTTCACCGCCCAGGACGATCAGGGTGAAAGCTGTACGAGTACTGTACGGGTAGGCGTTCCCCATGACCAGGGTAAGGGAGCAACACCCATTGATGATGGGCAGGATTATGATTCCTCACAACCTTAAACCAAAGTAACCACTATATTTCTCAAAGGGAGATATTGGTTACCCGATTCACGGCCCCTTCTTGCTCGAGACGTCGTAATAACGGAATGGTAATGCGTCGCTGCCGGGCCAGTGATTCCTGGTCCAGGGTTTCCATCAAATCGAACAGCGTCTGCATGTCGCGCGGGTATCGGGTCAATACATAGCGTGCCACGTCTTCGGACAGTTCCAGGCCACGATTCTTGCCGCGCTGTTGCAGGGCCTGTATCTTTTCTTCGTCCCGCAGGGCATGTAATTCAAACACCAGCCCCCAACCATTCAAACGCGTGGCCAGATCCGGCAAGGTCCAGGCTATCCCGGGCAAGGGTTTCGTCGATGTGATGATCGTGCGGCCCCGACGTGTGCGCCGCGCTTCAAGCAAATTGAACAGGGCCATTTCCCATGGCCCTTGTCCCGCCACACACTCTACATCGTCCAGACAAACCAGTGCTGTCTCTTCAAGGCCTGCCAGCACCGCCGGCGACCAGTCCGATGCCTGGGACATGGGCAGGTAGAAAATAGCTTCTTGCCGGTGTTGAGTCTGATGGCAAGCCGCCTGCAACAAGTGTGACTTACCACTGCCACGTTCACCATAGATGCAAGTCAGCCAATCATGCTCGCTGACGGCATCTTGTTGTAACAGGCTCAATAATTCCGTGTTACGACCGGATTTGAAATTCTTAAAGGCCGCATCGTCACGAAGCTGTAACCGCAGAGGAAGCTGGGTATTCATTTTTTTTGATTCAGCGATTGCCTGCGTGGGGCACGCTTTCTTGTACGTTTACGCGCAGGGGCCCCGGGTTCCGGTTCGGATACATAGGCCTTGTGCATCTGGCGCAGCGCCACCATCAATACGGCCGAGGCCGGTAAGGCAATCAACACGCCGACAAATCCAAACAACTGACCCCCCGCCATCACCGCGAAAATCACGGCCACGGGATGCAGGCCCAGGCGATCACCTATCAGTTTTGGAGTCAAGACAAAGCTCTCCAGCAACTGACCCGTTATGAATACAGCGGCCACGCCTAACAGGGCCGACGCTTCGTGAAACTGAAACAGGGCCGCCAGGCCCGCGGCCACTATGCCGGTAATAAAGCCAAGATAAGGCACAAAGCTGACCAATCCCGCCAATACACCGATTGGCAGGGCCATCTCCAGACCGATCAGCTTGAGGCCAACAACATAGACTATCGCCAGGCTCACCATCACCATCAACTGACCGTGAAGAAAACTGGCCAACACCTCGTCGGTCTCCCTTGCCAGGTCGTCCCAGTGCGAACGCGAACCGGGTGGCAAGAGTCCGCGCAGGCGTTGTATCAATTCATTCCAGTCGCGCATCAGGTAAAACGTAATCAGGGGTATCAGCGCCAAACTGATAATGATACCTATGACTTGCGCGCCAGATTGCGACAACCGTTTAACGGCAGTACCGAACCAGCCGCCCAGGTCCTGCCAATGTTGGGTGGCCACCTTCTTCAGCGAAGTCATATCGATGGCGCTGAGATCAATCCCCAGTGCACTTTGCAGCCCGGGCAAACCGAATTGTTGCAGCCAGTCCAGATACACAGGAAAACGACTGATGAGCACGACGAGCTGTCGTTGCAATAATGGCAATACACCCAGCAATAAACCGATCAACACAGCAAACACCAACACAAAGACTATGCTGACCGCCACGGAACGAGACAGGCCGCGGACCTGTAAGCGATTCACCAATGGGTTGGCGATATAAGCCAGTACAAAAGACACCGCAAAGGGCATGAGCATGGGCGACAGGGCATAAATCAGAAACCCAATAACGGCAATTGATATTGTTGTGATGAGTATTCGATTATTTATTGTCATTCTTTTCACCCTGGGTTACCGGCTCTATGTCCTTTCTGATAATCCACAGCCAGAGATAATGGGCGCCACTGGCCACGGTAGTCAGAAATACAAGATATATAAGTATCTGGCTCACTTCGCTTATGTAATAGAGACCGGCATGCTGACTGAGTATGGCGATAATCAGGATGATTTGCATGAGGGTGTTAAATTTACTGAGGTAGCTGGGCCGCATGTGTACTGCACCCATCACCGAGGTCACGGCCAGATAGCCGCCGACAATTAGCAGGTCACGAAAAGCTACCGTCAGCATTAACCAAAATGGTATATGCCCTATAATGGTCAACACCACATAGGCACTGACCAGCAGTAATTTATCCGCCAGCGGGTCCAGCACGGCGCCCAAATGGGTAACGGCATCGAAACGCTTGGCGATATAGCCATCGAGGGCATCACTGATCCCGGCGACAAGAAAGATCAGCAAGGCCGCCTGGTAATCACCCTCGCGCAAGGCCAGGATCAGCACTGGCACGAGAAAAAGCCGGGTGACGGTAATGGCATTGGGCAAATGGGTAATGTTCATCTTCATCTGGGTGGGAAGTATACCGTGCAGGCCGCTCTCGCCAACGGCTGATCTTCCATGCCGTCTTACCTGCCTGTGACCCGTCACCCTAAAACATTGCGCCTGCGCAGGCTTGCACATACCATTAGCGCCACTTTCTCGGCCCGGCGCCAGAGGGCCCGGGCAACAACAGGCACACAGACTTTGAACAACACTGACAAAATCTCACTGAGCTACCGCGACGCGGGCGTAGACATCGATGCCGGCGAGTCCCTGGTAGAGGCCATTAAACCGATTGCTCAAAAAACCTTCAGACCGGAAGTGCTGACAGGCCTGGGCGGCTTCGGAGCCCTGTTCAAGCTACCCGTGGATCGCTACAAGGAACCGGTACTGGTCTCCGGCACCGATGGCGTCGGCACCAAGCTCAAACTGGCCATAGAATTGAATCGACACGACACCATAGGCATAGACCTCGTGGCCATGTGTGCCAACGACATTATCGTTCAGGGTGCTGAGCCCCTTTTTTTTCTGGATTACCTGGCCACGGGCAAGCTGGAACCTGAACAAGGCGCGGTCATCATCAGCGGTATTGCTGAGGGCTGCAGCCAGGCCGGTGCGGCCCTGATAGGGGGAGAAACAGCCGAAATGCCGGGCATGTATGCCAACAAGGACTATGATCTGGCCGGTTTTTGTGTGGGCGTGGTAGAGCGTAAGGACATCATTGATGGTTCCCGGGTCGCCGCCAATGACACCCTTATCGGTCTCGCCTCCAGCGGCCCTCATTCCAACGGCTACTCCCTGATACGCAAAGTACTGGAAGTCTCGGGAGCCTCGCTGGACACGCCCCTGGATGAACAAACCTTGGGGGATCTATTGCTGGCGCCAACACGAATCTATGTCAAACCCATACTGCAGCTGCTCAAGGCCTTGCCCGTACATGCCATCGCCCACATTACCGGTGGCGGTCTGCCCGATAACCTGCCGCGAGTGCTCCCCAGGAACACGCGTGCCATCATTGATGCCCGCAGCTGGAAACAACCGGTTATCTTTGACTGGCTGCAGGAAAATGGAAAGATCGAACCCCTTGAGATGTACCGTACTTTTAACTGCGGGGTCGGCATGGTGCTGGCTTTGGCCGCCGCCGATACAGAAAAGGCACTGAAGCTGTTGAAGGCCGCCGGCGAAAACGCCTTTATTATCGGCCACGTCGAAACCCTCCCGGAAGGTGGCCAGGAGAATCGGGTAGAAATTATTCAATGACCGCAGCACCTTGCAAGGTCGTTGCCCTGATCTCGGGGCGCGGCAGCAACCTGCAGGCCATCATAGACCAGGCCCAGGCTGGCAAATTGAACATTGATCTTTGCGCCGTCATTAGTAATTGCCCCCAGGCCCAAGGATTAGCCAGGGCGGAAACGGCTGGCATTGCCACGCATGCCCTTGACCACGCCCAATTCCCCAATCGCCGGGATTTCGAGGCCACGCTGGAGAAGACCATTGATCAATACCGCCCGAGACTTGTGCTGCTGGCCGGATTCATGCGAGTTCTCAGCCCCGAGTTCGTTCGTCACTACGAAGGCCGCATGATCAATATTCACCCTTCCTTGCTGCCATCCTATCCAGGCCTGAATACCCATGCCCGCGCCCTGGAGAATAAGGAGACCCAACACGGCGCCACGGTGCACTTTGTCACCCCCGAAGTCGACGCCGGACCCCTGATTATCCAGCGCGCCGTTCCAGTGATGCCGGACGACAACCCTGATACCCTGGCGGCCAGGGTACTGGAAACCGAACACCGCATTTACCCCCAGGCCGTGGCCTGGTTCTCTGAAGGCCGGCTCACGATCAGCAATGGAAAAGTCTTGCTGGATGGCCAGACCCGGCCCGAACAGGGCTTGATAATCGACTCCAATTGACTGCTTTAAAAAGAAATTTCCAGGTAATCGAAAAGCCCCTGAATTGTGTACACTGGTCGGCCCCGCCGTCGACGTGAAAAATAATTCTCGCTATATGGAATAAATTGGAAATAAAGGGCGTCTTAATCCACAAATCGGCAGTATATGTTCGCTGTCAGGAGTTGTAAGAATTTATGGTTGATATGTTGAATATCTTTTGCCGTGGCCGCGAAGCGCGGACCAAACTGGAACACCACCGCGCACGCCTTTATCGCGTCGCCTACTCCTGGAGCCACAACCCTGCGCTGGCAGATGATTTGGTACAGGACACGTTGACCAAGGCCATGCAGAAGATATCGCAACTGCGTGATCCCAATGCGGGTGAAGCCTGGCTCTTTAGTATCCTGTCAAATTGTTACCGCGATCATTTTCGGCGTCTGCGAGATACCGATGAGATTGACGACGCCACGCTGATTGAAGAAAAAACGCCCGAATCTGAAAACAGTCGACAACAGACCGTCAATAAAGTCAGGGCATCCATTGCCAGATTATCAGAAGGTCAGCGCCAGGTAGTGACTTTGGTCGATCTTGAAGGTTTTAGTTATATTGAGGTTTCGGAAATCCTCAACATCCCCATTGGTACCGTGATGAGCCGTTTGTGCCGAGCAAGGAATGCGCTGCGCCATGAGTTATTAAATGAATTCAAGGACAAGCCCATCCCGGCAGATACACGGATGCGGAGAGTAAAATAATTATGAGCAATCAGAAAATTTCAGACGAATTCATCAGCGCCTTTGTCGATGATCAATTAACGTCTGAAGAAAAAGCCGAGGCCTATCAGGCCATTCATAACGATAGCGAAGCCAACACCCGTGTTTGCGATCTGCGCAAGATCAGGGACCTGCTGCAACTGGCCTACAAAACACCCCCCGTACTACCGGTGTGTTCTACAAGACCCAAACAAAAGAGCTTGTTCAGCGGCAATATTGCCGCCGGCATCGCTGCCGGCGTTGCCCTGGTGCTTGGTGTCAGCCTGGGTTTTCAGCTAAACAGTGATAGTAGCCACGTTGCTTCAGCACCTGTCGATACCGGCGTCAGGACTGCCGCTTACACATCTGATGACAACACTTCCACCATGGTAGCAACGAGCGGTCAGGTCAATATCCTGATCCAGCTTAACAGCGGAGACCGTGCTCACATTGAGGAATCGCTCAACGAAGTGGAGAGTGTGTTGAATTATTATCGTGAGATCGGCCAGTCGGCACGCGTCGAAGTCATTACCAATGGCGACGGTTTGACTCTGTTACGCAAGGATATTTCTCCGTTTGCCGAGCGCGTCAAATCCATGCAGCGTGAGTATGACAACCTGACGTTTGTGGCATGCCAAAATACCATCAACCGACTGAACGCCGAACAAGGCATTACCGTACAACTCATTCCGGGAACGGTTGTGATCGACTCTGCGGTGGCGCAAATCATGCGTCGCCAACAACAGGGCTGGGCCTATATACAGGTCTAGATGAATAACTATATCTATATAGATATTATTACCATTAGCAAATCAGGAGAACTCCATGAAAAAGCTACTTGCAGTTGTATTAATGGCCGTATTCGGTCTGGGCGTCATGGGTGTCAGCGTTGCTGGCAGCTACGGCAAACAAAAGGTTGTCTATCACGTTAACTACAAACAAGAAAAACGTCAGATAGGCGCCCTGCGCAACATCCAGAACCACATCAACGCCGTTGGCGCCGAAAACATGGATCTGCGTGTTGTCATGCACTCCGGTGGTTACACCCTGCTGAAACGCGCCAACAACGATCCTAATATTCAGGGCAAAATCATCAGCCTGAAAAAGCAAGGCGTTAAGTTCCAGATCTGCGCCAACACCCTGCGGGGCAAGAAACTGAACTACAAGAACGACCTGTTCGACGTAGACAAGAGCGATATCGTGCCTTCAGGTGTTGCTGAGCTGGCCCACCTGGAGTCCATGGGTTTTGCTTACATTCGCCCGTAAGACAACCGAAACCATTCAACAACAAAGTTTATACCCTCCTCAGCCCGCGCGTATGCGGGCTTTTTTTTGCCTGTTTAATCCCGAGCCTGCTCACCCCGTAAAAAGTGCGGGCGTGCGGCCTGTCCTGCGATAGCCAAGATAATCCTCAAGAATCCGTGCATGATCAAAGGCAAGCTTCGATGGCAAGGCCGTTACCTCATAGACGCCAACCTCCGCCGCATCATCGCGGGCCTCCGGCCTGCCTCTGGCTTCTGCTACATAGACGACTGACACTGTATGTCCCCGCTTGTCCCGCTCGGGATTGGAGTACACGCCCAGCAAGGCCTTGAGCTGTACCCCAAGTCCGGTCTCTTCCCGGGCCTCGCGTACCGCCGCCTGTTCAACGGTTTCCCCTACATCCACAAAACCGCCCGCTATTGCCCAACCCGGGGGAGGAAATTTTCTCAAGATCAACACAATGGGGCGCCCCGGCTGATCAAGCAACTCGATAATAATGTCGGCTGTCAGCAATGGGGTAACAGGCCGCGCCATATCAGAACTTGCATCCGTCATTTGTGTGTGATGGGTTACCGGAAATTCTCAACATAGCCGTTACAGATTACCTTGACACAGAATCATGTCCCAACCATGCCCCGGACCGTACGATCTGTCCATAATAAAAACAACGAAATTCGCAACAATTATTATCCATTACCCTTTTGCCTGCTGCTTGAAGTCCTGCTCCCGAGCAGCCACTTTGGGTTATAATTGAATCACTTTTTTCATTAAAGTCGCTGACGCAGCGGGGGAATACCATACTTAATGGTGTCTATTGGTCTTATTGATTTTCCCTGGTGGGGATACATAATCACTGCATTGGCTATGACGCATGTCACCATTGCCGCGGTTACGATTTACTTGCATCGCTGCCAGGCCCACAGAGCCCTGAAATTACATCCTGTCATCAGCCACTTTTTCCGATTCTGGCTCTGGTTGAGCACAGGCATGGTCACCAGGGAATGGGCCGCCATACACCGGAAACATCACGCCAGGTGCGAGACCGCGGAAGACCCGCATAGCCCGCAAATTCTGGGTATTAAAAAAGTTCTTTTTCAAGGCGCCGAGCTCTATCGGGCCGAGGCCAACAACCGGGAGACCCTGGATCGATACGGTCATGGCACACCGGACGACTGGCTGGAACGTAACGTCTATACCCCATACAGCGGCAAGGGCGTTCTCCTGATGCTGACCATGGACCTGATCCTGTTTGGACCGATAGGGCTGACCATCTGGGCCGTACAAATGATGTGGATACCCCTCATGGCTGCCGGCATCATCAATGGTATCGGTCATTATTGGGGCTATCGCAATTATGAAGTCGCTGACGCCAGCACAAATATTGTGCCCTGGGGCATATTAATAGGTGGCGAAGAATTGCATAACAATCATCATACCTACCCGAGCTCGGCCAAGCTCTCTAACAAATGGTGGGAGTTCGACAGCGGCTGGCTATACATCAACATACTGGCTGCCCTGCATCTGGCCACAGTCAAAAAAATCGCGCCCAAACCTGTTTATGATGCCGGCAAGATACATTGCGATGTGGGAACGGTTAAGGCCGTCATTGCCAACCGCTTTCAGATCATGTCCCGTTTCGCACGGGAAGTGCTGAATAACGTATATCGTGAAGAACTGAGAAAAGCGATCCACAACAAAGAAACATGGGCCCTGCTCAAGAAGGCCAAATGCCTGATGAAGAAGGAATCAACACTGCTGGATGTGAACAGTCGTATCAGGTTAAGCAAGGTACTGGAAAACAATCATACCCTGGAAACTGTCTATGCCATGAAGGAAAGGCTACAGGATATCTGGCAACGGTCAGCCACAACCCAGGAGAACCTGCTGCATTCTCTGGAAGAATGGTGTCGTCAGTCCGAAGAGACGGGTATACAGGCGCTTACGGAATTTTCACGGAAATTGAGAACCTACTCACTGGCACCGGTCTGACGAAATATTCCTGACAACATCACTGCTATCCCACAAACCTGGCAGCCCGCGTAACCCGATCGATGCGGTTCGTGACCTCACCGCATCCTACATGGACTAAAGCAAGCGTAGGGTGCGGTGAGGTCACGAACCGCACCAATCGAGACACAACAACTAAAGCAAGCGTAGGGTGCGGTGAGGTCACGAACCGCACCAATCGAGACACGACAGCATGTCACGGTAGGTAAATAAAGCAGAACCCAGGAGTTACTCCGGTGACCGAATATCACAGAGCAAAGATTAAAGACGCGACGTATTTTTTCACTGTGAATTGTGCCGGGTGCCACGGAAATTATTTATTAACCCGATCGATGCGGTTCGCGGACTCACCGCATCCTACGTAAACTTTGCCGGGCCCGGCAAGACGACATTACTATAATAAGTGCTGATGGAGCGGGCTGCTACGCGGAAAGTGGGCCGCCAGAAATTCCATCTGATCTGCCAACACGCGCTTACCCTGAAGAAAAACATACTCCGCATGGGTGGGCGCAAAGGGTATGGCCAATAGCTCCATACCCGCCTGTTCCGGAGTGCGTCCGGCCTTGTGGTTATTACAACGCTTGCATGCCGAAACAACATTGGTCCAGGTATCTGTACCTTCAGTGCTTAATGGTACGACATGATCCCTGGACAACTCTCGTTCGGAAAAATGTTTGCCGCAGTACAGACATAGTCTGGCATCGCGTGCAAATAATGCCCGGTTATTCAAGGGCGGAGTATAATGTTCACGCGACTTATACAAGGCATGGTTATCGCCATGTGTAGCAATAATGGAATTGACTTCTACGATACTACGCCGACCGGTCGCGGCATTGTATCCACCGTGCAGGGTATAAAGCGTGATACCGCAGGCATAAGCCACGTTGCCAAGATGATAATAGCGCACAGCGTCCTTGAAGCCTATCCACTCCAGGGGCATACCTGATATGTCTGTACGCAACACTTGTTGACTCAGTGTGTGGCCTGGCACCGCATCTGTCCTCAATGAATAACTCAGTCAGAAATCTCGAATCTGGCAACATTGTACATAAAGGCCGCGCGATTAGCAGCCTCTATCAGAACAATTACTTGATTTAGCCACGCATCTCCCTTTTAATGGATTTTCCACACATGCAGTCGCGCATTCAAGATGCGGAAAGGACATTCATGCTGTTGACGAATCTGGAGCTCGTTCCCGGTAAACGCATCACCAAGCATCTCGGCCTGGTGCAAGGCAGTTCCGTCCGCGCCAAACATGTAGGCCGTGATCTTATGGCCGGACTGAAAAATATATTTGGCGGTGAACTCAAGGGCTATACAGAATTGCTGCAAGAATCGCGGGAAGAAGCGCTCAATCGAATGACCCAACAGGCCGAGGCCATTGGCGCCACAGCCATATTAAATATTCGTTTTTCTACTTCGTCTATAGCGCAGGGTGCGGCAGAATTATTTGCCTACGGCACTGCCGTCGTTCTGGAATAACCCTATGAACGATCTGATTACTCTGCTGATTCTGCTGGCCCTGGGATATGTCTTTGGACAAATAGCCGAGAAAAGACATTATAAGTCCATTATCAAGCGGGAACGTATACTGAGAAAACTACCTGTTATAGCCGCAAAATTTCCCCCGGCCTATCGCATTCCGCCTAATAGTTTTCTGGTAATGGGCAGTGTCGTCATTTCTGTCGATTACTTCAAACGTTTTATAGCCTCCTTGAGAAACATCATCGGCGGTCGCGTCACTTCTTATGAATTACTGATAGATCGTGCACGACGTGAGGCGATATTGCGCATGAAAGAACAGGCCCAACAACTCGGTGGCACCATGGTATTTAATGTCAAACTGGAAACTGCTTCAATTTCCAAAGGCAGAAAACAAACCATAGGCTCGGTTGAAGTACTGGCCTATGGAACGGCACTGGTTAAACATTGAGAACACCCCCCTGGAATACAGCAACCCGGAAATTCCTGAAGGCATCAACACAACACCCGTACATCCTTTAAAGGAATTTATTGTACTGGCAGGTGGTGTATTGCTGCTGATCGCAGTCGCTGCAATCATCCTGATACTGCTGGCCGAATTCATTGCCCTGCGCATTCCATTTGAGGTGGAACAGGAACTCGTCCGGCCCTACGAAGAACGCCTGCAATCGGATAAACAGTACCGAAATATTGAGGACTACCTCAATCAACTTGCCGGCAAGCTCGCCCGGGTCCAGGATCTTCCGGAAAACATGCGCATACAGGTGCATTATGCCGATAATGCCAGCGTCAATGCCATGGCCACTCTCGCCGGTCACATCTTTATCTTCAGGGGACTGCTGGAAAAATTACCCAATGAGAACGCGCTGGCCATGGTACTGGCTCATGAGGTGGCACACATCAAACTTCGTCATCCAATTATGGGCCTGGGCAAAGGGGTAGTTATTGGCCTGGCTGCATCCACTGTGGCGGGATTGTCCGGGCGCACCATGGCCGGCAATGTCCTGGGAGAAGCCGGACTGTTAACCATACTGAACTTCACTCGTGAACAGGAACATGATGCCGATATGGCCGCCCTGGAGGCGCTCTATAAACACTATGGTCACATAGCAGGCGCCAAAGACTTGTTTATTGTCTTTCAACGGCTACCCGAATCAAAGCAAACTGGCCCGGAATTTCTGATGTCACACCCTCAATTGGAAGAACGCATGGCACACATCAATGCCTTGGCGAAAGAACGGGGCTGGTCCAGCAACGCGACAACCACACCACTACCGGCCCTTATTACGAATATCCTGGATAACTAACTACCTATCAACACCATGTCACCACAGGAAGCACTTGTTACACATTATCGATGGCTGAGACAATATGGCCTCAATGATTCACACAGCGGCAATGCCTCCCTGCGCCTGAACGACACCGTATATATCACCCCCACAGGCGCCTGCGCCGACACCTTAACGGCAGACAGACTGATAAGCTGCCCACTGGATTCGGTCGCTCCGGAAGACGCGTCGCAGGATACGGCCCTGCACCAGACTGTATATCGCAATAACCCCGAGGCGCAGGTAATATTACATAGCCATAATCCCTATACGATAGCGCTGACCCTGGACAAGCAGGGCTTCAGGCCCAGTGACTTTGAGGGGCAATACTATTTTCCTGAGGTAATGGTCTGCGACATTCCCTACGATAACTATTTTGAACTGGCGGCCCAACGTATCCCCGAAGAACTGGCCCAGCGGTCATTGGTGATTGTGCGCGGTCATGGTATCTACTGCCAGGCCGAGAACCTGGGGCAAGCCTATAAAATGCTTTGCTCGCTCGAGCAATCAGCCAAAATCCATTGGTTGGCCCAGCTCGCCGGCACCCTGCCGCCGACGTAATGCACTGCCGACACCGGTATGTTTGTGGTACTTTGCGCCCATGGCCGCCACCGCTTCGCTCACCAAAATCACACGTCCGGGACTACGTAATGTCTATCAACGTACGCGACTGTTTCAATGGCTGGACAAAGCGACGGAACGCAATGTCATCTGGATAGCCGGGCCACCCGGTGCCGGCAAAACAACCCTGATCTGTAGTTATCTTGAAGAACGGGCCATGCCCTGTTTGTGGTACCAGATCGATAAAAGCGATGCGGATATCGCCTCCTTTTTTCACTACCTGGGCCTGGCCGTTAAAAAAGCCGCCCCCCACAGACGCAAACCCCTGCCCCATCTGACACCGGAATATCTTTTGGGCCTGCCGACCTTCTCCCGTCGCTACTTCCAGGAAATCTTCGCCAGGCTGAAATCTCCCTTTGTCGTCGTCATAGACGATTACCAGCATGTGCCGAACAACTCCCAGATTCATGAAGCCATACGTGACGGACTCACCGAGTTACCCCAGGGAGGGACACTGATTTGCATAAGCAGAAAGGACCCGCCCAGCACCCTGGCACGCACACGCGCCAATCAGGATATGGCCGTACTGGGCTGGAAGGAACTTTCCCTGACCGCGGATGAATCCAGGGGTATTGCAAGACTCTGGGGTGTCAAACAACCGGTCAGGGAGATACTCAAACACCTGCATGGCAAGACCGAAGGCTGGGCGGCCGGTCTGGTAATGATGCTCGAAGGCATAAAGAGTGGTGTGCCCATACGTCAGAATCTGGGAGACACCGCCAACGATGCCCTGTTTAACTACTTTGCCAGTGAAATTCTGGAACAGACCGAAACGGACGTTCAGGACTTTCTTCTACGCACTGCCTTTCTTCCCAGCATGACCACGGCAATGTGCAAACAGCTGACCAAGAATAAAGATGCCGGCAAGATCCTGACACGATTGAGGCATGACAACTTCTTCACCGAACGTCATATTAAAACCGAGGCCACCTATCAGTATCATCCTCTGTTCAGGGAATTTCTGCTGAATCAAGCGCTGGAATATTTTACACCTGAAGAACTCGGACAGACCTACCAGGAAGCGGCAGGCATACTGGAAGCAAACGGTCAATATGAAGAATCAGTCGAGTTGCTGCACAGCGCGAGCGACTGGCAACACCTGATGTCGGTCTGCCTGCAACAGGCCCAACATCTGTTGGAACAAGGGCGAGGCGCCACTCTTGAACGATGGATCAAGCTGCTTCCCGCCGATCTCCAGGGGAACACTCCTTGGTTACAATACTGGTTAGGCGCCACCCGACTCCCTTTTAATCTTGCTGAAAGCCGCCAATACTACGAAAATGCTTACCGGTTGTTCGAATCCCAGGAAGATGTGGCGGGACTATACTCGAGCTGGGCGGGAATAATAGAAACCTACATCTATGAGTGGGGTAATTTCTCTGGCCTTGATGCCTGGATTGAAGCGCTGGAAAATCTGCTTGCACAATGCCCGGAATTCCCCAGCCCGGAAATTCAGGCGCGGGTAACGGCAGGGATGTTCAGTGCCCTTGTGTATCGCCAACCGCATCATCCTGATTTTCCACTCTGGGAAGCTCGCGCACATCAAATTTTACAAAGTGATCTGGATATCCGCCATAGAGTGATGCTGGGTAATCATCTTATCTTGCATCACTCCTGGATGGGAGACCTGGCAAAGGCCGCCCTGGTGATGGATATATTGCGGCCGGCGGCACTGGCCAAGGATATTGCTCCGCTAACATTAATCGTATGGCGATCGATGGAATCCATGTACGACTGGCTGACATTGGCCAACAAGGAATCCTTGCACGCCATGGATGCGGGCCTGGAGCATGCCAATGAAACCGGTGTCCATATATGGGACTTTATGCTCTATGCACAAGGAATGTATGGCGCCATGAATGCCAATGACCTGGATAGAGGTGAAACATTGCTGAAGCTGATGGGGCAGAGCATGCAATCCGCGCGCAGACTGGATGCCGCACATTATCATTATCAAGCGGCCAACCTTGCCATGCGACAAGAAGATTACCCGCGTGCCGTCGAACTTGCCCGTGGCGCCCTGGCGCGAGCGCAGGACTCGGGCAGCCCCTTCCCGCAGACACTGGGCAGCATGGCTTTGGCACAGGCACTATTCGAGAGAGGAGAAGACCAGCAGGCCTTCAATTATCTCTTGCAGGCGCGCAACATTAACCAGGACATAAACAGCCACTACATCGAATACCATACCCTATTGCTGGAGGCCTACTTTCGGTTCGCACGAGAGGATACGGATGCCGGACTGCCCTTGTTAAGACGGGCCTTTTCTCTGGCGGCCGACTATGGATACATGACCATGACCTGGTGGCGTCCCGACATCATGTCATGGCTGTGCACCATTGCCCTGCAACAGGACATAGAACCAGAATATATCAAGCAGCTGATACTGCGCCAGAAACTGCTCCCCGATCCGGATGACCCTGATCTGGATAACTGGCCCTGGGCAGTACAAATTTTTACCCTGGGCCGCTTCAGTGTTTTAAGCAACAACACACCTCTTAGCTTTAGCAGTCGCGCACAAAGCAAGCCCCTGGAACTCCTGAAAACACTGATCGCCTTTGGCGGTCGCGAGGTGAGCGAATCTCGACTGGTAGAGGCCTTGTGGCCAGATGCCGATGGCGATGCCGCCCATCGCGCCTTCGATACCACACTACATCGTTTAAGAAAATTGATTGGTGACGATAAGGTCCTGGTGCTACAGGACGGACGATTGACGCTGGACCCGCGCTATTGCTGGGTGGATGCCTGGGCCTTCGAACGCCTGTTGGGAGGCATGGATGCCACACTTCGATCCGGCAACTCAGAAACCATACGCGCCTGCATGAATAAGGGCCTGATGCTCTATCAGGGCCCCTTTCTGGGAGATGCCGGCAATGACATGCCCTGGTCTCTGACCCTGCACGACCGTCTGCACAGTAAATTTCTGCGGCAACTGCTTGCCGCCGGCCAGCACTGGGAGTCTATTAACGACCAGAATGCCGCTATCGAGATCTATCGCCGCGGGCTTGAAATTGATCCCGTGGCCGAAGAGCTCTACCAGCGGCTTCTAGCAATCTACAGCGCCCAGGGACGAAACGCCGATGTGTTGATTACGTTTCAGCGCTGCCGGCAGACCCTCCAGTCATTACTGGGGGTAGAGCCCTCCCCGGCCACGATCAAACTGGCCGAAAAATCCAGAAAAAACAAATAGTTATAATCAACCTGCCTCTGAGTGAATTAATTTCCCATTTGTAAGCGATCTGTAAGTCCCCATCCGTATGATGGCACTCGTGGATTGGCATCGCCCGTACCTTACGGACGACTGGTACACAGGGACAAAAGGGCGGTGCCAGTCCCGCTTATTTTGCTGCAATGAATTCCTCCTGAGAGGGAGCAAGCGCCTCGGTGGCAGTCTAAGTCACGTTACAGGGCGCACGTAAGGATGCTGGGAGAGTAAGGCACTCCCCTCTAAGGTATACAAGGCTCCCTCGTCTTAGCCGGTCACTAGATGGCCGGTTTTTTTTATCCTGCCTAACTGCTATCCAGTTTTCATAGCTAAGAACGCCATGCCAATGTTCCACGGGCAGGGGTATCGAATCTGGGCACTACCTGGAAAGCCCATCACAGAAGATTTTTCATAATCCAACCTGCTGCCGGCAATAAAAAGGCCCGCCCCTGTATCAGGGGCGGGCCGGGTATCTGCACCAGAAGATCGCCGGAATTACTTAATCTTGGATTCCTTGTACATCACGTGCTTGCGCACCCTGGGGTCATACTTCTTCATTTCCATCTTGTCAGGCATGTTGCGCTTGTTCTTGGTGGTGGTATAGAAATGGCCGGTACCGGCACTGGACACCAATTTGATCTTTTCACGTACTGATTTGGCCATAATCCGTCCCCTTAAATCTTCTCACCGCGGGCACGCATGTCCGCCAGCACGGCATCTATGCCCTTTTTATCAATAATACGCAAACCCTGATGCGAAAGACGCAAGCGCACAAAACGCCGCTCACTCTCTACCCACAATCTGCGCCAATGGAGATTCGGCAGAAACCGGCGGCGGGTCCTGTTATTTGCATGGGAAACATTGTTTCCGCTCATGGGGCGCTTGCCCGTAACCTGACAAACCTTGGACATCTCTCTTGCTCCTGAATACCCGGCCACAAGGCACCGGAAGGGTGGGCTTTATACCAGAATCCGGCGGCCCTGTGTAGCCCTCAAACGTCACCGTCCCAGCGGAAAAAGGGGCATTGATCAGGCAGCCGTCCTACAAACAACCCCGCTCCGCCAGCGACACCGGCTCACCCTCGCCGACCACGAAATGATCCAGTACCCGTATATCCACCAGTTCCAGGGCCGCCTTCAGGCGCCGGGTAATGGTCTCATCGGCCTGGCTGGGTTCGGATACACCACTGGGGTGATTATGGGCAAAAATCAGGGCTGCGGCATTATGTGTCAGCGCCCGCTTGACCACTTCACGCGGATAGACCGCGGCGCCATTCAGCGTGCCCTGAAACAACTCCTCAAAGGCCAGCACCCGGTGACGATTATCCAGAAACAGCCCGCAAAACACCTCCTGGGTCCTGTCCCGCAGACGTGCTGTCAGATAGCGACGGGTATCCTGGGGCGAGCACAAGGCCTCTCCCCGCTCCAGGGTTTCGGCCAGATAGCGCCGCCCCATTTCCAGCACCGCCTGCAACTGGGCATATTTGGCTTGACCCAGTCCGGCGGCCGAACAAAAGGCCGGTTGCGATGCCGCCAGCAATGCCCGCAAGTTACCAAATTGACTCAGGAGATCGCGGGCCAGATCCAGCGCTGTCTTGCCGGGTACTCCAGTACGCAGAAAGATGGCCAGCAATTCAGCGTCAGACAAGGCCTCAGGACCACGGGCCAGTAACTTTTCACGCGGCCGCTCATACAGCGGCCAGTCCGTTATCGCCATACACACCTCCTTGTGTGATTGCGCCGTCGTCAAATAAGAATGCGGGTCAATTTTGCGACCCGGCTGTTAGCCAAGTACACTCTAGCACATGGCATCTTTGATCAATAAACGGGTACTGGTAGGTATTACCGGTGGCATTGCCGCCTATAAAAGCGCCGATCTTGTCCGTCGCCTGCGCGAGGCCGGCGCCGAGGTACGCGTCGTCATGACCCGTACCGCCGAAGACTTTATTACACCGCTGACCCTGCAAACCGTCAGCGGTCATCCGGTTTACCGCCAGCTCGTCAGCGAGGACAGCGAGACAGGTATGGATCATATTGCGCTGGCGCGCTGGGCCGATGTGGTGCTGGTCGCCCCTGCCACCGCCAACTTCATCGCCAAACTGGCGCAAGGCCGTGCCGACGATCTATTAAGTACACTCTGTCTGGCCATGCAAGCCCCTGTCGCCGTGGCCCCGGCCATGAACCAACAGATGTGGGACAACGCCGCCACGCAGGCCAATATAGAAACACTGTGTGCACGGGGCATTGCCCTCTGGGGACCCGGCACGGGTGATCAGGCCTGTGGCGAGACCGGTGAGGGCCGTATGCTGGAACCCCTGGAGCTGTTGGCGCACACCGAGAAAGTCTTTGCCACCGGCGTTCTGAATGGGCTGAAAGTGATGGTCACGGCCGGTCCAACGTGGGAAGCCATAGACCCGGTACGTGGCCTGACCAATAAAAGCTCGGGCAAAATGGGCTATGCCGTGGCCATGGCCGCGGCGGAAGCCGGTGCCGAGGTCACACTCATTTCCGGCCCCACCGCCCTGCCCGACCCGGATCGAATACGCAGCCAGCGCGTCAGCAGCGCCGCGGACATGCACCAGGCCGTGCTGGCCAATGTTGAAGGGCAGGATATTTTTATCGCTGTGGCGGCCGTCGCCGATTACCGCCCGGCCAGCGTGGCGACACAAAAAATCAAAAAAGACAGCGAACGCCTGACGCTGGAACTGGTGAGAAACCCTGACATCCTCGCCTGTGTCGCGGCCCTGGATGCGGCCCCCTATACCGTCGGCTTTGCAGCGGAAACAAAAAATCTCGAGGCCTATGCCAGAGATAAACTGAAAAATAAAAAAATAGACATGATAGTCGCCAACGCCATCGGACAGGCCGGCACCGGCTTTGATACAGACAATAATGAACTCACCATTATTGACCACCAAGAGACCATACACTTACCGCGGCAGTCCAAACACCGGCTGGCGCGCACACTCATACATCATATTGCCAAGAGGGTTTATGCAAACCGTACAAGTCAAAATACTCGACGCGCGCGTCGGTAAAGAATTCCCGCTCCCCGATTACGCCACCGAAGGCTCCGCCGGATTGGACTTGCGCGCCTGTCTGGACGAGCACCTGCACATGGACCCGGGTGAGACCCATTTAATCCCCACTGGCATCGCCATACACCTGGATGACCCCAATCTGGCGGCCATGCTATTACCACGCTCGGGGCTGGGGCATAAACACGGCATTGTGCTGGGCAATCTCGTCGGCCTGATTGACTCGGACTATCAGGGCCAGGTCTTTGTCTCCATGTGGAACCGTGGCTCGGAACCCTTCACGATAGAACCCGGTGATCGCATTGCCCAAATGATCTTCGTGCCCGTGGTCCAGGCCCACTTCGATGTCGTTGAAGAATTCAGCCATAGCGAAAGGGGCGCCGGTGGCTTTGGCCATACTGGCAAGAAATAAGCACCCAAACTACGCTTTACTGACAACACGCATAAAAAGGATTTCAGCATTGAGCACGCCCATTGCACAGCACCTCCCACGGGAGATCTTCAAGGCCTATGACATACGCGGTATCGTCGGCAAGACACTGAACGCGGAAATCGCTTTTAACATTGGTCAGGCCGTCGGCAGTGAGTCCCTGGCGCGCGGGGCAAACACTGTTGTCGTCGGTCGTGACGGACGCCTCTCCGGTCCCGATCTCACGGCTGCACTGGCCAAGGGTCTTGCCAGCACGGGCTGCCATGTGATCGATATCGGCATGGTGCCGACACCGGTGTTGTACTTTGCGATACATCAACTGCAGGCCGGCTCCGGAGTCAGTGTCACTGGCAGTCATAACCCACCCGATTATAACGGCTTCAAGATGGTGTTGGCGGGAGAGACCCTCTCCGGCGATGCCATACAAGGCCTTCGTGAACGTCTGGTCAATGGCGACCTGACACAGGGCGATGGCAGGATCACCCAAGAGGATGTCAGGGCCGCTTACGTCGAACGCATTGTCTCTGATGTGAAACTGGCACGACCCATGAAAGTCATTGTCGATTGTGGCAACGGTGTCGCCGGCGAACTGGCGCCACAACTGCTGCGCGCCATGGGCTGTGACGTGGTGGAAATGTATTGTGACATCGATGGGAATTTCCCCAACCATCATCCCGATCCCAGCCAACCGAAGAATCTTGCGGAATTGATTGAGAACGTAAAAAATAACGATGACATCGACGTGGGCCTGGCCTTCGATGGTGACGGCGACCGCCTCGGCGTGATTTCACCGGACGGAAATATCATCTGGCCCGACAGGCAAATGCATCTCTATGCACGTGATGTGTTGTCACGCAATCCCGGCGCTGAAATTATTTATGACATCAAGTGTTCGCGCACACTGGACTCGGCCATACGCGATGCCGGGGGCCGGCCCTTGATGTGGAAGACCGGGCATTCGTTGATCAAGGCCAAGATGAAGGAAACCGGCGCCTTACTGGCCGGCGAAATGAGCGGCCATACCTTCTTCAAGGAACGCTGGTATGGCTTTGATGACGGGCTCTATACCGCGGCACGCTTGCTGGAGATTCTGTCCAGAGACGACCGCACACCCGCCGAAGTGTTTGCCTCACTCCCGGATACCGTCAACACACCTGAGTTACAAATCAAGTTCGAGGAAGGTGAACACCACAGCGCCATCAAGGCACTGCTGGCCAAGGCGGACTTTCCCGGCGCCGAAATCACCACAATAGATGGACTACGGGTAGACTTCGAAGACGGCTGGGGACTGGTGCGCGCCTCCAACACCACGCCGGTACTAGTGCTACGTTTCGAGGCTCTGAACGAAGACGCCCTGCAACGCATACAGGACCAGTTCCGCGCATTGATCCTGAGCGTCAGACCACAGGTGGAACTGCCCTTCTGAAAAAAGGCGCCGGGATAGCTGAACGTCGGGTTAGCATAGCTCACGTAGGATGCGGTGAGCCCGCGAACCGCATCAATCGGGTCTACCCATAGAGAGCCACCCCCATCCCAGCCTTCCCCCTTCCAGGGGGAAGGAGTCATAATTTATTGGATTCGCGTAGCCCGGATGCAGCGATAGCGCAATCCGGGGGCTCTACTCATACAGTTCACGTAGGATGCGGTGAGCCCGCGAACCGCATCAATCGGGTTCTACCCACTACTGTCCCACAAATTCATACCAACACCAACTGACGATTGTTTTTCTGGTCTGCCTTGTCCGGTGGATCACCTCTCAGTAGTGCCATCAGGTCTCTCCGGATAAACAGATTTAAC
>BTRG01000040.1:0-24424 GCA_036986275.1 Gammaproteobacteria bacterium | reverse complement strand
TGCACCTTTTATGATGAGGATGCCGAGGCGCTGCGCAAGCAGCACGGCAAGTTCATTCTGCTGAATACCAACTTCAATCATGTGAATGCGTTTTTCCCGAGCCAGAACCTGTTCAAACCGGTAACAAAGAAAGGCCAGCCAGCCGTATTCGGCAAAGCAGGCAAGGGCATGAGCCGGGCCTTTGCAGAGGCCCTGCGTGACCACAAGCAGGCAGTCTTCGGTCATTTCAAGGCGCTCATTCCAGTGCTCGATGAAGCCTTTCCGGATTACACCCTTATTGTCCGTCCCCACCCGACTGAAAACCAGGCGGTTTATCATGAGATCGCGTCCCGTTGTCAACGGGTCAAGGTGACCAACGAGGGCAATGTGGTGCCCTGGCTGATGGCGGCAAAAGCGCTTGTGCATAACGGCTGTACCACTGCTGTAGAGGCGTACACAATGCGGATCCCTGCGGTCAGTTACCGGGCAAGTATCGACAAAAATATCGACGATACCTTTTACCGCCTGCCCAATCGGCTGAGTTACCAGTGTTTCGATCAACAGGAACTGCTGGACACCCTGAAGAAGATCCTCGCAGGTGAACTCGGCGCTGCCGGTGGCGACGAACGCAAGGCGCTGGTTGATGAGTATCTGGTCGCCCAGGAGGGTCGACTGGCCTGCGAGCGGATGATCGATGTCCTGGAGACTGCCATGCAGGGCGAGTCGACGTTACCTGCACCGGCGCCGCTTAACCACCTGACAGGCTGGTCTATGGCGAACGGGCGGCGTCTTGTCAAATGGGTAAAGGGCTATCTGCCCGGTTCGCATGCGCCGCCGGAGTTTCATCGCCACCGTTATCCGGGCATCACACTTGATGAGCTGCGCAATCGCATAGCGCGCTTTCAGCAGGTGCTTGGAGATGATACGGAGCTGAAAGCAGAGCAAATTCACGACCAGATCTTTCGCATCAGCGCCTGAGGAGTGGAGGTTGATATGAAAGATACTATCCGCAGTATTCGGACAGATGGCAAAACCTGGCCCTGGCCGAAGAACGAATATGTAAGAAAACTGTTCAAGCTGGGTTTCCGTTTACGCGAATGGCTGGTCCGTAATGTTGAGATTTCAGACGGAGATTCACGCTACAGATTCCTGTGCAGAACATTCCCGGAATTTTCGCGCAGTATGAAGTTCTTTATCAAGGAGCCCGGCACCTGTGACTGGATCAAAAATGAAGTAAAGCCAGGCGACGTCTTTTATGATATCGGTGCAAACATCGGCATTTATACCATACTCGCGGCCCGCTGCACGGGGGACTACGGCAAGGTATATGCCTTTGAACCCCATAGCGCGAACTTTACCCGGCTGTTGGACAATATCCGTGCCAATAGCTTCGAACATATCGTCAAGCCCTGTAACTTTGCGCTCCACGACACGCAGGGATTTTTCCCGTTCAACTACGCATCGGGAAAAGCCGGCACGGCTGAAAGCCAGCTGGCATCGGTTATAGACGCCCACAAGGTGGAATTTCAACCGGAAATTTCCGAACTGAAATACGCTGTCCCCGTCGATGAACTGGTCTCGATGGAAGAATTCCTGCCGCCTCAACACATCAAGATCGATGTCGACGGCAATGAGTTGCTGATCCTGCAGGGAATGAGCAGGCTGCTTGATAGTCCAGAGCGACCGAAAACCATTCAGGTGGAGATTAACAAGCCTTATAAAGACGGCATCCTCGCCTTTATGTCGGAGCACGGTTATGATTTGTCCGACCGGCATTTCACGCGTTATGGGCTTGAACTTATCGACCAGGGCAACGATCCGGAAGATCATTCCTATAACGCGATATTCAGGCCGTCGGCTGAACCCTGAACCAGAAATAATAAATTTTGTATTGTTCATTCCATCGTCACAAACGGCCATCTTGTCAGGTGGTCCTCATTCCACTGTCATATGGCCCGGCATTGACTACACGCCCGGACCTGAGTAAAAGGTCGTGTACAGTTGTCGTATCCTGGATGCGCCATTCGGTTGCCACGCTTGTGGGTTTTTGGAGATTATAAAAATGAATATGAGTCATAGAGTTACATCACTTATCTTAAGTATTTTCCTGATTAATATGTCGCTCAGCACTGCAACGGCGGGCATGCTCGGCAATGCCACGATCATGGTGCAGAGCGAGCAGACAGCGGAGCGACAAGTACTCCTCGGTCGGCTGCAACGCAGCGAAGTGCGCGAGCAACTGCTTGCGATGGGCGTACAACCTGACACGGTTGAGGCACGTATCCGCCAATTGAGCAACGCAGAAGTCGCGCAGTTGAATCAGCAGATTGCCAACGCACCTGCCGGTAGCGGCGTTCTCGAACTGCTGGTCCTTGTGTTCCTGGTGTTCGTGATCACCGATGTTATCGGAGCGACCAACATCTTTCCGTTCATTCATCCCGTCAACTAGAAATAAATGTCGTCAGCCCGGGTTTTGCCAGCTGGGTTGATCTGCCTGCTTTACCTTGGCGGCTGTGTGAATTCACCGCAAGGGGGGCAATTTACAGCCGAGTACGAGCATAGTCTGCCGCGTGCGGTGGAACTGGACGACACGCCGTTCTTCCCGCAGACGGATTACCAGTGCGGTCCGGCGGCGCTGGCGACCGTGTTACAGGCACAAGGGATTAACGTCTCACCCGAGACCCTGTCGCCACAGGTCTATCTACCCGGCCGCAAAGGCAGCCTGCAAATCGAGATGGTGGCGACAACCCGCCGGCATCATGGTTTGCCCTACGTGCTGGAAGCATCGTTCTCCACGCTTCTCGAAGAAGTCGCGGCCGGCAACCCCGTCCTGGTATTACAGAACCTTGGTCTGAGCTGGCTACCACGCTGGCATTACGCCGTTGTGGTGGGTTACGACCTCGACAGTGAAGTGTTAACCCTTCGTTCCGGAACCCTGAAGCGGCGGCAAACCTCTTTTGCGGTCTTCAAGCGCACCTGGCAGCGAGCGGGTAGCTGGGCGCTGGTCATCGTGCCGGCCGGTGAAGTGCCTGCAACGGCGACTGTCACTGCGTACCTGAAGACAGCACAGGCCTTCGAGGAAACCGGGCTGACGGAGCAGGCTACGGCCGCTTACCGCGCAGCGACAAAGCGCTGGCCCGGGCAGGGCGAAGCCTGGCTGGTATCTGGGAACATGGCGTTCGCCGACCAGCGGATTGACGAGGCTATTGCCGATTTTCAACAGGCGACAAAACTTGCGCCGACCGATATCAGAGCCTGGAACAACCTGGCCTACGCGCTGCGGGAGCAGGGGTGTACGGTACAGGCGAAAGCGGCATTACAATGCGCACTGCGTATTGCGCCCGAGGATAGTAACTTGCGCGACTCGCTACGGGATATTGATCGCCCGGTGTTCAGGCCACAGCCCGAACATTGTGAGCAAATTCACTGCATCACCCCGGCACTTTAGTGCCCGGCATGGTCGTTACAGTCAGTTCAGCAGCGTATCGATTCGGCGCCGACGAGGGTGGTTAAAATAGCCTCTGCGTGCCTGACAGGAAGTGAAAAGTGTCCCTCATTCGGCACGATGTCAAGTACAGAGTCCGGTAATTGTGAATGCACGAATTCACTGTGGCAACAGGGTACAATGCGATCCGCATTACCGTGCCACAAATGAATATGTTTGCGGATATTCGACAATTCGAATCCCCAGGGATTCTGATAAATAACGACATCCTGTATGGCCGCGGACGGACCCTGGCGAAATGATTCCTGAAGACTCGCGGATAACAATTCAAGTATGTCGCTACGCAGTAAAACCGGCTTGTCAGCCCCACCATTGAAATATGCGAGCAGGCGCAGTGCCAGGGCAGGGTGTGTATTCGCCAACCAGTTTAACGGTTTGCCATACAGGTCGCGTAGCGATGCGGGGGATTGTCTGGCGAAATAGAAGCCCGAACGGGCTACCCAGTGCATTTCTCTGCGCAATGCAGATTCATAGACCGGCCCCAGGCCGCAGACGATACCCATCGAGCTGATACGTTCCGGTATTTCGTGGGCGCAGGCCAGTACATACGGGCCACCGCCTGAAATACCTATTATCCCGAATGTTTCAATACCCAACGCATCGGCCAGCATCGCGATATCGTTTGGCCAGTGAGCGAGCGAGCGGTTTTTAACAAAACCGGATAAACCGTAGCCCGGACGATCTACCGCATAAAGACATACATTGAGCGCTTTGTATGATGCCTCCAGCAACCGGGATTCATAGCGAGACCCGGGCAGCCCGTGGAAATAAAAAAAGGGATCGCCATTGTCAGCCCCATACTGTGCATACCCCAGCTGTCGGCCATCCGGAAGCTGAAAAGTCAGGGATGTTTTCTTGTCGCACATGGTTCCTATTGGCCGGTATAGTACTTTCGTGCCTCATTCAGCAGGTGCTGCCCGGCGTCTTCCGGAATATTAAATATTCGCAACGATTCAATTCCTGACTTTACTGCGCTGGTGCGCCAGTTACTATCCAGAGCAATGACAATAAAACCCCCTCTGTGCACGGCATAGGTTCCCGTATCCACCGTGAGTGTCATGTCCTGGCCGTTAAATAAAAAGCTGAAAGCCTTTTGTGGAGCATCGTTCGAATACCCGCCATTCTCATCGCCCAGCGTCCAGGAGACCGCCGATTTGAAAAGCCACGGCTTATCCTCCATACCGCCGCCACCACCGGTTGCTATCCATTGATCAATGACCTCGGGGCGGACATAGACGAAAAGAATATTCTGCGTATCAGCAGAAAGTACCTTCAAGACACCGCCTTCGATATAAATACTGTGCGATGCACTGACCACAGTGCTTTTGTCGTTTGACGGATAGGTGAGTTGTCCGCTACAGGCTGACAGGGATTGTGCAATGGTCAGAAATGCGAGGATATAGAGCGTTCTATTCATTCCTGTGGATTATCTGAATTGTTCGATGATCCAGGGGACTATCACGATTGCGATGAGGGTGGCGAAGAGATAGTCACGGCCGACACCAATCGAAGTCATAAAGGGCTCGGGCATATTAGTACCGATACTGAGCGCAACAACCAGGACGATAAGCAGTAACTTGCGGTGAACTACGAGCCCGGCGACTACGATGGCTGCCAGGGCAGCTATTATGTAATCCGGCTCAATACCCAGCCGGGCGATATAGCTGTCCGGCAGGTTTACAGCTATCGACATGAATAAAACCAGAAATAATAAAAGTAATTTCATAATGACGAAAATCGATCTCTTTAATTTGATCAGGTACTTTGATAATCGACACTGTATTGTGGAATCGACCCACATTCCAGAGAAAAGGGGTTCCGAATGGCACTTACTTAAGCCTTAAATGTACGTATTCCCGTCATTCCGGCTTAAGTAAGTGCCATTAGGGCTCCCTTTTTTTACATTAGCAATAACCATAATCTTAGTGTATATTTTTCACGTGCTTGGGGAACATAAAAAATCGGTGGTCTCAGTCACCGAGCGACGACTTTCAAGGTGTGGGCTTCTTGAAAGGGTCCATGGTTGCTTATGGAATATGTAATCTGGAGGTGTAGCAGTGCCAAGAATTGAATGGAACACATCATTTAGTGTCAACAATGATGAAATCGATACTCAACACAAAGCCTGGATCGAAACAATAAACACATTGCATGATTCGATGATCAATGGTGAAGCCGAAGATACCAGAAAAGTGATAATTGCTTCTTTGGAAGCGATGATCAGTTATACCAGGTTTCATTTTAAGTTTGAAGAAGAATATATGCGAAAGATCAATTACCCTGATTTAGCTGATCATTTGAAGTTGCATGAAAACTTTATTGCCCAGCTCCATAAGTACGATTATGACATACGAAATGGGAGTCCGGTATTGGGCACCAGAATCACAAAAACTATGCGCAAATGGTTTACAGAACACATATTAACTGAAGATAAAAAATATGCTTTGTTCGTTTCCCAGAGGAAACATTTAAGGAACCTCTGATTAATTCCTTTATCGTCATCCCGGCGTATGCCGGGATCCAGTGTTTTCAATGACCTGGATGCCGGCCTTCGCCGGCATGACGAATTAATCAGAGGTTCCTTAAATAGTCCAAATTAAATTCAGATACCCGGTACTGGTACAGCCGTGGTTTTAAATTGGGGGAGAGGGATCTTTGTCACCGACCTCTTTCATTTCTTCGACCGTTTCATCTTCCCAGCTATACTTTTTCTCTACCGGTGCAGGATCACGATTTTTGAGCACAATCGCCAGCACTACGCCGATAATTGCCCCGGACAAATGTGACTCAAATGAAATGCCGGGTTCCGATGGGAAAATCCCCCAAATCATACCACCGTAGAGAAAAAACACGATCATGGCAATCACAATAGCGCGCTTGTCCCACCGCAGGGCGCCAATCACAAACAGGAAAAACATGACACCGAACGTCAGGCCGCTGGCGCCGATATGATACGCCTCGCGGGCGAACAGCCAGACACCCAGACCGGAACCGAGATAAACCGCAGCTAATACAATTTTTGCGGATCTGGGATACCCGTAAAGAAGCGCAGTACCCAGGATAATGACCGGTAACGTATTGGCAAATAAATGAGACCAGGAACCATGGATAAGAGGCCCTGTAAGGATGCCTGTTAGCCCACCGGGTTGAAGTGGATAAACACCATAGCGCACCAGGTCCAGATGAAAAACGATCTCCACGGTCTTTATGACCCAGAGCAGAGCCGCAAACGCCGACGCCAGAAGGAAAGAATGGCGTAGCCGGTTACGGTCATCTTGTAGAGAACTCGGCAGGGGAGGCATGGTAAAATATATGGGGCCATCGCCTCAATAATCAACCTTTTTAAGTCCCTCTACGCGTTGTGGGCCAGGTAGACCGTGTTGGATGACTCACCGCCCGTATAGGGATTCGGGAAAGTCACAATATGGGATTCAGAAGATTGAAACACACTATCAAGTAAACGCGTGAATCCTGCGTCCGGGGGATCGTTGGACCACAGTCCGAAGACGCCGCCGGGATGGAGTTTTTCAGCAAGATTCCGGAGCCCCTGAGCCGTATAAAAAGCACCGTTTTCCGGGTTAAGCCAGTGGCTCGGTGAATGATCGATATCCAGTAACACCGCATGAACCTGCTGGTTCACATCTGAGCGATCGAATCCCATGCTGGATGATGAAGCGACGTCAAAGAAGTCAGCGTGGACAAGCGTGCAGCGAGGATCTGATACCAGTTCCTTGCCAAGCGGCACCAGGCCCCGACGGTGCCAGTCGATAACCGGCTGCATCACCTCAACCACCATGAGCGATCGGACGGACAGGTTTTCCAGTACTGCCAGCGCGGTATAACCCAGTCCCAATCCGCCGACGACAATATCCAGATCGGTGCCTTCAAGTTCAGCGAGCCCGAGTCGTGCAAGCTGAATCTCGGCTTCGGTAAACAGACTGGACATCAGAAATTCGTCGCCAAGCTTTACCTCGTAGAGAATTTTCCCTTCGAGTCTGGGCTCCGATCGACGTCTGAGGCTGATGTTACCCAGCGGTGTTTCCTGGTAGTCGAGTTCTTCAAATTCAAACGGCATAGGTTTATCTGTCCCGATTAAGTCGTGCGACTACACCGCTATAAATTTTCCAGTATAGCATCCTACTTCCAGGCATGTTTTAGGCTGATTGGTAACTGGATCAATTAATTCTTTCGCAGCAGTTTTTTTACCCCATATATCCCTAAGCACTTCCACCGAGTACATGGTGCGCCAGTTTCATTTTCCGGGCCTGCTCATTCACGACAAGGGTGATCACGATGTGCCATGGCAATTCGTCGAGTGAGTTGCCAATGCCTGGCCGAATGCCAGGTTTCACATGAGTGCTGGACTGGGGCATCGGCGTGTTCCTCGCGATAAAAATATCATCACCAGGTGCACTGATTTTATTGCGGATGTCACCAGTGTGGAATGTATTTTAGGTGATGACTGGAAGCCTTTTATCGTTATACAATATTCCCGTTTTTAATTTAGAAACAAGGGGCTTAACTTATGAAAACCCGGCTAGCCGCTGCAGGCCTGCATTTTTTAGCAAGCGCTTTGGTTATTTCCTTGTCTTTGTATGTTATTTATTTTATATGGTATCCAAAGCCGTTTTATATTATTCATTCGGTGTTTGATGCCGTAAAGATAGTATTGTCAGTAGATTTGGTGCTGGGGCCATTTTTAACCCTGGTTATATTTAATAAGTTAAAACCCCGCAAGGAGTTAATACGCGACATATCCATTATTATTATTATTCAGGTTTCTGCATTGATCTGGGGTATGCATATTACCTACAAAATGCGGCCTGTATTTTTTGTTTTCCAGGCTGATACATTTTATCCAATTATAAAGGAAGACATAGATCTGGAAAATTTAAATAAAGCGGTATCTCTGCCGGCTGCTTGGCAGTCGCCAAAAATAATCTATATAGAGCCTTTAAAGGGTAAAAATGCTATTCAGCGATTGAAGGATGCCGCCAAAGGTGCTGGGCTTAAGGGGGAAATGTATAAGACTGAAAAATACAAACCGCTATCTCTACAGGAGGACAGCGAGTATCGGCAAGATATTATCAAGCAAGCGATGTCTTATTCATTTTTGCAAAATAGTAAAACCTGGAAAGCCGGGGTTGAGCAGTTAGTGTTATCTCAGGGTGGTGTTATTGAGGATTATCTATTTTACCCGGTTGAAAACGATAGATTCAGAGGGCTGATTGCGTATAATAAAACTGACTTTTCAATTGCCGGACTAATAGGCGACTAATAGGGAAAATAGGGGACGGATTAAGATTTAATCCCGTCCCCTAATTCTTTTTAAATGAGTTGTGCGTGAAGGTGTTGTTGCTTTACACGAATTAGAATCGTACCGGAGTTGGCCCTCCTCGGGTCGTAGTCGACGACCATCAAGTGGTGTCGTGTTTCATTGAAGTGCGCATTGCTTACGCCGCTCACCTCTTCCACAATCGACTCAATATTCTGCCGGTTCTGCTCGTCCAGAAGTTCATTGATGTGCACTATCACACTGTTTTTTACATGGCTGCTTCTTAGCTGTTCAACTATCATCACCGTTGCTCCTCGTCACTGGTGTGTACGAGGTAACCAGAAGCAACGGCTATGCCAATATTGCATTGCCATGAAAAACAGCAAGTTACCATTTTCCAGGACCAATACAGTTTGTACAGGATGTCCCTTGGAAACGACAGCAAACATCGCTTTGGCCCTATCGGTTCGAATCCATTCGCTTTTCTTTGTTCCCTTGTGGCGACATATCTGCCGGGGACCCTGCTTCAGCATCCGGGGATTCCAATCGGCCCTGGTGTGCCTCTATCATTGTGCCGGGATGGCCAGTCTGTCTGTCCAGCGCGTGTAGGCCGGCCGGATATTTCCAAAACCGTCATACAAACCCGAGTCACGCCACAACACATCGGTATCGGAACACCCACCGACAAAGCTGCACAGTTGATCATAGTCCTGCAATATGAACCAGGTGATAAATTCCGCATTGCGCGCCTGTGCCTTGTCGAGTAGATCGGCCAGGGCGGCGTTCCAGGGAACGCCGGCGTCAAAATGGTGCGCAACAAGGTCAGCATCGCCGGCCAGCCGCGCATAGACATCATCGACCACCGCGCTGATCGTAAGCGGGTCGACGTCATAGGAAAACGGAGTAAACCCATAAAATAGCTTCGCGCAGGCGTGACAGTCGGGTTCGCCGTGGTGCTTCCACCCCCGCCCCCACCACAGCCGGCAGACAGGCATACTACGAAAGCAATCAGTAAATGATATGCGTATTTCATTATTGTAAGCCCCCCGTTCAAAAAGACAGAAGCCTTGTTATCGGCCATTTTCAAGCAGGTTAAAGGGGGAGTCGCCCCGAGTATCCTCAGCGAAAAATGTGCTCTGACTCCCTTTCCTCTAGAATGGCACCTGCTAAACCTTAAACAAGGGAGTGCATTATGCCCACGAATGAAGCATTGACCATTGACCTCTTCACGCCGCTCGCACTGGGTGACCTGACCCTGCCAAATCGCATTGTAATGGCACCATTGACCCGCAATCGGGCCGGTGAGGGCAATGTGCCCACGGGTCTGAATGTCGAGTATTACACACAGCGGGCGAGCGCCGGATTGATCATCACCGAGGCCAGCCAGATTTCACCGCAGGGCGTAGGTTATCCCGCAACACCGGGCATCCACAACGACGAACAGGTGGCAGGCTGGCGGCAGGTGACCGACGCCGTACATGCCAAAGATGGGCGCATTTTTATCCAGCTCTGGCACGTCGGGCGTATATCACACCGCCTGATGCAGCCCGACAACGCTCAGCCGGTCGCCCCCTCCGCCATCCGTCCTGAAGGGGAGGCCGTGACCTATGAAGGCATGCAACCCTTCGAGGCACCCCGTGCCTTAAAAATCGATGAAATACCCGGCGTGATTGCCGATTATGTCGCTGCCGCACAACGCGCCAGGGATGCCGGTTTTGACGGGGTGGAGATCCATTCAGCCAACGGTTATTTGCTGGATGAGTTTTTATGCGACGGAACCAATACCCGTACTGATGCTTATGGCGGCAGTGTTGAAAATCGCATGCGGTTGCTGGATGAAGTGATTACAGCGGTGAGTACGGTTTGGCCGACCAGCCGTATCGGTGTTCGCCTGTCGCCTGAAAACCGGTTCAATGACATCCAGGATTCACAACCGCAAATCACTTTCGGTGCGGTTGTTGATATGCTGTGCGGTCATCAGTTGGCCTACCTGCATGTGGTGGAAGGCGATATGCTGGGCGGCGAGAGTCATGTGGATTACACCGAGCTCAGGCGCCGCTTCAAAGGCCTCTACATGGCCAACAACGGCTATACACAGGCCCGCGCCGAACAGGCGTTGCAACAGGGTGATGCTGATATGGTGGCTTTCGGCAAGCTGTATATCGCCAACCCTGATTTGCCCGAGCGTTTTGCGCAGGGTGCGAGTCTTAACAAGCCTGACCCGGATACCTTCTGCGGCGGTGATGCAAGGGGCTATACGGACTACCCATCACTGGAGCAGGTGTCGAAGCGGCCATAGAAAATGGGATCAGCACATATACGGTTAATATTCACTGGTTGGTATATAGGTGACCTCAGGGATGAGGATTATCAGCGAGCAGATTGCCGCGCTTTGCTCGCAATGACGGAAATTTTGATCAGAAGTTACCTAAATATTATCGCGATATTTAAGCTGAATTCCAAGTTCTAGTGCAACACCCACCTTAATCATTATCGCTTACCAATATCGCCATGGAACGCCCCTTAACCTGAATCTGGTCTCCTGCATCCGGGCAGGCGGTCTGCCATTGGCTGACATCGCAGGTATCCTGATCATCGCCGAACCAGGAACGTGCAAGTACCTTCCAGTCTCCTTTGGACCATGCACTCAGATTATCGACGTTAAACGCATCCCAATGTTCATTATAGATAACCATAAGGTCCGGTTCGCCGGCCTTGCCCCACCAGACCACGGCAAGCTGGCTGGGCGAGCCGACAGGTCCACCTTCCCAGGTATAGGTAAAGCGGTTATCGTTAGCTGCGCCTTCCGGTGCGCCGTTTATATAATCCGCAAACCCGGTACGCCGGAAATGGGTCCATTGTCTGCGTAACGCAATCAGATCCCGGGTCCAGCCAAACAGCTCCTTGCCGTGTGTCGGGCCACCGGTTGAGGCGCTATTAACACCATCCTTGAGACGCCAGTCGATCCAGTTAACGTGATTGATGCTTGCATCAGCGGTGGTTGATTCATAATTGTAGGTGTTGCGGGCACGCTCACCCGCGCCCGCCTTGCTGCGGCCAAACTCATCACCTTGCAGAAGAATGGGTACACCTTGCGAGGTAAGCAGAATACCCAGCATCAGTTTGGATCGCTCACGGCGCAGATTCTCGTCGTTACCACTATCCCAGCAATTATGTGAACCGCCGCTGTCGTTATAAGACATACAGTCCCGCAAGGTGTAGCCGTCATGCACCGCGACGAAGTTTATCGACCGCCCGGGCAGACTGGAGGCCGGTGCGCCATAGCCATCGCTGATCGAGCCATAGCCCTCAATAAGTTGCTTGAAGGCCCGGCGGTCCCGCAGTCCGGCGCTGGAAAACAAACGGACCTTGTCCCGGTAACGCCCCAGCCATTTAGCCCAGCGGTTGTTTTGATGGTCCCAGGGACCACTATCCATAAAATTCCACCAGACCCCGCCGTTGTCCCACGGCTCGGCATGCAGATGTGCGGCACTGAAACGGACATCGTTGTCGATCCAGTCGGCGGCACTGTCAGATCCATCGGCCAGGATGCGCGCCAGGTCAAAGCGAAAACCGTCGATCCCGTAGTGCTGATACCACAGGGCGAGCGAATCGTTTACCAGTCGCTTGGTAAAACGGTCATCGGGCCCCATAAAGCTCAGGTCGTTACCCGTACCGGTCGCATTCAGGAAAAAATTACCCTCCGGTGTCGAGCGGTAGACTGCCGGGTTAGCCAGGCAGCGCAGGTTGTAACATTTTGCGGCCAGCCGGCCATCCTCGATCCAGGGTTTTCCCTCGGCCGTATGGTTGTAGACCACATCCATGAATACCGCAATCCCACGCTCATGAAATGCCTTGACCAGTTGCTTCAGTTCCACCACCTGCTGCCCGGGGGTATGGGCATAGCGTGCTTCGGGAGCGAAAAAATTGCTCGTCATGTAGCCCCAGTGGTTCAGGCGCTGCGCGGCGTTGCCGGTTTCCTCGTCGTACTCCATGACCGGCATCAGTTCCACTGCGTTAACCCCCAGTTCCACCAGATGATCGATACCGGCCGCCAAACCGCCGGGGGTGGTCAGTCCGCTTTGCGCCAGACCGAGATAGGTGCCGCGCAGCCCGGCATCAAGACTTTGCAGGCGAGCCGTGTAGTCCTGCACATGTAATTCGTACAGGATCAGATCTTGCGGGTTGATGCGGATATGTCCCGGGTTGGCATCGTCTTCGTGACGATAAACGATCGATTTCCCGCCGCCGCTGTAAACCGGCGTAGTGGCATGCACCAGTGGAGTTCCGGTAAAAAAGCCGGAATAACTGACATTCTGTGTCTGGTAGGCGTAGGGATCGTTAACGGGATACAGGGGATTGAACATCAACCCGTAGCGGTCTTCTACAGAGACATCATTGGGACCGGAAGCCCGATACATATAAAGCGCGCCAGGTCCCATGCCATCACCCTTGACCTTGATCCGCCAGTCGCTGCCCTGTCGCTGCAAAGGGATGACGTGATCAGGATTGGTATCCTGCGGCTGATTGTAGAGCAACAGCTCGACGCCCGTTGCGGCGGGCGAATACACCACAAAGTGTACCCAGCCTGCCGAATCGATGTGGGCGCCGTAGCGGCTTTCCGATGACGCTTCAGCCTCAAGGGCGTGTGCTTCGGCCGCAGAAAAATGCAGGGAAGCAAGGAGAACCAGACAAAAAGCGCTCAATACCCGGTAGTTACCCACTAGACTGCATTCCATGCTGACTTCCTCCGTTTCCTGACTGCGTTGCGCAAACGGGGCGGGCCGAGAACCGCCTTGCAGGCCGCCGAAACCGAAGCTTGCACCTCGGGGCCGCGGTATTCAAGGAGAAAGGGGACGGAGGGAATAATGTTTAATCCCTCCGTCCCCTTTTAGCGCTAGAATACTGCCGATGAGCGAAAATAATCCCTGTCCCTGTGGCTCTGGTTCGTCCCTGAAAGCATGTTGCAAGCCTGTGATTGATGGCACAGCAAAAGCAGCGACCGCCGAGGCGCTGATGCGCTCCCGGTACACCGCCTATAACTTGCAGGACATTAACTACCTGGCCGCCACCCTGAGCCCCAGTGAGTTACGAAACTTTGACAAAGACGGTACTGCAATGTGGGCTCGGGACTCCACCTGGATGGGACTTGAGATTGTAGAAACTTCCGCGGGTTGTTCGGACGACAAGGACGGCACGGTGGAGTTCAAGGCCCGCTATGAGCGAAATGGCGTGGTGCAAGAGCACCACGAAGTATCCCGGTTTCGAAAAATCAATGGCACATGGCTGTACTGCGGTGGCAAGGATGTTGGCCCCGTGCAGTTTCAGCGTGATGCGCCAAAAACTGGCCGAAATGAGCCCTGCCCCTGTGGAAGCGGCAAGAAATATAAGAAATGCTGCGGTAAATGACGCATCGAATCACTGATACGAGGCTGATTCACCTCAAAGAGGTCGGCTCCAAGAAACTATGGTGTAAAAGACCATATGAACGCAAGGAAGCTGTTCTACCACAAGGCAACCCGTGGTGATGTGATCGGTCTGGCGGACTGGGAGTGGTGACTATGAAACGTATTGAAATAGAAATCGTGCGCTCCAGCGATGCGCTGAAGGCTGCCGTAAACACCTGGCATAGAGCTAAATCCGGCAAGCGGGTAACGCCACGCATTTCCTTCGGCAGTATCAAAGACCTGTTTTCAGCCATTACAGAGAAACGCCTTGAACTACTGCGCCACGTGGCAGAGCAGCAAGGCACATTAAATACCCGTCAGTTGGCCCAGGCGTCGGGCAGAGACTATAAAAACGTCCACACCGATGTCAGCACACTGGAAGAGCTTGGGTTGATAGAGAAGGGTGAGAAAGGCGCGTTAACCGTTCCCTATGACGAGATTGTTATTCATGCAGGCCTGACAGAAGCGGCGTGAGCCTATCAGGCTGCATGGGGTGATTAATAAAACTTGGCCGTTCAAAATAGGGCACCAGTTTGAAAACAATAAAAAGGAATCAAATTGAATTCCAACCGCATCAAGCTCGGCTATCGATAGTGGCAGAAGATGCAGCATCACTTCAATCGCAGTCTGCCACAAGAGGTCTTACTGGTGCTGGAATACAATGGCCCGGCCTGTTTCTCAGCAGTTGATACAGCGTCGGAAGTCTTAATCTACATTACACCAAGCGCTTCAGCGCGTACTTGCATGGCATTTAATATGCGTGTTGATAACGGCAATTTGTGAAACAGTTGTTTGAATTTGTTTAGACTGAATATATCTGCAGTGAGTGTTAATTCAGGCAAACTAATAAAGCGCCTGTTTTTGCGAGTTGCAATATAAAGTACGTCAATTAAAGCCTTTTCCGCTGTGGCCAGCGAGTAAGGTAACTGTGTTTCAGTCCAGGTTATGCCTTGTTGCATGAGTTCAGGTTTGACTTGAATGAATTCGTAATGCGCAACCGTAGAATCCAGCGTTCGACTATGACCTGTAGTTGCGATCTGTATGGTTTTAGGGATTTGCGATAGTAAACCATGGAAGTGTAAGGCCGTTAAAAATGAAACATAACCTCGTTCCTTTCCTAATAAACAGGGTACGCAGGAAATCGGATGGAAGTAAGGACTGCTGGTGTTGGCCCACACGCCTTTCGTTACATGGGTGAGCAGTTTCTTTTCCTTAAGACGCGTTAGTTTTTTTGAGGCGGCTGAAACAGACAAGTTTTCATAGTTCGCATAATCACGCGTCGTAAAAACAATAAAGTCCTTGCTGTTGAAAACATCAAGCATAGTCGAGAAGCCCCAGAATAGTCTCCTGCAATTGTTTCCAGGCAGGAGCAGAGCCATAGTCTGCCCGATTTTCGGCATCCAGAAACTCAACGACCTGGCCGTTAAAATCATCAAGCGTTAATGAAAGCATGGCATTGATCGCTTGTTTCCGCAGTTTTTTTGTCAGGGTTTTGTTCGTATTTATTGAAGATGCATAACCACCCTCATATAAAATACCAAGATCAAATACATCACGCGCCTGGGTTTCAGAGCGACCCGCCAGGGCGCGTATTTTTTGCAGGACCACCACTTCACCGGAATAATGCTGGCAGCGATAAGCCCGTTTGTGAAACTGGCGGGCGATTTCAGGATTGATCAATGCCACAACAGGCTCTTCAGCCGAGCTCCGGCGTCTGGAAAATTCAACCTTTGTTGGCAGTCGATGGCCGGCCGGTGTAATAAGGCCGCAACGAAAACGCTGGGTTGTTTCAGTTTGTTTCGCTTTTTCCGGATCATTGATATCAATGTCTTCAATGCCATAGGTGCGCAAATTGCGTATAAAAGCGCCATCCCGCAATATTTTGTAGCCATTCTTTTTCAAGGTGCTGACATTACCTGCGAGAACGTCCAAATCCATATCTTCCGAGTATCGAGGGCTATTAAAGAAAAAACGCAGGTTTACACCGCCCTTGAGCACATACAGGCTCGGCGTTGATACTTTCAACAGTCTGTCCAGAAAACAAAAATGGAAAACTTCACGTAATTGGGTGTCATTTAACATGTTTAATTATGTGTCTATAAGTCCGAATATGTCAATATAGATACATAATAAATTTCCAGACAGCTAAAATGAGACCGGGCGTAAGGCCTGGGCCGGCAAGTTGGCATTTATCGAATACTTCCCGCGCCACCCCAAATTCCCGCTTGAACACCCTCGAAAACGCCTAACTGGCTGAACAACCATCACCCCCTCCATTGCGGTATCCAACCAGAGCTGGATGGCATCCTGTATATTTTCCAGTGCTTGCTCATAGCTGTCACCGTGGGCAATGCAGCCGGGCAGTTCCCGGGCTTCGGCAATAAAGACATTGTCGTTATTGTTCCAGTTGATGGTGATCGCGACTCTATTTATCCCATGGTGCAAATCCAACGTGACGTTTCTCTGCTTCCGGAGGTTTCATCAGTTCACGAATCGCCTCGAATACCACCTTGAACTGGGCGTCGTACTTTTCTTCAAGTGCAACGAGTTTTTGGGCGAGCTCCGCGTTGGGAAACAGCAGTTGCCTTAGACGGACAAAGGCACGCATGATCTCAATGCTGACATGGATCGCCCGGGGGCTGCGCAGAACGGTCGAAAGCATCGCAACGCCTTGCTCGGTGAAGGCGTAAGGCGCATAGCGGTGACCTCAAACGCATATACTCCTGATTTGTAAGTTGAAACATGAAATCTTCCGGAAACCGGTCGACGTTACGTTTAACGGCTTGTAGCAGCGCTTTGTTCTCGACGCCATAGAGTTCCGCCAAATGCGGACTCAACGTAAAAACTGGCATTCTGGTTTCAGATGAGGGATATTTTTACTCTGACCCCAATTAACCCCAATTAACCAATTAAAAAGAACATGGAACCCGTCTCCAAAACACAAGCGCAACAACGTGCAGACCAGATCAGGTCCTTCCAGGCGGAGGTCTCCCGGCTGGAAGCAGAGGGTGTGGTGCAGCTCAGCGCCGATCAGCAGGATGCCATTCACACCTACCATGACGCCCTGCTTACCGGCTTCTCGCAAACCTTCGACATCGACCGTAACCGGCAGGCCAAACAGCTCTCGCTGGGTATGCGCATCGCTTCGTTCCTGGGCGCACTGGCGCTGGCGGCCAGTGTGTTCTTCCTCTTTTACCAGTTCTGGGGTCGCTTCGGCAGCACGGCACAGGTCAGCATCCTGATACTGGCATCGCTCGCCACCTTCAGCGCCACCGGCCTGATCGCCAAAGTCGATGAGAGTGGCTACTTCGTCAAGCTGGCGGCCATGGTCGCCTTTGCCTGTTTTGTGCTCAATATTTTCATGCTCGGGCAGATCTTCAACATCACACTCTCCGATAAGGCACTGCTGGTGTGGGCGGCCCTTGCCCTGTTGCTGGCGTATACGCAGGATGTGCGGCTGCTGCTGGCCGCCGGGATTATCTGCCTGATCGGTTTTATATCCGCCCGTACCGGCACCTGGGGTGGTGGCTACTGGATACACTTCGGCGAGCGGCCGGAGAACTTCCTGCCGGCCGGGCTACTGCTGTTATTCTTTCCCGCCTGGGTGGACCATCGACGGCTGTCCGGCTTTGGCCCCATCTACCGCGTATTCGGCCTGCTCACCGTGCTGTTGCCGGTGTTGATCCTGTCCAACTGGGGCCATGGAAGTTACCTGATCGCCGATCCCGATCTGATCGAAGGCGGCTACCAGGTGGCCGGGTTTATACTCAGTGCGCTGGCCATCGGGTATGGCATCCGTCGCCACTATGCCGAGGTGACCAACACCGGCAACGTGTTCTTTGTCATCTTCCTCTATACCAAGTTCTTTGACTGGTGGTGGGACATCATGCCGAAATACCTGTTCTTCCTCATCATCGGCCTGACGGCACTGCTGTTCCTGGTGATCTTCAAGCGACTGCGCGGCAGTGCAAACGTAGAAGGCGAGGGTGTGACCACCTGATGACCTGGAAAAACCAACATACCTGGATCGCCGGACTCGGCATAATCATCCTCACCAATGCGCTGGCACTGGCCGGCGTCGCCTACAATCGCTCCGGTGAACCGGTCGCCCGCGTCACGCTCAGCGAGCGGGAACTGAACCTGCCCTATTACTGGGGGCGCAAACGCGAGAACAGTAGTTTGGCACTGACACTCAGCTGGCGTATTGATACTGGCGGTGACGAACGGAAATACTTTTTCTCCCGCCACCTGTTTCCCCACTGGTTGGGCCAGACCAAACTGGCCGCACTGGGTTTTGCAGTGGAAGAGGCAACTGCCAACGAAGAAAACCGACGCCGCTTTAACCACAGCCTGCCAAAAGAAGTCTTCCTGGTGCTGGAATACAATGGCCCGGCCTACCAGGCTGTGCTCGCACACCGGCAGGTAATAGCGAAACAACAACAGGCACTGGCTGATCGCAACCCGGATAGCGAAAAACTGGCAAAAGCAGCCAAAGGCTGCAGGGAACGCCTGCAACGCGAACTGGAAGAAGCCTCACGCCTGTTCGTCATCGACGCCGGGCTGGACGCCCATACGCTACGCCAGCGCTACCCCGATACCGCGCGCAACATCGTGTTACGCGGCACCGTGCGTGCCCGAGTGAATGAGCAGGACGATGATCGATGGGTGGTGCAGGGCATTGTGCAAGAAGTCGCCATCACCCGGGTTAACATACCGCTGGAATACCGAAGCGTATTCGAGCCGTACATGATCGATAGCGCGGGCAATCGAGATCGCGAGCCCAGCTATCAGGTGGCGTTAGCGTATGGCAAGCGGTTAGAGCCGTGGGTTGTGGGAGTGACGTCGGGCGAATGACTTCACGCGGCCTTTCATACAACGCGGTAACACCGGGAAGGCATCTCACGCATCATGCAGTCGATCGGTCGCCGTTACGTGCAGTATGACCTGTACCGACGCCACAGTCTTACGAAAGAGGATATCCACACCATTCGATCTGCTGCCCGGTTTTCGATGCCGGTCGGGGACAGTCGATTCAAGGTACAGATAGAGCGCGCGTTGGGTTGCTCAATGGAGAAAGAGAGGGGGGTGATTATAATTTTATGAGAACCAAGCGATCAGCTGCTTCAGGAATGCTGGTTTTTCGCTTTCTGTAGGATTATCCTCGCGATATGCCCATGCGAGGCAAATATTGTCACTTTCCCCCTGTCCCTGTTGGCTGGCTAATTGTACCAATTGTCCTGCATATTCCCGGTCAATGGCAGTTCCGTCAGTTCTCGCAAATATTTCCTCTACGTCTACCTGCCCCCAAAATCCGTCACTACAGAGTAGAAAGAAATCACCTGCCGAAACTTTCGATGCGTAAAATTCAGGTGATAGCTCGTTGTTTCCACCAAGGCACATGTAGAGCTGATTCTGTGGTGCTGAATGCCTGGTTTCATCCTTAAGATCGCTCTCTTGTTCCTTCATTAATTGTGCAATAGAGTGATCTGAGGTTTTATGGACGAGCCTGCCGCTATGGAACTGATAAAGTCGACTATCGCCTACGTGTACGCAGTAGGCTTGACTGGCCGTTAAATATGCAATCACACAGGTGCTACCTGGCGCAGATGTGCGGTTCTCCGATAAAGTCAAGATGGCGTTATGTGCGTCCAGGCAGATATTTTCCAGAAACTTCCTGGGATCTTCTATCCTGCTTTGGTTAAATCGACTGGAAGCGATGTCTATAACGGTTTGCGCTGCTGCCGCACCGTCTTTGTGACCACCCATGCCATCCGCTACTACGAGTAAGTGTGCCTCTCTATCCTCCAGGTGCAAAATGGCGGCACGATCCTGCTGTTCTTCCCGATCGCCAATCGTTAGCGCCGAGGCATATTGCCATGTCATAGGTGCAATTCCTTATCGGTTGTTGATTATCCGGTGAAAGAACCGCATAGACAGATTTTTAACACGTAAAAAGTCTCCATCCATGAGTTTGACGGGCTGTGTTAACGGCTCCTCATTTCTCATCACACGACCCCACTTTTGCGGTAGCAGGTGGTAGCCATCAGTGTTCCGCTGAATTTCCGCTGCAAGACCAAAAGACAACCATCCAGAGGTGCGAATATCACATTCTTTTGATCTGCCGATCTTGAAGTTCTGCTCCTTGAGTAAGAATCTGGATTGATTGCCTTTAGCATCCAGTAATTCCACATACGCTGTTTTCTTTTTTTCTCTTAGTTTAAGAAGTTCTTGAACGTCAGATATATTCACTTCCATGGTGCCGGTCTGGGACTGATCTCCGTCCTGCGCAATATCCGGGTCGGCTATTCCGTGGAGTCCGCGCGATACCATATACTTCAGAACATAGTTGTATATCTGTATCTCATCCCGGTATTCGAGCCTGTGCCGGTCGATTTTATTGCCGTTGACAAATACGCCATTACTACTGTCGTTATCGTCTATGACGTATCCACCTGCCTCCTTTTGAATCCATGCGTGATGTGAGGAGACGCCCGCATTATCAAGGACAATATCACTATCAGCACTTCGTCCGATGGTCATGTGATCCTTATTCATTTCAACCTGATCCATCAGCACATCGTTGAGGTATATTCGCATGTAGGGCATGTTAGTTATCCACTGGTTACTTTATTAAGCTCATGAGAATGGTGATTTTATTTTCTTCCAAAGCCTTCCCGGCGCATCTCGAAATGCGTTTGTGTTTTTCTGCAGCTCTTGTAATCTGGCATTGTCCGGCTGAATCTTTAGCCCTCGATGCAAATACTGCTTTGCAGCTACATAATTGAACTTATCCAGCTTGCTTTCGGCAAGGTCTCCATAAGCATCAGCGATTCTGGTGATGCCTTTAAGCGCTTGTTTGTGCTTCGGATGCAGCTCAAGAATTCGCTGATAGTAGTAGTAGGCATTGTTATTCTTCGGCCTTGTAAGCCGGTGTTCTTTAAGTGCTGTGGCGGCCTGCGATAGCAATTTCCCTATGTTCGCTTTTTTCTGCAGCGCTTGTAGCCGGTGATTGGCCGGCTGAATGGTTAGCCCTTGATGTAAATGGCGCCTGGCGGCTTGATAATCGTACTGATCCAGCTTACTTTCAGCCAGGTCTGCATAAGCATCAGCGATTCTATTGATACCTTTAATCGCTTCTTCGTGCTGCGGATGCAATTCAAGGATCTGTTGGTAGTAGTGATAGGCATTGCTATTTGTTGGTTTTGTAAGCCGGTATTCTTTAAGTGCTATGGCAGCCTGCGACAAAAGTTCCTCAATGTGTTGTTCGTTAGTGCTCGTTGCAACAGGTGTTTCTTTTACCGGATCACCGGGTTCTGGAGACGGCATTTCGACAGTAGCCGGGGTGCTTTCCGGGATTACGGCTTCGCTTGTCGTCTTACCTGGAGTCGCCGGATGCTCGTTGCGCTCGGGAATGATCGATTGCCCTATCAGTACGGCGCCACCGATTCCAATAATTGTCGCAAGAGCTCCAGCGGGTGCCCATGTCATTCGCCGTGCCTTCTTTACCGGCTTCCTTAACTGCTGGACAAAGCGCACCATTTCCGCAGCGTTTGTGAATCGATCATCAGGAGATTTCGCTATCATTTTATTAGTCAGGGTGCGATAGCGATGCAGCTCAGGCGGAAGGACGGGGAGTGGATCAGACATATGAGCGACGATGGTTTCAATATGGGAGTCGCCTTTATAAGGTTTATTCCCCGTTAGCATTTCATACAGGACGATTCCAAGACTATAGATATCGGTGCGTCTATCCAGCTTTTTTGAAGCGGCCTGCTCCGGGCTGATATAGTAAGGGCTGCCAAAGGCGCGACCATCCATTGTCAGCTTGGCGTCGGATTTTTGTTGTTTGGCGGTCCCAAAATCAGTAAGAATCGGTGTGCCGTCTTTGTGAAATAGAATATTGCCTGGCTTGATGTCCCTGTGGATAATGCCCTTTCGGTGGACGAAGTCCAGGCAATTACCAAGCGCTTCCAGCCATTGCAATGCATCCTCCGGGTCCACCTTTTTCGGAATTCTTGCGTCGAGATCTCCGCCCTCAAGATATTCCATGGAGATATAAGGTCGCCCATCATCGGTAACACCGATATCATGAATATTGATGACATTACGATGATTTAATGAAGCGATTATCTGGCCTTCATTGAGGAAACGGGTTAACTGCTCTGGATTATCGAATTTTCTTAGCAGTTTTATGGCGACGTGCCGCCGCAGGGATTCCTGTATAGCCAGGTAAACGGAGGCCGTACCGCCCTCGGCTATCAGGTGTTCGATCTTGTAACCCGGTATTGTAATTTTCACAGCTGCAGCGCTTCGATGGATACTGTTGGTTCATAGTGTAATTGCTGTTCTTCCCAGGGGAGGCTGTAAGCGCAGAACACCTTATGGTGTATTTGGTGTCGGTGCCGATTACCCATAAAAAGTCGTTAAATACCCATACGTTATCGTCATTAATCAGACAAGCTTTAGAGCGTTTGATCGAGATCGGATTTCTGTAACGGGTTGAGATAACTGAAAAAAAGGGTTTTTGGAATGAAATCTGCCGCCTATGGCCGGTACCGCCACACTAAGGCACACTCAATACCCGTCAGTTGGCCCAGGCGCTGGGCAGAGACTATAAAAATGTCCACACCGACGTCAGCGCACTGGAAGAGCTTGGGCTGATAGAGAAAGGTGAGAAGGGCGTGTTAACCGTTCCCTGTGACGAGATTGTTATTCATGCGGGGCTGACAGAAGCGGCGTGAGCCTATCGGGCCGTATGCGGATGCACCCGCTTCTCAATCTGCTTACCCACCGACTGCGCCGCAACCCGAAGATCATACTCCGTCTGCAAACCCATCCAGGTCTCCGGCGACACACTGAAATAGCGCGCCAGTCTTAACGCCGTATTGGTAGTAATGCCACGCTTGCCGTTCACAATCTCGCTGATGCGCCCGGGTGGATGGGTTTGAGTTTCTTAGCCATGACACTGCCTCAGTGATAATCCACGATCTCAACATCCAGGACTTCGCCTAAGGTCACAATTAGTATATATGCCTTTCGCTGTTATAAGCTGTATGTACATACAGTATAGTAAAACCCAACAGGCCGCTACCCGGAACAACAGATGACAACCGTTTTTTTATCAGGCTCCAGGAAAATCAGTCAACTTGATGAGACGGTAAAAAGTCGCCTGTCCACTATAGTTGAAAAAGAATTTCGCGTAATAGTGGGCGATGCGAACTGATATTTGTAACTGAACTCCAGATCCTGGCTAAACCTATCGAAGTTTCTGACGCTAAATGACTTGACAATATGCTAAATAAAGTACTTAATAACGTACATTATACTGTATTGGAGTATGCTGTGAGCACACAAACAATCCTGGCTGATGAGACAGTCTCAATCTCTGAGCTTCGCAAAAAGCCCAAAGAATACTTTACAGATCATGCGATTGCCGTGCTATCCAATAATCGCACGGCAGGCTATGTCATCGGTGCAGAAGCGTATGAAACGTTGCTAATGATCCTCCGGCAAAGCCAGCAGCTCGAAACGTTTGAAGGGCGTTTTCGCCCGACCGCCGAACGCTTGAGGGAAATTACCGAAAAGGGTGCAAAATTACTGGAGAACGCTACTGAAGAACAGTTGGGGTCATTCTCGGAGTGATCCGTGTTTTCAAGAGCGAGGTTATTGGCCAGCAGCTCGGATCACCCACACAACCTTTTCTCTGTGCGCAGTGAGAGCATCATGCATTTACACCTGGCAGAAGGAGCGCAGCACTGGACCAGCCGACAAGCCCAGTACGATCGCACCAGCGACTACCACCTGTGTATTGCCCGGGGTTTTACAAGAGCGACCATTTTTTAATGATGGCGATTTTGAAACCCGATGCTCATGCTCAAGCGCGCAACAATAGCATCATGAGCAATCTGGCTATCATGGCTGCAAAATTCCGGGCACGATTTTAGCGGTTTTTACTCTGACACCACACTGTAGACCCCACACTGTAATGATCAATCAATACCCACTACACTCCCGGGCAGTTATTGAGTGGCCATTCAATAACACAGGAAATCACCCCAGGGTTCAGACTATGAGGACGTAGAGAATGAAACGATTCGAAAACAAAGTCATATTGGTTACCGGTGGTGCAACGGGCATCGGCCTGGCCACCGCCGAACGCTTCGCCGGGGAAGGTGGCAAAGTGGTGATCGCAAGCCGCAATGAAAGCGTCGGTCAGCA
>BTRG01000039.1:0-25128 GCA_036986275.1 Gammaproteobacteria bacterium | reverse complement strand
AATGCTTATTCTTCCGCGTTCAGCGGCTTTTCTACCATGGCCAGGGTGGCGCCAGTTTAGTCTCTGACCCATCATAGTCAACACAAATGGAATTGTGTGGTTGACAACTGCCTAGAAAATAGTCTTTTGCAGGGTGTGGCGTCCTGCTTGCTGTGCCAGGCACCCATTGCCTGGCATGAGGATTTCTGCCTGCCCTGTAAACAAGGTCTGCGGGAAGATTGTCAACGCTGTCCCCGTTGCGCCGCGGTTTTACCCACCAGCACACCCAAGGGTGTGCCCTGCGGCGCCTGCCAAAAACAACCGCCGGCCTTCCAGTCCACGCAAGCCCTGTTCACATATGCGTTTCCTGTCAACGCCCTGGTACAGGCCTTGAAGTATGATGGCCAACTGCATCTGGCCAGGGTCATGGGTAAACTGCTGGCACAACACCTGTCCCCTGGGGTCAGTGGAGATATCAGTCAGGGAGTAGATTTTGTGACACCGGTGCCGCTGCACCGCTCCCGACTGCAACAACGGGGTTATAACCAGTCACTGGAACTCGCGCGCCCATTGGTCAGAGCCCTGGGCCTCAGGCTTGAACCTGCCGCCATACACCGTGTGCGTGCCACCGCCCCTCAGGCCGAACTGCCCATGAAGGCCAGGCGCCAAAATGTACGCAATGCATTTGAAGTGAATGCGGACAAGGTACGAGGTAAACATATCGGCCTGTTAGATGATGTCATGACGACGGGGTTTACAGTCAACGAGATTGCTCGCTGTTTGCACAAGGCAGGAGCGGCATCGATTAAAGTGTGGGTGCTTGCCAGGGCTTGAAGCTCGCCAGTCCCGGGTCTAACGCAATACGTCCAGGCGCTCGCGCGTAAACCGGGTCAGCTTGTTGTCCGGTTTACGTTGCAGGCCTTTTTCGTAGACCTGTACCGCCTCCTCTACCCTGCCCAGGGCTTCCAGGGAAATGCCCAGACCTATCCACCATGCCCCATTTTCATGTTGTAAAGACAACGCTCTTTGATAGCCTTTGACCGCCAGTTCATGGTGCTGTGCGCGCTGGTGAAACACTGCGATCAATGCAGTATATTCGGCATCCGCGGGGGCAAATTGATAATGCCGTTCTAATACAGTTATCGCCTGATCGAGTCTTTGCTGGTCGGCATACAATCTTGCCAACAACACCGCGAATCGATAGTGGGAGGCGTCCAGCACCAGGCCTTCTTCCAGCGATTGTATTGCCGCCCTGGCATTTCCTGCATGAAGCAATACGCCCACCATCGCCTCGCGTGCAGCATGGTAGCGTGGCTGTAATTGCAGGACCTCTTTCAGCAAGGTCTGGCTGGCAGACATATTCCCGTCACGCATTGCCGCCATTGCTTGCGCGTATCTGCTATCGGCTTGTTGTGCCGGGGTTAATGCACGGGGGGTCTTGCTGATACGCGGCGGCTCAGACTTGGTATCCGGCCTGAATGCCGGGGCTACTGACAGCGGCGCACTCTTTTTCTCTTTGGCGCCGGCAGTACTCAGGTCCGCATTATTTTCCGCCGGTATGGGTTTCTGTGGCTGGGTCAAAGGATCGGTTTGCCCTGAAATCAGAGCGCTGAATGGTCGCCCCCCTGCAAGATTCTTTTTCCCAACTAGCGATTGTTGCCTGCCTGACATCACAGTAGCCACGGCCGCGATGATAATCAGGCCTGCCGCTATCATCCAGCGGGATTTCCTGTGCTGAACAAGAGGCGCCACCGGCTTTACCCCGGCAAAGTCTGTCGTCAGGGTAGCCGTGCCAGTTCTTGCATCCAGGTCTTGCAACATTTTATTGATCAAACTCATGACCATACACTCCAGGCCAGGGCGCTGACCGATACCGCGGCAACAGCAAGGATAGCGCGCACTATGCGCGCCCAATCCGACCGCACCTGAACAGATTCTGTGTCGCGTTTTGCCAGAGCGATATGATGCCCATCCACCTGGTGACAACCCTCGCCAAAAGCAGCCAGCAATGCCTTATGCGAGAGAATATTTATCAGACGGGGTACTCCACGACTCGCCCGATAGAGTTGTCGCAAGGCGGTAACGGTGAAGAGCGCCGGACCGCTGTACCCGGCCACCGACAATCTATGAAATACATAAGCACTCATATGCGCCGGCGCCAGGGGCGACAGCGAACAGGAAAATCCAATACGCTGTTTAAGTTGCCGTATGGAAGGATCAGACAGCCGGGCATTAAGCTCTGGTTGGCCAAACAATACAACTTGTAACAACTTGCGTTTTTCAGTCTCAAGATTGGTTAACAGACGCAAGGCCTCCAATGTCTCTATCGGTAATGCCTGCGCTTCATCCAGGCAAACGACGGCACGCCGTCCCTGAGATGCCACCTTGATCAAAAACATGGTAAATAATTTCAGTAATTCATGCTGGTTTAGTTTGCCCGGATACTCGATTCCCAACTCATCAGCAATACCCAGCAACAATGTCATAGGGCCTATGTAAGGATTTGGGATATAGGCAGTGACATAATTTTCATCATCCAGAGTTGACAACAACTTTCTGCATATCAGTGTTTTACCTGTACCCACCTCACCGGTTATTTTTAAAAATCCTTCGCCGCTGTCTATGGCGATAAGCAGAGTATTTAACGCTTCCTGATGGGAAGGTCCGGAGAAAAAGAAACCGGTGTCAGGCGTAATAGTAAACGGCGGTGACTCTAATCCAAAATGTCGTGTGTATATCATCCTTGTATTCCTGTTTCTTATACAAAAACTATTTAATACTTCTTTGTAACTTACCCAAGCGTTGTCTGCTCTGGTCTATTGCGTCTTTCCATTGCTGGTTGGTATCAATAACCGTCGGCCGCAACAGTATAATCAGTTCCTTTTTAATCCGTGCAACCCGCTTGTGTTTGAACAGATTGCCCAGAATCGGGATATCGCCCAACAATGGAATAGATGCGCTTTCGTCTGAGCTGCCTTCTTTCATCAGGCCCCCTATCACGACCACCTGGCCACTGCGCGCACGGACCACGTTATCTGATTCCTGTATGGAACTCATAGCCAAAGGCAGATTGAAATCATCGCCACTGATAACAAAGCTCTTGTTTCGCTGCACCACACTGCTAACGGAAGGGTGGATATGCATTATTACATTATTTTTTTCATCGATCTGCGGTGTCACATCCAGCGCAATACCGGAAAAGAACGGGGTCAGCTCAACGGTGGGCACCAGTATGGTACTGGTACCGGATGTCACGACATTCTGGCTAACACCGGTAACGAAGAACTCATCACCGCCAACTTTAATCACAGCCTTTTGATTATTGACAGTTGATACCCGCGGACTGGAAAGCACATGAACATCGCCCTGTCCTTTCAAGGCTTCAATGAATGCTGAAAAATTCGCGGACCTTACCGCCAGGCTAAATACGCCCCCAAACGCCGAAGTGCCTGTAGTGCCTGCTACATCAAACAAGCCAGAGGCCGGATCCAGCGTAAAGGAATTCTGAAATATCTCGCTAAAACCTGATCCACTGAATATGCTGCCACCACCTATTTGTGAACCGGTTAATCCTATATCATTAATATTTCCCAGCTGTGACCAATTAACACCCATTTGAAAACGATCACTAAGCTCAACCTCAACAATCTTGGCTTCCAACACCACTTGTCGATTGACAGTATCATGGGTGATCCCGAGGAAGCGCTCGACCACTATCAATTCCCTTGGCATGGCACGAACGATGGCGATACCCGCTTGAGGATTTACCACAACACTACGCCCGGCCTTGTCACCAATAATAGTTTCCAGTGTTGCTGCCAGATCCTTCCAGAAATCCACCTTGGATTCGGTATCAATCTGCATACTGGCATTACTCTGCACATTGGATCGGGTGGTTTTGCCAATACCGGAAGTATTGGATGTTGATTGGGAAACAGGATTCTGTGTCAATTCGCCAGACACCACGCGTGTTCGCGAACGCCCCTTGCGACTCAGATTGAGATAATTAACCGGGAAGATGCGTGTTTGCATACCACGAGCCAGGATATAAAAACGATTACCGTCCCGGCGATAGTGATATCCATAGACATCACGCAATACATCCATGGCCTCGGGTACAGTTACATTTTTTAGATCCAGGGATACCTTTCCCTTCACGTCAGGATGTATCACCACACTGTACATTGTATCTTCCACAAGACCCATATACACCTTTCGTGCACTGGCTCGGGACAGGGTCAAATCGAATGCCGGTTCTACTGTCTCGACAGTACCACGTTGAATATTGAGCGATAGCGGCGGTAACAGTGAATCCGCCACTTCTTTAGGCACCGATACACTTTCTTTCACAGGTTCCTGAGCGGCCTGTAAATTGTTATTTATAGTCTGATGTGTATCCTTGGACCATTGTGTGGGCAAGGTGCTGCAAGCAGCCAGGCTTGAAACAGAAATCACCAGAAGTGTTTTCAGTAATATTTGCTTTGCCGGTTCCATTGTTCTATTCCTTCTCCGTTACTGCATCAGTCTTATTCAGACGTGGATGCAAACGCAAATAAATGATTCTACTGCCCCGTTTTAGTTCAACGCGATAGGGATATATCGCTATCAACGTTGCACCTTGAAAGCGATCCCCAACCCTCATCACGCGGCCGTTGATCGTGGCCAATCGCCTCTCCTCAGAGACTATTGTAGATTCCAGAGAGAGTGCACCATTTGAGATTTCATATGACCGGTTTGCCGGTCTTGTTGGATCAAATAATGTTGCACGGGTCATACTGGTAAAGAACAGCCCTATCAGGGACAGCGCGATCAAAATTGTTGATTGTTTAAACATCCTGAGCTTCATGACTATACCCCCATCCAGGCTTCTTGCAGGCTCAATGTATGGATCACCAGGCTTAGCCGGGAAATTGGATATTCCAGCGATACCAGTGCAACCTTGCCCCAGAAGACTTTCCACTTCATGGCCTCTAACTGCTCAAGATATTTGAGAATATCCAGATAACGTCCCTCCAGTTCGATGCGCATGCCATGTTGATAAATATTCTGTTCAGTACTGCCTGCAGTATGATTTTCAGTATCGTCCTGATTATTCAATATGATGGGAGCCAGACTCTCTACACGTCTTACATGCAAAACTGTGTTCTGCTTGAGTACTTGTTCAACCAGGCTCACCATTTCTCTTGGTGAAACCAAGCCAGTTGTAAATGTCTTCAGTGATGTATCCATGCCACCCAGTTGTTTTTTTATTCTTTGCAATTGCGCCCTGTTCTCCTCATCGGGATCCTTCTTGCTTGTCTCAACCAAACGCTCTATCTCGGTATCAAAGATTTGGACCTGTTTCATAGTATTGTTAAAACGCGTTTGTAGTGTTTTTTGCTGTGCATGCAAAGGCATAAAAACAATCTTTACGGCAGCAAAGAGTATAATGATAAACACCACGACAAATACCCATATGCGTTCCCGTTGTGACAACAAGCCCATCCGTTGTGACAGTGTCTCCATGTAGGCTTTGACGCTTTTCATTTTCCGGTCTCCGCGCGCGCTATCTGATCATTGCCATGCAGCCCATCCTGAAATTCCGGCTTTTCCGTTGTTACTACAAAATCCACTACACTTTTAGCAATAATCTCTTCTTCAGACTCGGGATGAACAATGCGAAAAACATAAAATTCGATACCTGTAAGTGCTGCTTCGTTGGATAGTTTGCGCAGGTATTCAGGCACCAACGCGGCATCCGAGCTACGTCCCCCCAGGGTAACCTTCTGGGCGGCGCCGGATATAGCAAAGTCCGTTAGCCATAAACCTTGCGTATGCTGGCGTGCCAGGGATCTGAAGTATTTTGAGAAACCATCTGTGTTGCTGAATGCAACGCCTTGCAACATTTCCTGTATGCGATGCCTGGACTGCAGTAACCGTTGCAGACGCGTCACTTCCTGTTCCAGCAAACGATCCCGTGGGCGCGACGCTATCATTACGTTCAGCGTCTTAAATCGCTCCTGAGTATTATTGTAATGAATATCTACCTCTTGTACGCCATCGCGAAGGCGGGATATCTGCCATAGATTAAGCATCACCAATATCACTATACCGGCGACAACCATTGCCGATGTACGCCAAAGCTGAATAGCATTGAAATGCTCATGATCATTATCCTTAAGATCAATATAAAGGTTGATCTGCTGCCTCATTGTGTCGCCCCCGCAAATCGCAATGCTGCACCCAGCGCCCAGTAACTATTTACTAACGCCTCTGCATCAACCTCCTCCGCCACACTAAACAATTCCTGCAATGGCAGGAGTGCAACATTGAGGTTGAGATTCACTTTAATCGATTGAAGCACCCGCTCTGGCAGTGGTGATATCGGGACAATAAAAAGATCCGAGATAGGCGCCATACGGAAGTGGCTGTCGTAGTAGTCGACCGACCTTTGCACTTCCAACACTACGCGCTCGCGCATGTTGGAACTGTCTTCTGATGTGTCCAGGGCTTTGGTACCCACATCCAAAGCCCTGCGCAGGTAAATCTCGCCCTGGCGTGTGATGGTAATCAAACCCGAGTGCTGGTCCAGGGCCAGCAGCATGACGCCGTCTTGGTCCTGTGGCAGTAGAGCAGCAATATTTCGCTGCGCCATGTCATGAATATCTATTGTATCCAGTGACAATCCTGCGCTCTTGAGTTGTTGTGCACAGGCCTGTACCGCGGACTTCCTCGCCGTCACGGCATAAACATTAGAAGTACGGTTACCTGTGCCTGTATTGGGTACCTTGTAGATATCGAGCACCGCCTCTTCAACTGCATAAGGAATCAGGTCCTTGATGCGCCAACGTACTGCGTCCCGCAATTCATCTTCTTCTACCTGTGGCGCCTCAGTCAGCAACACATTATAATCATCAGGATTCAGAAGTGTCGTACAATATGTGTCAGACAGGTGATGACTTGTTATATGATCACTGATATAGCGATCCCTGTTTTCCGAAGTATCGGTTTGACCACTGAGACATAGCCGTACATAGGGTTGCTGATCGCGTTGTTCCACGACCACCATGTCCACCTTGTTGTCTGTAAAGGTGAGTGCAACGTGTCCACAGGGCTGTTTGCGCTTAAACCACGTCACTGTTGTTTCCTTTCATCTTGTACATAACAAATACCTAGAACACCACTTCGCGCCAGGAGAGGGTGCTGGTGCCAGCCGCACCCCCACACCCTGGCGCACTCATACTGACGTCATCCAGCCATGATTGACTGGGCGTTGCGGCGTTGGCCGAACCTCCGGCATATAAACCAATATCCAGGCGCGTGGCAGTGAAACCCGCATTAATATTGAAAGTAATGCTGCCTGTTGTATTCCAGCCACCTGTGTTACTGAAGAACCGCGTCTCTGTCTGACCCGGCCCACCGGCGCCATTTAATGTAAATTGGACCCATCCGGCCGAGAAAAACTGGCCACTGTGCCGATATGAATAATTCAGGGTGATGGTAACCGGCCCAGCGCAACCCGCTGCCAGACTCTGTCGCAGGCGGGTACGCCTGGAGGAGAAAAAACCACCACCAGTTTTGCGGGCGGTAATGGCCGGTGAGGCATCAGGACCGGCTGTAAGTGGTACGGCATTACAATTGTTGCCACCGGCCCAGTTCTGATTAAAGTTAGACCAGCTAGCCGGTGTGGGCGGACACACACCCGGGGCATTGAAACCGCCATTGTCCAGCATCCCGCCACCAGCTGATTCGACAATCGCCTCTACCGTTCTGCTGGCCAGGCCTACAGTACCAGTACTGCGTATATGTCGTCGCGTGATGGGCAGCGGATTGGCATAACCCAGGCCTGCGGGAAAACTGCTACTGTCGGTATTGGACACCACGGTAAACTGGCCGGCGGCAAAAACAGTGGGTCCTTCACCAGCATACGCACTATTTTGCGACCATTCATAAATGCCTTTTTCCAATCCGGAAGCTGCAACATACAACACCCTGGTGCTGTCGTACTGTTCGGCACTGCTGCGTGCCGAACTGGTAATCATCAAACTCAATATAACTGCCAGGAATGCCACGATCACAATCAGACCCACGGCGCTAAGGACGAGAAATCCTTGTTGTGTAAACGGTTCGCCGTTCATAACAGATTCCTCGCATGTACCGTGGTAGCCAGGGTACTGGCCACACCACCTTGTGTAATATTCAGTGAAACAGTGATGTAGCGAATATCATTTACTGTCGCCGCCGCGGATCCATTACTGGCTTGATAGCTGAATGACAATCCGGCGACACCATCAGCCAGAACCTGGGTATTACGCGTTAGCGAGGTCCCTGCCAACTGGTAGCTAATGTTGTTCCCGGACAGACGAATAAAGGTAAGTTGCGCGGCCGACCATGTGCTTATGTCGGCATTGGACCTTACGGCACGGATATCCCGGGCCATACGCTCCAGTGCCACACGGCCCTGCCATTGCGCATCGATCAGCTCACGACCGGCGAGATAAGCACGAAACCCCTCGCCCAACATCTTGCTACTCACAGCCGCCACGATCCCAAAGAGCACGATTACCAACACGAATTCAATCAATGTGAATCCGGATTCACATTGACGGGTTCCTTTTATTGGGTGCCTAGTAGTTTGCGACCAGCGCCATAAGCTGCGCATCGCCCTCTCCTTGGACTGTAACCGTGATTTCATTAAAGTCGGCGCCAAATACCGATGCCGCCACTGTAGGATTCGGATTAAAGGCATAACCCGCCGGAGCTGTACAAATAGCCGGTGGTGTTGCACCCGTACAGGGGTCCGGATTTGCCAGAAAACTGGCGTAGTTCAGCGCCAATCTACGTTGCGCCAGTATCAACTCCATACGCGCCTGGGCCAGCTGTTGTGCCCGGGTTGCGCTTGCCAGCGACGCCGTGCCTTGCAGTGCACTGGAAAAAACAGCAAACAACCCAAGCGACAGAATGGCAACCACGACAATAAAAATCACCAGTTCAATCAAGGTAAACCCATCGGCTCTCGCCTGGGATCGTGCGGCTAGACAGAGACCAAGCTTCATTGCACCAATACCCTTCCTGTTTCCGGACTGACTCTTAGCTGGCGGCTTTCACCGGCAACCGTCAGGGTCAGCACGTTATCACCGGCCTGCGCCGTACCGGGTAGATTGGCATCGCTATAGGGAGCACCTTCGGTATCAAACACCAACGTGTTATTGCTGGCAGCCAGAGCCATCCCTGAGGCAAGCATGACCACGCTATTGCCAGTACCGGGGTGAGGCAAAGGAATCCCACCTGTCCGGTCACTCAGTGTATAGCGGTCTGCCTGCACCTCCAGACGATAGCGCTGACCCCTATGCATGGAGGTCGCCTGCAGGTAGCGGATATCATTGGCCAGTAGATGGGCCTGGGCATCCAGGTCCAGCGAGCGGCCAGGCCAGCTGAATACCGCCACGACCGCCAGCACTGACAACAATGCCATAACAACGACCAGCTCGATCAAACTGAAACCGCTCAGCAATAACTTCATTGATATATTGTTACTGTGCACGGAATCGAGAACCGTTAAACAATCCCGATGCCTGTAAAATTTGCAGTCTCACCGGTAGCCGTACGCGTGACCGTACATGTTGCGGAGGCATCGGCAACAATTGCGGCGGCGGCCACGGTATAGCCAGCCGGTATTCCACCCTGCAATGCATTTTGTACCTCGTTACAATTAGTAACGGCTACACCCTTGGCGCTATTGGCCTTACGCACACCATAATTCACTGCTGCCGCGGAATTCAGCGCGCCTGCTACACCATCGGTCGCGGCCTGCTGCGCTTCCGGTGCGATGTCTACAAACTGTGGCACCGCGGCGGCGGCCAGTATGCCGAGAATAACAATTACGATAACCAGTTCGATTAACGTAAAACCTGATTGACTTGCTTTCATAACACTACTCCTGTTTACATTGTGCTTAGGTTGCTGATATCAACGTGCAACTCGCAAGAGCAACACGCCATTTGAACTACAAACTCCACTCATACCTCTCCACTGCTGCCAGCCTGACTCCTGATGGCTGGTGACGTCTTTGCTTTCTTTTCGTTACGGCATTTGCGAATACCAGGTCTATACGAAAGCGCGCGCGACCAGGCTCGGCCATACCACCTGAAAAGAATGCTTCGTTGCGCACACGATAGACTATGGTGTGGGCCGCCGGATCGAAGTACCATGAACCGGCCAATGTTTCCCCAGCACCACTAATCACGCCAAGATAATTGATTGGTGTTTCAGCCAGATACTCCATGGGATTACCGCCGGACAGGGAATAGATTGCATCAACATTATTCTTGGCAACATAGGCCGCCACCTTAATACCCAGGGCGCTACGCAGAGCACCGACGACACTATTCATGGCTGCCTTTTCTGCCTGCGCCTGCCATTGCGGAATACGTGACAACAGTATTCCTGCCAGCACGGCGGTAATGGAAATTACTACGATGAGCTCCAACAGACTAAAGCCGTTGTTTCCCTGTTTTAAATTACGAAGTTGGTATGGAAACATCAGCCGGCTCCCCCTACACCCATGACGGAGGCCATATTCCACATCGGTAGAAACACGCCCAGGGCCAGTAGTAATACCAGGCCACCAATCGCAATGATTAATATGGGCTCAATAGCCGTACTGAGATTCTTGAGCGCATAGTCGACTTCCCGTTCATAGTATTGCGCAACCTCTTCCATCAGTTCATCCAATACACCGGTTTGTTCACCTACCGACAACATTTGCAATACCACGGCTGGGAACAGACCGCTGGCGGCGGCAGTTTGGGTCAGGCTTTCACCCCGCTCCACACCGACGCGCATATCCCGGATACTTTGGCCTACATACTCGTTATCAACAGCGCGACTGATCACAGACATGCCCTGCACAAGGGGCACACCAGACCGGATCACCATGGCAAGGATACGTGCATAACGACCTAGGGTCGCGGCAAAAATGATGTCACCGACGACGGGTAATTTAAGTTTGTAACGGTCCCACTTCAGTCGTCCTGACTCGCCCTTGATGTAGAAGCCCGTGCCTATAAACACAGCCGCGGAGCCCAGTAACAATGCCGGCCAGAACCTGGTAGTGAATTCAGACATCGCCACGATAGTGCGTGTGGCCCACGGCAACTCGGCGCCAAAACCTGCGTACACCGTAGCAAAGGAAGGGATCACAAACAGATTGATCACTAACAAGGCAGCACCGATCGCAATCAACACAAAAGAGGGATACCTGAACGCAGATTTCAGACGCTGTCGCGTCTCTTTCTCTAATTCCAGATATTGCGCTAATTGCAGAAACGCAGTATCCAGTCCACCCGTTGTCTCGCCGACCTCGACCAGGCTAATAAATAATCTTGGAAACACCTTGGAATAACGCCGCAGGGCGCCAGTCAAATCGAGACCGCTGTCCAGGGCCGCTGCCAGGCCGCCAATTACTTCGGCAAAGGCTGGGTTACGGGTAGAGGCTTGCAACCCGCGAAGACCCTGTAATATGGGCACACCCGCATGTTGCAACGTGTACATCTGGCGGCAAAAGAAAATCAGATCGGTCAGATCTATGCTGCGATAGCGCAGCTGCTCCTGTAATTGGTCCCACCAGGCCTTACTGTCACGCCCTGCCAGAATATCCAGCGGTGTTATGCCCCGCCCCATTAACTGGCTGGCAGCACCGTCCGCGTTGGCCGCCTCGATATGGCCATTGACTTTAGCGCCCAGCTGATCGCGTCCCTTGTAATGAAAGACCGCCATCTTACCGACGCTCCTGCATACCATAAGTGACGCGCGCCACCTGATCCATAGTGGTCAACCCCCTGGCAGCCAACTCGATAACGCTGCGTTTCAGGCTGCGGTATTCCGGCTTACCGCGGGCAAGACGTAAAAACTGTGCCGGGTCATCTTTTTGCAAAGACTCAACGAGCTCCTCATCCAGCTCCAGAAATTCAAATACCGGGATACGACCCTGATAACCAGTGTTATTACAATGCGTACAACCTGCGCCGCGCTTAAAGGTCAACTCACCGCCGTAATCACCTAACTCCGTGGTCACCATTCTTTCCATTAAGGAATTCAACGGGGAAGGCATAGCACAACTTTCACACACACGACGCACCAATCGTTGTGCCAGTACACCGCGCAATGAAGCAGCCACCAGATAGGGCTCGGCGCCCATATCACTCAACCTCAAGGCTGTAGAAATTGCATCATTGGTGTGCAAGGTCGATAACACCAGGTGACCCGTCATGGCGGCACGCAGGCCGATCTCCATGGTCTCTTTATCGCGCATCTCACCGACAAGAATGATGTCAGGATCCTGGCGTAATATGGCGCGCATGACACGCGCAAAGGTCAGATCGATACGCGGTTTCACTTGGATCTGATTGATACCGGAAAAATGATATTCGATAGGATCCTCAACCGTGATGATCTTTGTTTCCGGTCGATTGAGTTCCTGCAGCGCGCCATAGAGTGTAGTGGTTTTGCCGCTACCTGTAGGTCCGGTCACCAGGACCATGCCATGGGGGGCATAGATCAGCTTGCGAAAACGTACCAACACATCGCCTTCCATGCCCAGGCTTTCCAGGTCCATAACCCCGGCAGACTGATTCAGAAGCCGCATGACTACAGACTCGCCATATTGCAACGGCACTGTAGAGACACGCACATCGATGACACGCTCACGCACACGCACCTGACAACGCCCGTCCTGTGGTAACCTCCGCTCTGAGATATCCAGGCCCGCCATTAACTTCAGTCGCGAAACCAGGGCGCCAGCAATGCGCTGGTCGGCAGTGGTTTGTACGCGCAAAACGCCGTCAAGCCGAAAACGTATGCGTACTTCTTTTTCTTCCGGTTCAATATGAATATCGGAGGCATTCACCTGCATGGCGTCTTCGAACAAACTCTGGATTAATCGAACAACAGGGGCGTCGGTGACTTTGTCATCGCCCACCAGGTCCCCGAGATCAACCTGATCGCGGGCCAGTTCCTGCTCCAGTTCGACGGCGAGGCCACTGATCTCATCAGTACGACGATAGACCTGGTCAACGGTTCTGAGAAGATCGTCTTCATTGACCACCGCAAGGCGGATATTACGGCCAACCACCCTGGACAATTCATCATATGCGGATATATCCGTCGGGTCCGCAAGTCCTATTAGTAGACCCTCCGGTTTATCTTCCAGGGCAATGGCGCGAAAACGCCGGGCGTGGGTCTCGGGAATAAGACGCACCACATCCGGATCATAATGGTAGCGTTTCAGGTCGATATAAGGGATCTGTAACTGCTGCGCCAACAGTGTTAAAAGCTGCTCTTCTGACACAAAACCACTTTCCACCAGTACACTGCCCAGTTTTCTGCCTGTCTGTTTCTGGGTCGCCAGGGCTGCTGTCAGTTGACCAGGCGTAATAATGCCGTTGGTAATCAACAGATCGCCTATGCGTACTTTGCGTATTTTTTGTGGTCGCGCCTCGACAGCGTAGCCCATACCGCTTCCTCGTAACTGGTAGTAGATTTTTCCCTGCACTAACTGATCTAATATCGGCCGAGAATATCCATACTTAAATACACGCCAAATAATTGACATGTAGAATAATTACGTGTTGGCTGCAAATTTCAGGCCAGTGAGTTTTCCATGATCCATATAGTGTTATATGAACCCGAGATCCCGCCAAATACGGGCAACATCATTCGACTCTGTGCGAATACATCCAGTCATTTGCACCTTATTAAACCTTTGGGTTTTGCTATGCATGACAAACAATTGCGCCGTGCCGGACTGGATTATCACGAGTTCTCAAGCGTGAATGAGTTTGAAGATTTGCGGGACTTTATCGATCAAGTGCACCCTGGGTGCCTGTACGCGCTGAGCACCAAGGCTAAAACAGCTTACCACCAGGTGACTTACAGAGAGAATGATGCATTATTGTTTGGCCCTGAATCACGTGGTCTTCCCGCGAACATACTGGAGTCATTCAAGTCCGAACATAGATTGCGATTACCCATGGCCCCAGGCAGCCGCAGTCTGAATTTATCCAACACCGTGGCTATCGTGCTTTATGAGGCCTTGCGACAAAATAATTTCCCCCATCTGAACTGATACACAGATAAAAGATTTATCTATTTTACTATGTTTAATGACCTAACCCGGCAATAGACCTGGCAAATATTTGCCATAGAGAACAGCCTTTACCTTAAAGTCTAAACAAAATTGTGCCGATATAGCTTGAGTTCGCGAACCGACGCGACAGAAAGCTTATGGTGCGATTACAATATTTAATCTATGGAATACGCGGGATGTTCTCACTCATGGTGATGAGTGTGCTGATATCCTGTGGTGGCAATCAAAGCAACTCCACCCAAGCGACTGAAAACAACAACGAAGAGCGAATGATATTCGATAGGCTGAACCGGGACATTCGTACACCTGAAGGCTTCTATCAGGAAGACCAGCCAAACGACGCCTTCTACAGCATCAGCCATATCAAAAACACCATGCTATCAAGTGCTACCAGCTACAGCTATGACCTATGCTCATATGACAGTCAGCAGGCGCATGATTGGGTCATCACCGCCAGTTCACGCCAGGCGGGCGGGGCCGTTGTCATAGCTACACAGGAAACAATGCTGTATTTCGAGTTTATGCGTAACGATGTGGATAACAACAATGTGCGATATCTGGATCGTGTATTTAAGTGCAGCTTTATTGATCGCAGCCCCTTGCTGGATAGCCGCCTACAGGGTGTTATTAACTTGCGCCCGGTAGATGCCGACAACGCCAGGACCCTGGTCGAATACCTGTGGACCTTTAGTTATGCCAATAACTGGGGTAATACGGTTTTATCCAGCACCACCTCAGATAGCGGTGATAACTGGCAACAAACATTACGTGAAGCGCATTGGCTGCCTGCAAACGGGCAACCCTGTGGGCAGATAGATATTGTTGAAACCCGTTATCTAGTCAACAAGATTAGCGGCGAAATATTACGCCAGGAATTCCCGGTTCGCGACATCGCTGCAAGCTGGGGGGCGCAGGGCTTCAGACCCTGCGATTAATTCAAAGGCTTTTGTTCGGCCGAACGGATAGTAGACTTTCCACGTTTTTCCCACCACGCCAGGGTGTTACGCGCGGCCTGTTGATCCAGTGAGATGCGGAACTTGATATATGGGCCGGCGGCAGTGTAACCGGCATCCGCGAAGTCCCCGTCCTCGAAACCTTCGACATTGTAACCGGCGCTCAGCCAAACATTCTTCATGACGTTATAACCCGTAGATAGGCCCCAGGAATATTCATAGTTGTTACTGGCGCCGGAATGCAGGGCCCCGGCACGCACACCGATGTCCCACTTGGAGGTCAGGTCATATCGGTACTCGGTTCCCAGTAACTGGGTAATGCCGTCATATCCTTCGCCATCAATATTATCGAGTACATACTTGATTCCATACTGCAGAGCGATTTGATTGCGCCGATTCAATAACACATTGGCGTTCAGATTGTTAATGGCCTTGCGTGTGATAATTGACACACCCACCGGGTCCTGTGTCTCATCATACTTCAGGTCCAGCCTATTGAGGATAATCCAGCGACTGCGGAAAGGACGATAGGCTGCTGACAAACGCAGATTACCCTGGGTATCCACTACACCTGCCTCGGTCTCACTATTAAAAAATTGCAGCGCGGTGGCCAGTCCCAGACCTTCGGTCTGCTGACGATAAACACCCAGGATCACGCCGGTCTTGTCTAATTGTTCCCCATCGCGAGCCTCTGTCCTGAATGTGCCTGACCAGTCCACGTCCTTATAGGTCGCACCCACCGATGCGGTCGTAAAGTCATCATTCACGGAACCTGAGGCAGGCGGCACATTATTATTAAAGGGAACATCACCCGGGTCACGTGTGGTCTGCGTACGATCCAGGCCAAAATCCAGTCGCAGGTTTTCGTTCACCTCCAGGCCCTGGGTCAAACCAAGATTGGCAAAGGTGCGTGGACCATTCTCCGATGATTGATTTTCTATGGAACTGGTAACGCTGGCTTGTGACCACAGCGCGCTACGAATACCGATACGCGTTGAATTGCTATCCTGATTCTCGCCATAGGTAAATTCCTGCTCGGCAAAAACATCCGCTGACTGCGTAACACGATAATCCCCACCCAGGATGAAGCGCGAAGGAAAATCTGGATTGCTGTTATCGCCTACGGCCGCCTCCCCATTGGCCCTGAGTCTCAGCCTCTTGCTAAATAATTCTCGGGAAACACCACCCGTTACCAATTGCGAGGCCTTCTCAATATCGTTCGCATCCTTGTCACGCGCATAGCGCAACCCACTGGACAAGATATACAGATCCTTCTTGTATTGCACCTCGGCATTGGCGACATCGCGGTTGGCGTCAGTACTTAAGACCTCTTCATGCCACGCCTCACCCTTGATTGTAATGCGTTCTGAATAACGATAACGGGCATCGGTTCCCAGTTTGCGCGTACCGGTCTCACTGCCTTTTTGCTGACCGAGACCAAAGCCGGCTTCCTGTTCCCGCGCATAGGCCTTTACATTCAACTGTTCGCCATGGTGCTGCACCTCGGCCAGATAGGCATTACCGTCGCGCTCAATATTACCGCTGTTTTGCTTACTGCCGGCAACTTCGGCACGTATCTCTGTATTCCTGCCGACCCAGTAACGGGCATCGACACCTACTAGTTCGCCTTCGGCACCTTCCGTACCTTCGCTAACGACTGTAGCCCCCACTTCACCCCGGCCCTCCTGGAACCTCATAGCCGCACGTCCACCGGCAGTGATAGATCGCTCCGCTTCACTGATGACTTCATAATCAGCAACGATATATACAGGGTTGAAGTTCTCATCCTGGGAAGCCACCGGCTCCTTGAAGTAAATCGTGCCGGCTTCAGGGTCGATGTTATAATCAATATATCTTACTAGTTGCCGGGTACTGATAATCTGCTCGCTGCGGAAACGGTCACGGATTTCAATCGTAATCTTTTCACTGTTAATCAAAATCTTCTGTCGTGACAAACGATACAGGCCCGAGGTACCGTCTCCCCGTATCTCATCCTTGACAAAGCCTTGCTCGGTCTGGCTGACAAAGGCACTGACATCAAAACGGTCATCATGATATTCAGATTTAAGACCAGTCAGGCTGCGGCTATAGCGTGAGAGTTCCGTGACTGTAAGGTCGGTATTGAAGTCACCAAACAAAGTATAGAACTTGTCGGTTTCTATACGTACATACAATTTTTCGCTACTGGGAGCATCGTATATTGAATCAGTTCTGTCGCCATACAAAGTATAATAAGCATCGGGGTTTATGGTTTGACCCAGGCGACGATCAGGATCGTTTCCTTCCCTTGCGCTGTCATAGCCTACAGTCAGCAGCCACTTACCTTTCACCTTGCCTTTGGCATAAAAGGCCAGGCGTCCATCAGTGTAAAGCTCATCTTTTTGGTCATTGGCCTCCAATGATTCCATATTGCCGGACAAGGTACGGTAGCCGGCAGTACCCTCGGCCAATCCGACCAGTATCCAGTCTTCCCTGAACTTGGGCTGTACATAAACCCGCACACGCTTGATGATATCGCCATACTTTAGAGTCACTGTATAGAGGCCACTCCGGCTTACTGGCGCAAAGCGAACAAAGCCATGCTCATCCATCAGTATTTTGTTCGTTGCCCTGCGTAATTCCGGGACAAGCTGCTTGTTATCATAGGGTCTCAACTTGACGCTGTCGTACTCCAATTCAAATGAGCTGCGTATCGGTTCTCTGTAGTCATCCAGGGCTTGCAGGCGCAGAGTGACCGGCGTCTTGCCATCAGCAATATTGCCAGAAGCCTCAAGTACTTCAATTGCCACCGGAATGCCTGTACGGACTATGGTTAATGTTTGCTCATAACGCGCATTTCCAAATGGACCGATACCCTGAATCTTGAGCTCATGCTTGCCAGAATCTCCAAAATTCACACCGGTGTAGGTATACAACATTGCTCCGGTCCCGTTGTCTCGCAATGTAAAACCAATCCTGTCATTGGAAACGACCGCACCATCCACCAGCAGTCTTGGTTTGAGATTGGGTTTCATCTTGAAGCGTACAGAATTAATCGGGTACGGGTACTGCTGACCTTCTTTGATGCCAACGAATCCCGCGGGTAATTTTGATATAGAAGAAACTGCTTCTTTCTTTTCTTCTGAATCAAATTTAGGCAACACACGTGCCTCAATGGTGCTATCCCAATAACCGCTATCACCACGGGAGACATTGAAGTGTTGTGGCGCATCCTTATTCAGCAAACGAAAGAAAATCTCCGCATGATTATCACTGCCACGAACACCAAACAAGGACTCCTCATCACCCACACCTACTGCCTCGATCTGTCGGCCGAATAACTCCAACCGACCCTGTAGGTACTGGCCAATAGATCTGGCCCGGGCTGCCGCTAATTGCTGAGCATTCCTGAAATGTGCGTCCTTGGACAAGGGGAGGTTATCCGTATGGGCGGCAATATAAATATGCTTAACGGGTTTGTTATCGAGGGCGGCAATGATTGAATCAAGCTTTTCTTTATCTATGGGCGTCAGGGCAGCCAGCGTTCGATCGTATCCACCATTAAATATAAAGCGTTTTACATTGGAGGCCTGACGCAGCAGCGCATTATCAACTGTTAGTGACTTCTGGTCCTTACCAGCTATGGTATCGAAGATCATCACCGCCACAGTTTCCTGTTCCCCGGCTTTACCCTTATAAACATGCGCACGCAGTAACAACTTTTGAGTCCATGGGTCTACCGTGGTATCGCCAATATTAAATCTGAGTTCATTGCCCTCTATCACTGGATCCGACAGCGGCTTGCCATCCAGTTCCGCGCTGCCGGGCTGATAAGTCACTGCGTCTGGCAATGTCAACACAATCCGACGATTCTTATACTCCAGGGCATCACCACGCAGACTTAAAGTGTATTGCAAATAAGAGGGCTCCAGGTCACTTTGCAAACGCAGGCCCACCGAGCCCCGTATCGCTTTCTTGGGGCGCAGATAGAAGTCCGCACGCCAGAGTGTGCCACCTTGAACATCAACAAAACGCGAGATAGGATTACCGGCAACCCGGCTGTTTTGTTCGCAAAGAAAAATCTCCATGGTCTCCGGGATGGTTTCCGTATCCAGCTGTACCACATGTGTGCCTGGCTTGATGCCTTCAAAATGATAGAGACCCTTTTCATCCGTATACACAAAGCGCCCATCTTCCATGATCAGTCGTATCCCGGCCACACCATCGGCACTGCCACCCACTGTGGCCGGCTCAAAGCCGGGGGACTCGCCACGTGTGTTCACGGTCTGAATATCACTGTCTTCCTGTAATATCAGAAAGCGTGTCTTTTCCCTTTGCTGGTCGGTTTCTACATTCACTTCAACACGGCGATTCAAGGCCTTGCCCTGACGCGTCTCGTTACTGGCAATGGGTTTATCCGGTCCGGCGCCGCTGATCGTGACCTGATCGGGCCTGAGACCAAAGGCTTGCAATAGGTAATCAGCAACGGAACGTGCCCGTGCTTCGGACAGGGCGTAGTTGTCCTTGAACAAATTTTGACCGCGTCGAGATATACGTTGGCTGTCGGTATGACCAATAACCTCCAGTCTTTGTACGGATTGCCCTGCATAACTTTTAACGAAGTCGTCCAACATACGTTTGTCTATATCGCGCAATACGGCAGCCAGGGCATCGAATTTTGGCCAGACAACATTAGGAAAATCACGGAAGATATTTTCAGTGACCGGTGTGCGTTGGCGCTCTGCGACCGGTGTGGAGAATTGCGCGGAGGCCCGTGTCTTGAACTCACCGTAGGCGCGGGTGGTAAACCTGCCGTAGGCATTGGGCCTGGCACGGGCACGCAGGGTTAACGTCTCGCTCCAGTTACCGCTACGATTACCGAGGCTGAAACGCAACCCTTCTGCATCGACCTCCGGATCGGCCAAAGGTGTCTTGCCCACCAGAGCGCTGCCTTTTATATATTCCAGCGACTCTGGAATATTCACGATCAGGCTCAGGTCATCAATAGTGACAACACTGCCCTCAAGTCGAATACTGTAATGTATTTCTTCTGCTACCGCAGCGCTCTGCATACGTATCTTCACATTGCCTTCCGGCGCGATCAGGGCGTCGCAATTCCCCACCATGACACGGCCCACAATATGACTGCGGGTACGGAATAAATCCTCCTTGACCTTCACGGTTGCAGTGGCTGCATTGGATGACAACCCCGCCGTCGCAAATGCCGTGGCGCGATTGACCGCATCTCCGGTAGGCGTTGCGGAAGAAACTTCCACCACATAGCGCACCGGTGTGGTCACTCCACCTGCCAGTGTTCCGATATCAAACTGCAGACTCCTGCCATCAGTACTAATCACCGGATCGACCATGGGTACGCCATCCAGTCTTGCCGAGCCCACCTGGTAACGAAGGCCGGCGGGCAGCACGTCACGAATAGTAATCCCTGTGATATCACCTATATTGTTATTTTCCAGCCGCAACTGGTAACTCAGAAAATCGCCGATGCCGGCCTCGGTCTTGTTCACTGTTTTAGAGAGAAACAGACCCGCCGATGAAATAGGATCCACCGGGTAGTCGATATGCAGGGCCGGACCGACCGGGACAACAAAATCCTCGCCTCGTGAACCGGGCACAATAGCAAAGGGACCCCCGGGCAAGGCCTGCAGGGTGGCGGTCGGCACGGTAGAGGGTCCACCAAAACCCGCCGGGTTTTGCACCTGCAAGCGATAATTCCCCGGGGCCACAAAGGGGAAGCGGTAGCCCCCTGGGGGAAAGGTATACAAGGTCCCGCTGCTGTCCGTGGCCGTTGCACCTGACGTTACCGTGGAGGGATAATTGCTGACACCATCATCGCCAAAAACCGTGGCAGGGATACCGGTATTGGCATTAATCAGTGTCACCACGGCACCGTCTACCGGATTACCATTAGCGCTGCTGAAGACCATACCATAGGGATCCACCAGCACCGTGGAGGCCGCTGCATCCGTGCCATCGAAAATGTCGGTATAGTTGGCTGTCAACTCATCATCATTCGTGGCATTGAATGCACAGTCGTTTGCTGTCGCAGCCCCGGAGGCCGACTGCAGATAACCCGTAAACACCCCCGTATCAACACCCGTTTCAAACAAGCGCACCAGTTCATCATCACCGCCGGGTACAGATACCCGCGCCAAAAGGGAATCAACGCTAGCGGGGTTGATGTTCTGATCGGCATCGACAACGCGCAGGAACACGGGTTCGCCCAATTTGTAGACCGCTACCGGTATTAAATCCAGCGACGCCGGCAAAACGATGGGTGTGCCATCCAGCGCGGACGGGCCCGGTGTCGGCACAAAGGGACCAGCCGCTGAGCCACTAGTGCTGCACTGACCGGGGGCCACGGGCACGCTGACGGCTGCCGTCGCACCCGGGGCATATTTCAGGAATTCAATATTGGAGACGGTTCGAACAATGGTTGTTGCCGTGGCTGTTGCGCTGTTGCTGCCGCCCGTAAACGTCAGGTCGGCGGTATTGCTCACGATATCACCCGGTGTGGGCGGCACCGCCCAGACCACAGCGGAAACCATGCTTAATATAAAGAACATCGCAACACGCCGGCAGCTATGGTGCAACTCCCATAACCGGCTACGACATAACCGGGAAGTCATCCCGGTCACGCATGCGACCAACTTGTTAAACAACCTCTTCATATATTGCGTTAGTCCACAGTTACCTGAAACAGCACCACTGCGCTTTCCCCACCAACAACCACACCTGCGGTACCACTGCTGCTGTTAATCACCAGGCCACTATTGGCTGCCGTTAAGGGCAGACTGGCGCCTGTCCCATCAGCCACTGCCACGCCATTGAGCGTGGTACTGCCAGGCACATACGCGGTATAAACAGGGACTTCGTCTGTCAGGATATTATTCAGCACATCACCCCCGCCACTGACAGCCGTGACGGTCATGCGATATTCCAGGACATCACCGCTTTGCAAACGAATGCCGGTGCTTGCAAAAGCAGAACCGGTGGTGACATTCCTGACTTCCTTTACTAGCTGGATGATGTTGTCGCGGACCGTGGTAACCGTTTCATTGTTGTCGCCAGCGCTGGTGTTATAGACTAGGGGTATGCCGCCGGCACCATTAGCCGTCGTTGTGACACTGAAATTGACTGTATGAGTACCATCGACACCACTGACGCTGGGTGTACTGGCCGTAACATCTATTGTAAAGATATATTCCTCACCCATCTGCATACCGGCCGCTACCGTCCCCACGGCAATCGCCGGTGCCGACACCAACGGTGTCAGCGTCAGTGCTGTCGGTGTTTCCGGGGTGGTCACATTGCCAACAGTGGTTTCGGCTGTGCCGGCCGTGACGACATTTATCGTGTAACGACCCAGACCGGCTATGACAAACACATCACCGGCAGTCAAAGCAGTCTCGGAACCTGCCGGGATAAAGACAGTATTGACAACGGAAGGCGCATTACTTATCGATGCGCCCAGGTTCACTACCGTGCTGGCCGTACCCGACCCCGCGACATTCAGTGCTGGTGCAGCCACCACACCGACATCAGTAGAGCTGGCATTTATAGTGAAACTATCCGCACCATTGGCATTATTAACAATGACATAGAAATATGAAGCGGTTGCCCCCGGAGTCACGGTCTGAGCTAATGTATTGACAGTTATCGTCGGACTGGAAGCAAAGGTCAGTACAGTGACATCGACACTGGCGGTTTCGGTCACCCCGTTATAGGTCACCGTGGCCACACTATGAATAGTGGCGCCACCACCCGTTGCCGGCCACACCGGGGCCGAGATAAGCATGCCCAATAACATCAAAATCAACGCGCCGGTGTGTTGTACTTTTTTTACAAGCAATTCATCACCCTTAAGCCCCTGTAACAGGGGCTTAAGGGTGATGGGTGAAGACAGAGCCCTCACCAACATCGCCCGCATTTCTGCAGCGACCTGACATAAGCAAACAGGGATACCGGTAAATACACCGCTATCCCTGTTATGAATCATGTTAGGCCGTACGGTCACTAATTCACCGTGACATTAAAGGTGATAGTGGCCGAATTGCCGCCCGCAATGTTACCGCTGGCTACAACACCTGCTCCTCGAGCACCATCATCATCGATCAGCAAACCACCTGCCAAAGGAGACGCCGCGCCATCGCCACTTACGGTAATACCATTCAGTAACGTCGAGTTCGCGACATAGGTAGTATAAGCCGGGACAGCATCGGTTAGCGTCACGTTGGTAGCATTACCACTACCCGTGTTGGTAACGGTAATGGTGTAAGTCACCGTATCACCGGTCACCGCTGTTGCAGCACTAGCTACCTTGGCGATGGTCAGCGCCGACGCAGTGAAAGTGGTCAGAGTGACATCGTCCGTTTGCAGCGAAGCCGGCGCCGCGGAGGTCGCCCTGGCAGTGACGCTGAAAGTACCGTCGCTCACACCCGATACCGTGCCTGTCACATTGAGCGTAAAGATTCCCTGCTCAAACACGCCGCTACCGATATCGCCACCTGCCAATGCCGGCGCCACATTGGACCCCGCGACATTCGCACCGATCTGGATAGCGGTAGGCGATTCCGCCGTGGTCACACCGGCCACACCATCGGTACCGCTGGGGTTGTTATGACTGGCCTGGGTACCGGCAGTCACGCTCACCACGGCATAATCCACGCCACCGATAATCACGATGTCCGCGGCCGTCAGGTTGGTTTCAGATCCGGCCGGAACCTGGAACGTATCGGCCGCGGTCACACCCGAGATGACCGACGCACCCAATATTACCGATGCCACTGAGAACGTTGCCGTCTCCGTGCCATCAAGGTTAGTCGGCGTGCTGGCCGGAACGGAAAATGTATAGGTATCCGAACCGTTAGCGGTTGACGTGATGGTGTAGGCATAGGCCGCTGTCGCACCCGATGCCACCGTCTGGTCTATTGGCGCAGTGAGCGTTGCAGCTGACGCCACCAGTGAGACGGTGACCGATGCCGTCGCGGTCTCGGCAAAGCTGGTGGAGCCACTGGCATCCTGCCAATCCACCTGTACCGTGTTGAATATCAGCGCACCTGCACCGGTGGCGGCCAGCACCTGGGGCATGACAAACACTGAAGCCAACAGTAATGATACTGTGGCCAGTGCTCGTCTCACCCCGCCCGGTGGGCTGATTGAGTTGAGTTGTTTCATGTTAAATACCTCATTGTTTACGTTTGTCGTATAAAGTGACTTCAATAAATTCTTTATGGTGGACCTTGTGCCTTGCATAAGCTGCACCGCCACCTGAACCTGTCCGGTGGATCGGTTCCGGCGCGCGGATAATAGTTAAGGTTGCTTCTCATCAAATTCAGTTGCTGTTTCATTTTCTAACCCTATGGATTATTCAATTTAAATAAACAATATATAATTACTTTTAGTGTTACTTGACTATTACTCGGAATCCCAGCGTACCGCCCTGGCCTGGTGCTACAGACTGAATCAGCCAGCGTATGTTGCTGTACTGTTCGGGTGATGCCTTCTTCTTAGCCGTTTTGCCATTAGCAAGTTTTGTTCTGTATGTCAGCAGGCTGGCCTTCTTGAATGTCTTGCCGCCGTCAACAGAAAAGGTGATATCGCTATTAATTCCCTTGGCACTGCCGGCCACATAGACAGATCCCTTGGGTATGGGGTTATCTACTTTTACGTTGGTCGCCTTCTCATCTCCGTTATTGATATAGCGGAGGGTATAGATAAGCGTTTCACCGGGCTCTACAGAAGTCGCTTTCACTCTCTTGTTGATGGTTTTCCCGTTATTGACTTGAGTCACTATCTTTTCTGTTTCAATAGTGACCTTTATCCTGGGCTTCGCCTCAGCAATAACTGGCGTTACTAAAATCAACATAGTAGACAGATAAGCAATTATATTTTTACTCATGATTCCATTTCTCCTGATAAGATATTTGTAATTCGTGATAATGTTCATATACACCTCCTTTCATTGCTTCAGTTCACCGTCACCTGGAAAGTAATCGTGGCCGATCCAGCCTCGGCTATATCGCCACTGGCGGCGACTCCGGCCCCACGTGCGAGGTTGTCATCAATAAGCAA
>BTRG01000038.1:0-25487 GCA_036986275.1 Gammaproteobacteria bacterium | reverse complement strand
TCTTACATCTTGATATAGATTCATCCTCTATATCAAAGCCGTACACTTTAAAGCCCCTTGTTAATAAATACTTTATGTCAGCTCCAGCTCCACAACCACAATCTATAGCGATCTTAGGATCACCCACAATATCAACAGCGAAAGTCAAATCCGAACGAACCTCTCTTTGTTCCATCGTATCATAGTATTCTTTAATTTCTTGGTTGGGCATAATTGTAATCTAACAGATGATTATGCGGCTGGCACCAATATTGTGATATGCTGCCAAATGTTCTCATCAAAATAATACTTTTCAAGGAATCTCTATTCTTATGGAATCGAAAATGGAACAAGGATCAGTGTACTTGTAATCGAAAGAGATGTGATAAGGGCATTTACTCATTAACCCTGTTATTTGTTAAGGACGCAGATATGTTAAGTGATAAAGGCTCTGATCCCTTAACCTCATTACTTAATCTTATTAAAATAATTCCATCCCCAACCCACTACCTTTCCTTCCTGTAGAACAACAGGAGTCAATGCTGCATCCCTTTTTGCATATCTTGTATAATAGTACAACACTTCAAACGTTCTGGAATTAGACTCGAACATTTCTCTCTTAGAAGGATGAGTAATAATTGTTGGCTTTCTATGTGCAGTCGCATAGTAGTGGTTTGTCGTACCCATAATATTTTGGACCTGCGTTTTTGTCATTCCAAGATCGATCCTATTTATATTTTGTTGGCCTCGCGCCGCAGTTTCTTTGATAGGGACCCATACTCCATTAGGGTCATCTGATGCAGCTTGACGGTGCCCCATAGCAGTACATCCAATCAGAGATACTACTACGGCTATTGAGAATATTATTGTTGCTTTATTCATACCAACGTCTCCTTATGTAGTTTCGAAAGACTAACATGAGTTAAGTGCTCTAATCCCTTAACCCTACTTAACCCTTATTTTTCTTGATATTTCGATACACAGTGATTTCCTTTCCATCGCCAACGTACAATAGTTTTTGAATCATCTATTTCGAAGAATGTGTTGCACCAATACCTATTCGTATATCCTTTTTTATTAGTGCTAATGGATTCCCACTTGTAGATATACACATCATTTCCATTCGGTGCCTTAATAATAGTATCTGGATATCCCCAGTTACTCCCTACCAGGCGTTCAACAGGATCACCCTTCCATGTATCCAGTAACTTTGAATATTTTTCTGATGTTGCACATCCAGCTAATGCCGTCATAACCAGTGCTGCTATAATATGTTTTCTCATTGCTAGTCCACGTATTGTTCGACATGAGGTAAAGATAACGCTATCCTTTACCATTCTTTATAACACTTTATTCTTAAGTGATAAGGGCTCTGACCCCTTAACCCTAGCGAGGCGGTTTGATAGACTTGTTAGCGCTGAACTAATGGGGTTGCGATCACGCTAGAACGCCATTGACCTACCCATGTACCGATATACGCTCGCTTACCTAACACAACAAGTTCTACAGTCACGATTTCCTTTGCTGGGACCTCTAAGCTACATGAAAAAGATGCCTTCTCACCAAGACTGAGATTAAGTAATGGTGACGACTGTGATTGTCGTTCAATTTTTGCAACCTTTCGACAAGCCGACCCAATATTCTGAGTTGTATAACTGCAACGATGAATTCCTTGAAATGGTATCGATACAGAGTGTTGATTGTAGCTAATACGAGCTTGAATATCATGAAGAGTTATAGCACTGATGTCACCCTTCTCTAATTCCGCAGTGACAATGAGTATATCATTATCAGTATTCTTAACTGCAGAGCGCTCGTATTTCAGCGAAACGGATAGGTTGTGGATGAAGAATCCAGACAGCAATTTGAACCCGAAAAACAGAGCGGCTCCCAGGAACGCTAAGAATTCAATACTTTCCTTAATCCATTCGTACATATGTATTCCTTTGCGCTAACAGGTGATTATGCGGCTGGCACTAATATTGTGATATGAAGTAAGCTCAAATATTACAATATGTCGCCAAAAGTGTTAAGGGGTCAGAGCCCTTAACCGCCTTAACCCGCTGCCTTAACCCGGTAACTAAGCGCCATTCTACTATAACCCCTTAACCTCTTTGTTAGGCTGGATTTCTCTGGTCCAGCCACTTCTTAAAAGAAGATTGACTTTCACTCGAAGGGTTGCCTGCGATAATCCCTTCAACGCTAATATCCTCATCAAGATCTTCCCAGTGAATTCCCTGACCTCTACCAATAATGCGCCAGTTATTGCGTTCTTCTGATGTGCCGTGAACAAGCCGAGGGTACCATTCAAGTGGTACAGAAATAGTACGACCATCATTTAACTCAACAGTTAAAGTATCGTCTGTAACAGATACATCTACTGCGTCAGAAATGTCTAGTTTAGTTGCCAAAATAGTCATTCCAAGCCTCCAATAGTTCTGAGTGGTGTTCTTCAATAATACCGTGGACTTGCCTTATCTCTTTCCGGCTAAATCCACCGCTATGTTGCAACCTAATTGGGCCAAGCCAGAATTTTGCAATTTTGTCATCACGCTCGATATGAACATGATGTGGCTCATCCCTATCGCCAGCATAGAAAAAGAAGCGAAAAGGACCGATTCTAAATATTGTAGGCATCTATACAGTTTCCTTCTTTTTTTTCAGCCTAACAGATGATTATTCGGCTGGCACCAATATTGTGATATGCCGCCAAATGTTCTCACTAAAAAAATGCTTTTCAATAAGCCTCTATTCTCATGGAATCGAGAATAGATCAAGGATCAATGTACTTGGATTGGAATCGAAAGGTAACTTTACCTTTCAACTACTCTGGCCCCTTGATCAAAGGACTCATCGATCGATATATCTAACCAACTTCGCACTGTGCCATTTGACATTGTTAGCGATATTCAAACACTGTGTAGTTTCCGTGTTGCCAAAAAGAAAATGGCTCACAAACGAATACGCTTGTAAGCCATTGATATGAAATGAAATATGGTAGCTACGGCTGGACTTGAACCAGCGACCCCAGCATTATGAATGCTGTGCTCTAACCGACTGAGCTACGTAGCCATTGTTTCTTCCGGGCCCGCCGAGATGGCAGGGCCGGGGGAGGCGGATTTTGGGTGCTGACCTCCCGCTTGTCAAGATAAGGCCGGTTATGGCCTTTTCAATCAATCACTTGGAGCAATCCCTGTGATCTTACGACCCCCTCATCCTGCCCTTCTCCCTAAGGGAGAAGGAACCCAGCGTTAAAACCTGTGCGAAACCGTCACGACGCCTGAGTCGATATCAACATTGTCTGTACGGCCTATAAAGGCGAAGGGGTTACTGATCCCCTATCGTGGACTTTAAACGTTAAACCGGAAATGGATGACATCACCATCCTTGACCACGTATTCCTTGCCTTCGGAGCGCAGCTTGCCGGCCTCCCTGGCGCCATGTTCGCCGTTGTGGGCGATAAAGTCCTCATAGCCTATGACCTCGGCGCGTATGAAGCCGCGCTCGAAGTCAGTGTGTATGACACCGGCAGCCTGCGGTGCGGTGGCGCCGATTCGTGTGGTCCAGGCGCGGGCCTCCTTGGGCCCGGCGGTAAAATACGTCTGTAGATCCAGCAATTCATAGCCGGCACGGATGACACGATTCAGGCCCGGTTCCTCCAACCCCATCTCTACAAGAAATTCCTGCCTGTCTTCGGCGTCCATTTCCACCAGCTCGGCCTCGATGGCGGCACTGATCGGCACCACCAGGGCACCCTCCTGACTGGCCAGGGCGCGCACGGCATCCAGGTGGGGATTGTTTTCAAAACCGTCCTCGGCCACGTTGGCGATATACATCACCGGCTTGGAAGTCAGCAGGAACAACTGCCTGAGCTGCTCCTGCTCGTCTTCATCAAACGCCATGGTGCGCACCTGGCCGCCCTCATCCAGGTGGGTCTGGATACGTGCCAATAAATCGCACAGCTTGATCTGTTCCTTGTCGCCGGACTTGGCGTTCTTCACGGCCTTGTCATGGGCACGGGTGACGGTATCGAGATCGGCCAGCGCCAGCTCGGTATTGATGACTTCGATGTCGGACCTGGGGTCGATGCGGCTGGTGACATGCTGAATGTTCTCGTCTTCGAAGCAGCGCACAACATGGGCGATGGCATCGGTCTCGCGTATGTTGGCAAGGAACTTGTTCCCCAGACCTTCACCCTTGGAGGCCCCTTCCACCAGGCCGGCGATATCGACAAACTCCATAACCGCCGGGATGACCTTGGCGGACTGGGCGATGTCGGCGATCTTCTTCAATCGCGCATCCGGCACTTCGACCACGCCGACATTGGGGTCGATAGTACAAAAAGGATAGTTCTCGGCCTGTATGCCTGATTGCGTCAGCGCATTAAACAAGGTGGACTTGCCGACATTGGGCAGACCGACGATTCCGCATTGAATACCCATGACTGTTCCTGATTAACTGTGCACGGTATGCGTATGCAGCCTGTTCATCACCGGCTGATAATCTCCGCACACAATGTCGTCTATCTCGGCGATGGCCGCATCAATCGCATCTTCCACCAGGCGCTGCTCGGCCGGGGGCGCCTTCTTCAGGACGTAAGACGTAACCTGTGATGCCGAGCCGGGATGGCCGATGCCGACACGCAGGCGGATAAAGTCCTTGGAGCCGAGTTTGGGGACAATGTCGCGCAGACCATTGTGACCGCCATGACCGCCACCGATTTTCAGGCGCACGGCGCCGGGGGGCAGGTCCAGCTCATCATGTACCACCAGGATGTTTTCCGGGGCGACCTTATAAAAGCGCGCCAGCTTGCCCACACCATCGCCACTGAGGTTCATGAAGGTAGTGGGCCTGATCAGCCAGACATCGCGATTGGCAATACGGGCCTTGCCGACCTCGCCATCGAAACGGCTCTCGGCCCTTAATTGACTTCCACAATGGTGCAGCAAGGCATCCATAAAACGGAACCCGGCATTGTGCCGGGTTTCCGAGTATTGCGGGCCGGGATTCCCCAGACCCGCAATCAGTTGTATGCCTTCAGACAAGGGTGTCTCCGTGCAGGCTGACTGATTATTCGCCCTCGGTGGCGCCTTCTTCCCCACCTTCCTCGGCGCCTTCTTCCCCACCTTCCTCGGTAGTCTCCTCCTCTTCTATGCTGCCACGAACAGTCACGATGGAAGCCACGGCCAGGTCATCACCACCATGCGCAAACGTGGTGATCTCCACGCCTTCCGGCAGAGGGATATCCGATATGTGTACGGAGTCGCCAAGGTGTAAAGCGGATATATCCACCGCCAGATATTCCGGCAGATTAGCCGGCAAGCAGGAAATATCGATTTCGGTAATGAGGTGGGAGACGATGCCGCCCTCTAATTTTACACCGGGAGTCAACTCTTCACCGGTGCAATGCACAGGCACGGACATATGAATCTTCTCGGCGACGTTAATACGCTGCAAATCCAGATGCATGACCCATTGCTGGTAAGGATGCATATGTACATCGCGCAGAATGGCCTGCTCGGTGCCTTTGCCGTGTTTGATGGTCAGGATGGAGGTATGGAAGGCCTCCACCTCGAGCATGTGGTAAATAGCGTCATGCTTAAAGCTGACCATTTGCGGGTCTTTGTCGCCGCCATAAATAATGGCAGGCACTTTGCCGGCGTGACGCAGGCGGCGGCTCGCACCCGTGCCCTTGCCTTCACGCGTTTCGGCGGTTATTTCAAATTGTGTACTCATGATAGTCCTCAATAACTAATTTAACCTCGCCCGCGACCAGGCTCGGTATTCAACATTACGTAGCAAGCATCTTTGGTCAAAGACACTTGTCACGTAGCGCTTAATCCATAAACAAAGAGCTGACGGAATCCCCTGTGGCGACACGACGCAAGGCCTCGGCCAACAGCTCGGCGATACTGAGCTGGCGGATTCTACCGCAAGCAGCGGCATCTTCCGAGAGCGGAATGGTGTCTGTGACGACCAATTCGTCCAGCTGCGAATTGTTGATCCTGTCTACGGCCTTACCGGACAACACCGGGTGCGTACAGTAGGCCAGCACGCGTTTGGCGCCCTTCTCTTTCAGCGCGTCAGCCGCCTCGCACAGCGTACCGGCCGTATCCACCAGGTCGTCCATCAGCACGCAGGTTCGCCCTCCCACATCACCAATAATGTTCATGATCTTGGCGACATTGGGTTTGGGGCGGCGTTTATCAATAATGGCCAGATCGGCCTCCAATTGCTTGGCCAATGCCCGGGCTCGCACCACGCCACCGACATCGGGTGAGACCACCAGCAGGTCCGGGTACTCGTGACGCCAGATATCACCCAGCAATACCGGGCCGGCGTAGATGTTATCGGTCGGGATCGAAAAGAAACCCTGTATCTGGTCGGCATGCAGGTCCATGGTCAGCACGCGATCGGTACCGGCGACAGTAATCATGTCGGCCACCAGGCGCGCGGTGATGGCGACGCGGGCCGTGCGCGGGCGTCTGTCCTGACGGGCATACCCATAATAAGGGATAACGGCCGTCACCGAGTGGGCCGATGAACGACGCAGGGCGTCTATTAACACAAGCAATTCCATCAGGTTTTTATTGCTGGGCGCGCAGGTGGACTGTAAGACAAAGACATCGCGACCGCGGACACTCTCGGTCACTTCCACCATGACCTCGCCATCGCTGAAGCTGCCGACACTGGCCTTGCCCAGAGGCAGGCCCAAGTGCTGAACGACCTTCTTGGCAAGCGCACGATTGGCGTTGCCGGAGAACACTACCATATTGTCATTTTCAGGAGACACGTCAGGGCTTCCGTTGTTAATAAATAATTACAAAGTGGTTGGGGTGCCAGGATTCGAACCTGGGAATGCAGGGATCAAAACCCTGTGCCTTACCACTTGGCGACACCCCAATTAACCGTTGCCAGCCAGAGGGTGAGTATTCACTCCCCTGGTTAGCCAACACTGCCAACTTGCAGGGCACTGGCTGACAATACGTTCAGCCTGCGCCTTGTCTGTTACAGGCAAAAACAGGCAACTGCCACTGCCTGTCATGCGCGCCGGACCAAACTGACCCAACCACGAGAGCGCCTGCTTGACCCCTGGAGCATGCTTGAATACCACGGCTTCCAGATCGTTTCGGGTCCTGCCCTCATGAAAGTCGCGTATTGTGATGGCCGGACTATTGCGTGTCAATTCAGGATCGGCAAAGATCTGTACCGTCGATACCGACACCCCTGGGGCCAATAACACATAGTAAGGCGTCTCCAGTTCTACCGGAGTCAGGGCCTCGCCTACACCCTCGGCCCAGGCCGCCGCCCCGCCAATAAAAACCGGTACATCGGCGCCCAACCGCAACCCCAGCCTGGCCAGTTCATCACGGCCCAGACCTGTCTCCCACAGCTCGTTCAAGGCCAGCAGTACCGTGGCCGCATTGCTACTGCCGCCGCCCAGGCCGCCGCCCTGAGGGATATGTTTTTCTAAATAAATCGTCGCACCTGGAGTGCAGCCAGTGTGCCGTTGCAACAACCGCGCCGCCTGTAGACACAGATCATCTGCCTCCGCCACACCGGGCAGGTCTTCAGCACGGTGGATAACACCGTCTGCACGGATAGCGAAGCGCAATACATCACCGAAATCCAGGAACTGGAACATCGTCTGCAGCAGGTGATAGCCATCGTCGCGCCGGCCGGTGACATGCAAAAAGAGATTGATCTTGGCCGGGGCCGGCCATGGCAACAGGCCCTCAGTCATGTTTGCCTGCCATGGCAACATTGGGCTGCCATAGATCCACCACCAGTCGCACTTCCAGTTCGGTGACATCGTCATTGGCCTGACGGAGGATACGCACCGAGGTAGGCAACTCGTATTGCTGAAACTGCTGATATTTCTGGTAGCTCACATTCCAGTCATCCTGCGTCAGTTCCCGCAAGCGGCCCTGGGCATCCCAGCGCGCCCAGCTCGGCAGGCCCGGCCAGGGCAGACCGCGCACCCAATAGACCAGGGCATCCACCGGTAGCAGCCAGCCGGTCACACGATACAACAGCTCTTGACCACTCTCACCTTCATGGCGCTGACCTTTGCCATCCCATAACACGGCACCCGCCTCATTCAGTTCCAGTCTCGCCTGGCCGCTGCCCAGGGGACCAAAGAGGTGTATGCGATGGTGTGGGCCCTGACGCTGCCAGCGCAGGCCCAGTTGTATGCCTTCATCTTCCGACTTCAGGGCCAGACGGCCTTGCAGGCGCCAGGACTGTAAACCCGTCAACGCCTGTTGGCGTGCGGGCCACAAGGCGGAATGCCTGCGCAGCGATTCGGGCGCCGTGGTGCAGGCCGGTAAAATCAGGGCAAGGGAAATTAAAAGAAGGACACGGGCGATCACGGGTGGCAGGGTAAACGCCGCCCGTGGCATAAGTCAAAGCAGGAGCCCTTATTCAGTAAAACGCTTGATGACGCCTTGCAGGGATTCACTTTCCGGGCTGCGGCTCAGGGCCCGTTCCCACACCGAGCGGGCCTCGCTGTACTCACCGATGACCCACAAGACCTCACCCAGGTGGGCCGAGATCTCGGCATCATTACGCACACTTAAGGCAGTATTAAGCAATTCGATCGCTTTTTGATAATCGCCCATGCGGTAATGCACCCAACCCAGGCTATCCAGCACAAAGGCATCGTCCGGCTTTTGCTTCAGGGCCTTCTCGATCAGTTTCTTGGCTTCTTCCAGCCTGTCGGTGCGATCGGCCAGGGTGTAACCCAGGGCATTCAGCGCATGCACATTCTTGGGGTCTTTCTTCAGGATGGTGCGAAGATCGGATTCCGAAAGCGGGATCATATCCAGCTTCTCAGCCACCAGAGCCCGTGCATAACGAAGATCCGTGTGTTCCGGCAAAGCGGCTATGGCCACATTCAACACTTTCAACGCTTCATGATAGGCCTTGGCTTCACGCAGGATTTGCTCCTCGGCCAGTATCAGTTGCATCTTCTGCTTTTCATTTTCGGTTTCAATTTCGTGCAGGTGTTTGCGCGCTTCAGCAAGATGACCCTGGCGCGCCATCATGACCCCCAGCCGTGTCTGGGCCTCAAAATAATGTTTTGCGTCCCGGACCTGGCCATACCATTTGGCGGCGCTGGCAAAATTCTTTCGTTTCTCGGCGACTTGTCCCAGATACAAACGCGCCTGATCATTCTTGGGTTGTAGCTTCAGGTTCATTTGCAGATATTTCTCGGCCTCTTTGTAACGCTCGGCCTGAACCGACAACAGGCCGACGGCGAAAATGGCCTCGGCGTCATCCGGGGCATCGCGCACCACGTGCTTGAATTGCTTATGCGCCAATTGCCACTGCTTGTGGTCCACTAGAAAGCGGGCGTAATTCAGACGCAGTTTGCTGGCCCCTTCATGCTCGTCCAGGAAGGCCTCGTAGAATTGCTGCACGGCTTCAGTCTCGTTACGTCCAATCAGGATGCGGGCCTTGTAGAGTGCCGCCTCTTCCCAATCGGGTTTTAGGCTCAATGCCTTATCAATTGCGGGTTGGGCGCGCTCCAGGTCACCGGCACGCACACCCAGATGGGCCAGGGCCAGGAATACCTGCGGATTCTTGGGGTATTTCAAGGCCAGGGATTCCATCACCGCAAAAGCAGCAGGACGGTTGCTCTGCCGGCTCAGCAGACCGGCGATGCGCAGGATCACCCTGTCGAAGTCCTTATTGGCCGAGGCCAGTTGCAGGACTTTCTCCAGGTGCGCCTGCGCCTCCAGAGGTTCGTTACGCTCCAACAGCACCGTTGCCAATGTTTGCCGTGACTTCAGGCTCTCGGGTCGCAGCTCTACCCACAGGCGCGCCGTGATCGTAGCGGCCTCATAGTCTTTGGCATAAAGCGCGGCATGGGTGGCGCGCTCGGCCAGGCGCGGATCCCGTGTATTGCGCGCAGCCCGCGACAAGGCGCTGACGGCCGTCTCCAGGTCACCGCGCTGGCCGGCAAATTCTCCCAGCAGGATGTCGTAGAATACGTCCGGTGTCAGCTCGACCTTGGGCAGATCGGCATCTTGTTTCTCTTGCTCCAGCACAGCATGATGGGCCGCCGGCTTACTCGGCGTCATGGCACAGCCCCCGACAAGGGCTGCCATCGCCGCTATCAAGGCCGTTGTCTTGAGCGTAGAGAACAAGCTGAAATTCCTGAGCATGGATTTTGATGTCATTCTGATGTTTTTCCTACTTGTACAGACGCTCAAACCGGGTCCAGGTTCCCTGTCTGGCAAAGGTACCAGGATTTCGCGTCATGGCTATTGATATACTCTTTAAGTAAAGCACGCTTTCAGCAGGAACGAAAATCACAAATTATTAAATCTTTTCGGACGCCAGTCATTCATGAATATCCTTCTTATTGTAGTGGTAAGTGCCATTATTTTCATATTCGGCTACCGCTTCTACGCCAAGCTATTACTGCTGGGTGTGTTTCGCCCGCCCGCCCAGACCGCGGAACGCGACACTGTCACACACGAACTGAAACACCACCATCATCCCGGCATCACACTTGGCCATCATCTGGGTATGCTGCTCACCGCCAGCACCTTCACCGGCGTGGGTGTGGCCCTGTATTGGGGCTGGATGCCTGCATTTTTATGGATTTTGAGTGCATCAGTGATTGCCGGGGCGTGCTACGCCATGGGCAGTTTCTGGCTGACGCAACAGGATAGCGCGCGCAGTCTGGGTGAATGGGCCGGTTCTGAGCTGGGGCAGCACTGGCGAGAACCTGTCTTTGTGCTCGTGATTATCGTGCTTGCCATTACGGCCAGTATATTGCTGGCCCTGGCCACGCACATCCTCAGCCAATACCACGGCACCATATTGGGGTTTACCATCTTTCTGTGGGTAGCCTGGCAACTGGGCCGGCACTGGAACAGGCACGGTGAACAAACCCCATTCAAGGCCACCACCCTGGCGATGATATTGATCTTGTCGGGCATGGCCCTGTCGAACCTGTTGCCTCTGGCCCTGACCGGTGTAGTGCAGGTCAATGTTGCCGGTAACAAACTTCTGACCCTCAATGCCACTATCATCTGGGCCGTGCTGCTACTTGTTGCCGCCGCATTCAGCCTGCGTAAACCTGTCCGCCGGGTATTGCGGCCACAGTCCTATCTAGCAGCAAGCCTGGCAGGCCTGCTGGGTGTGGCAACCTTGCTGGCACTGGTGTTGCAAAACCCGGAATTCACGGCCCCGGAATTTGGCTTGCTCGCTGGTAAAAAAGGCTGGGCGCCCGGCGCGTTCCCATGGCTGTTTCTCACTCTCAGCAGTGGCGCCATCGCTGGTTTTCATCTATTGGTGATACGTGGTATCAGCAGCCGCTATGTCACCGGGCCGGCAAGCGCCAGGCGGTTCGGCTATGGCGGGGCATTGCTGGAAGCCGGCTTTGCCCTGGTCATACTGATGGTCTTTGCCACCACCTTTACCGATGGGGATGCCTGGAAACAGGGCCACGAGGATTGGGGCTACTTGACCAACCTGCCCGCGATTATCGACACCCTCATCCGTGGCTGGTCCCAGCGTTTGACCGGGCTGGGGCTGGGGAAAGACTTTGCCACTATCCTTGTCGCAGTGTCCCTGCTGGTGCTGATGACCACCACCCTGGATACGTGTCTACGCTTGTTGCGACAGACCCTCTCCCGGTTGGCCTGCTTTCGCCTGCAAACGGCCTTGGGCACGGAAAAACGTGTATTTCGCGCCAGTCTGCTATGCATTATTGTCCCCGCCTTCTGGGACCTGAGCGGCACCGGCGGTTTGAGTCTGTGGACCGGCTATGGCCCGGCCCAGGCCTTACTGGCTGTGGTCGGCCTGGCCGTGCTGGCCTCGCGGGTACCACAGCAAGGCCTGGCGCGATTTATCCTGGCCCCTGCCGCTGTACTGGCGGTCTTGCTGGCCTGGGGCCTGGGCGATTGTATCTATCGAAGCTATCTGGACGGCCGCTGGGCGGCCCTGGCCGCTGCGTTATTTGGACTGACGCTGCTGCTAGGTCTGCTGATATTGTGGATACAGCGCGCAAGAGGCCGTAAACACCTGGCAACAGGCGCTTGACAGCCCCCGGCATTCGGTCAAAATCCATCGCATCACCCGGGTTCGTTTGTTTCCATGCATTTATTCGCCTTTGGCATTAATCACAAGACTGCGCCCGTCGCCATACGTGAACAGGCGGCGTTCGCGCCTGAGCACCTGACCGAAGCCCTGACCGACTTATGCGACAGCGGTGCGGCCGATGAGGCCGCCATTATCTCTACTTGCAACCGCACGGAATTGTATTTTCATTCCGGCGAGGACAAGAGTGATCGTGTTATTGAGTGGTTTTGCGATTATCACAAGCTGGAAAACCGGGACATTGCCCCCTATCTCTACCTGCACCCGAATTCTGAAGCGGTAAAACACGCATTTCGTGTGGCGGCCGGCCTGGATTCGCTGGTGCTGGGTGAGCCACAAATCCTGGGGCAAATGAAAGAGGCCTTTGCCCATGCCCACGAGGCCGGGGCAACGGGCAAATTGCTCAATCGCCTGTTCCAGCAGACCTTCTCGGTCGCCAAACAAGTGCGCACCGATACCGCCATCGGCGCCAGTGCCGTGTCCGTAGCCTTCGCCGCCGTCAGCCTGGCCAAGCAGATCTTTAGTGACCTGGCCGAAAAGACCGTCATGCTGGTAGGCGCCGGGGAAACCATAGAGCTGTGCGCGCGCCACCTCAAGGAGCAAGGTGTGAAGCGCATGATCGTCGCCAACCGCACGGTGGAACGCGCCAAACAACTGGCCGATACCTTTAACGGTGAAGCCATTACGCTGTCGGAGATGCCGGCACGGTTGGCCGATGCCGACATTGTCATCACATCTACCGCCAGCCCGGTACCCATACTTGGTAAAGGCGCCACCGAAAAGGCGCTGAAGATACGCAAACATCGTCCCATTTTCATGGTCGACATTGCCGTGCCGCGTGACATTGAACCGGAAGTGGACGAGCTCAATGATGTCTACCTCTATACGGTTGACGATCTGAGTGAAGTGATTCAGGAGAACCTGAAATCACGGCAACAGGCCGCGGAAGAAGCAGAAGAAATCATCGATCTGCAAGTTGTACGCTTCATGCAATGGCTGAAGTCACAAGATGCGGTACCGACCATCAAACTCTTGCGTGAACAAACCGACAACCTGCGTGACAAGGAAGTTGAGCAGGCCATCAATCGTCTTAACAATGGTGAAGATGCCGAAGAAGTGGTGCGCCAAATGGCGCGCTCGCTAACTAACAAGATACTACATACGCCTATCACCACCCTGCAACAGGCCGCCCGTACGAATAATCAGAAGATTATTAATGTGGTACGACGCCTGTTTAACCTAAGCGACGACTAACCATGACCCCTGCCATCCAGGCCAAGCTCGACCGGCTGGTCGAGCGTGCTGAAGAACTTAATGCTGAGCTTTCCAGTCCTGAGGTGATAGACGACCAGAATCAGTTTCGTCGCCTGTCACAAGAGTACGCGGAAATCACGCCGGTGGTTGAGCACTACCGGAAGTATTGTCAATCACTTGCTGACCGTAAAACAACCAGGGCCATGCTGGATGATAGCGACAGCGATATGCGCTCAATGGCGCAGGAAGAAATCACTGAGATTGATAAACAATTAGAAAGGCTGGAACTGGATCTACAGAAATTATTGCTTCCAAAAGACCCTAGTGATGAGCGCAATGTTTTTCTGGAAGTACGTGCCGGCACCGGTGGCGATGAGGCCGCCCTGTTTGCCGCCGCCCTGTTTCGCATGTACAGCTTATATGCCGAGAAACATCATTGGAAAGTAGAAGTCGTCAGCAGTAACGCCATAGAACTGGGCGGCTATAAAGAAATCATTGCACGCATAGTCGGTAAGGGTGCTTACTCACGACTGAAGTTCGAATCCGGCGGCCATCGTGTGCAGCGTGTGCCGCAAACCGAGACCCAGGGGCGTATCCATACTTCGGCCTGCACCGTGGCCATCATGCCCGAGGCCGATGAAGTGGATGCTATCGACATCAACCCCGCCGACCTGCGCATCGATACCTTTCGCGCATCAGGCGCCGGTGGACAACATGTTAATCGTACCGATTCAGCGGTACGCATCACACATATACCGACCAATACCGTTGTCGAATGTCAGGACGAACGCTCGCAACACAAGAACAAGGCGCGCGCAATGTCTGTATTGCAATCACGCCTGCTGGAGGCTGAACGGAAAAAACAAAATGAGGCAGAGGCGGCCACGCGTAAAAGCCTTGTGGGTAGCGGTGACCGCTCCGAGCGCATACGTACTTATAACTTTCCACAGGGCCGCGTCACTGACCATCGCATCAACCTGACGCTGTATAAACTGGAAGATGTCATGGCTGGCAATATGGATGAGATTATTGACCCACTGATTGCCACCGAACAGGCCGACCAACTGGCGGCCCTGGGTAATGAGTAAAGACCTTGTCGATCTCCCGCAACCAGTGGTTAATTGAAGCGCGGCAACGGCTCAGGCAGTCGCCAAGCCCGAACATCGATGCCATGGTCATACTCTCAAACATTACCGGGCTGACACAGAGCCAGGTCATGGCGCGACTCGACGAGGCCATCCCCAAACCGCAACTGGAGCAACTGGATACCTTGTTGCAACGACGTGCACTGGAGGAGCCCATCGCCTATATCACCGGTACCCGGGAATTCTGGTCACTCGAACTCATCGTCACTCCCGCCACGCTGATCCCGCGTGCTGACACCGAGACCCTGGTCGAACAAACGCTGGAGAAGATTCCCACCGAAGCCGAATGGACCCTGGCTGATCTCGGAACAGGCTCCGGCGCCATCGCCCTGGCCATCGCCAGGGAGAGACCACGCTGCCAGATCATTGCTACCGATATCTCACAAGACGCCATAGAGGTGGCCTCACAGAATGCCACCGCTCACGGCATTAGCAACATTCGCTTTCGACAAGGCAGTTGGTACCTGCCACTGCAACATCAGCGAATGAATCTCATTGTCTGCAATCCACCTTACATCCGCCAGGATGATCCCCACTTGCAACAAGGCGATGTGCAGCACGAACCCTTTGCGGCACTGGCCGCGGGCAAGGATGGGATGGATGCCTTGCGTATGATCATTGAGGACGCACCACGACACTTGCAGCCGGGTGGTTGGCTATTGTTAGAGCATGGTTATAATCAGGGCGCGGCAGTAAAGAAATTGTTCATGCAGGCCGGCTTCGAGGCGCTGCATTGTCAGGCCGATCTAGCCAATCATGACAGAGTCAGCCTTGGGCGTACGGCCCTGTCATTATGATACAACTACAATTCTCGCATCTGCATACCTGGGTCCGTTAACATTCCATTATGAACGACGAACAACTCTTGCGTTACAGCCGTCAGATCATGCTACCGGCCATTGATATTGACGGACAGGAAAAACTACTGCACTCAAAAGTGCTTATTATCGGTCTCGGTGGCCTGGGCTCTCCGGTAGCGATGTATCTGGCGGCGGCCGGTGTCGGCCAGCTTACGCTAGTGGACCCGGACCAGGTGGACTTATCCAACCTGCAACGGCAAGTCATTCATGAGACTTCCGCAATCGGGCAGGACAAAGTGAGCTCGGCACAGGCAAGACTGAGGCAACTCAACCCGGACTGCAATGTTCGCACCTTGAATATCAAACTGCACAGCAAAGGACTGGCCGATGAAATCGGTAAAACAGATGCCGTTGTAGATTGTAGTGATAACTTTGACACACGGTTTGAAGTCAACGCAGCCTGTTTCGCTGCCGGCAAAGCCCTTATCAGTGGTGCTGTCATACGTATGGAAGGCCAGGTAAGCGTGTTCATGCCACGGACAGATAGCCCATGTTATCAATGCCTGTACCCGGAAGGCAGTGATACCGAAACCACTTGCTCGGAAACCGGTGTACTGGCCCCGGTAGCGGGTATCATAGGCAGTATACAGGCCACCGAGACGTTAAAGGTTTTGTTAAACCATGGCGAAATATTAAGCGGCCGTCTGCTTGTTATGGACGCATCCACCATGGAGTGGCGCCGCATTACCCTGAAAAAAGACCCTGCCTGTCCCATATGCAGCACAGTATGAAATCAGTACACCTGCCCCGGACCCTGGTTACCCGCTTATTATCTATCGCCCAACGCTCACCTGACCAGGAAGTGTGTGGCATCATTTCAGGAACTGCGGAACAAGCCTTCTTGCAGGTGCATCCTGTAGACAACGTAGCAAAACATCCTCAACAACATTTTCACCTGGACGATAAATCACTTATTGACACCTTGCGCAACATACGGGAAGCAGGCAATCATCTTTCAGCGATTTATCACTCCCATCCCAACAGTCCCGCCAAACCTTCGTTAACAGATATCGAGCAGCACGGTTATCCCGATGCGTTATATTTAATAATTTCACTGAATACGGAAGGCGTGCTGGAAATGCGTGGTTATTATATTCATAACAAATCAGTTGAAGAAGCTATCACTCTTACTGAATAACACATCAGCGAACCATCAAACAGCAGAGAGAAACAGCGTTCTGGATAACACTGTCCATTGACCATCCCAATCCGACATGGGTTTATCCCGAAAACCACTGCGTACATATTGTGAGATCAGGCCCTCGGCCATGGCCAGCAACAATCGGGCACTCTCAGAAACCGGAGGCTGTACTTCATGCCTTAGCTCACCTTCGCGCAATACCTGTTTGAACTGGGTCTCCAGTCTGTCGAACATTTGACTGATGCGTTCCTGAAGATCCCTGGCCTCGCCCATCAGCACATCTCCTTTCAATAGACGGGTAATACCTGGATTCTTTTCCGCAAACCCCAGGATCAACACCATAATTTGATGTATACGCAAGGCTGTATCGGTTTCTTCGGCAACAATACGGTTGATACGTGTAAATAAAGTTTCTTCAACAAATTCAATCAGCGCTTCATACATCTTGCGCTTACTGGGAAAGTGTCGATACAAGGCAGCTTCGGATACACCCACTGCCTCGGCTAGCATGGCCGTGGTGACACGTTCACCTTGATGTTGCTCCAGGATGCGCACCAGGGATTGAAGTATATCTTCCCGTCGCTTACCGCTTTTTAATCTGGGCAAGGGTCAATACCTCAAGAGTTGAAAAATGTGAATTCCATCAGGATATGATGCTGGAGAACAAGACCATGGTCATTCAGGGTTTGATCAATGTGCCCACACCCTGGTTAGTAAATACTTCCAGCAGCACCGCATGCGCTACACGCCCATCAATAATATGTGAAGCCTTGACGCCACTCTTAACGGCGTCCAGGGCACAATGCACCTTGGGCATCATACCGCCCTGTATGGTGCCGTTGCGCACCAGGGCATCGACTTCATTTGCCGTCAGCCCGGTCAGGAGTTCGCCGGATTGATCCAGCACTCCGGTCGTGTTGGTCAATAAGATCAGCTTCTCGGCTGCCAGGGTGACCGCCAGCTTACCGGCAACGATGTCAGCATTAATGTTATAGGTCTGCCCGGCCTCATCCACCCCGATGGGTGCGATCACGGGAATAAAATCCTTACTATCCAGCAGCGATACCAGTTCGGGGTCGATCTGGTCCACGTCACCGACATGACCGATGTCAATAATCTCACTGGGCAAGTTCTTTTCCTGGGCCGTCTTGACCACCATTTTCTTTGCCCGAATCAGGCCACCGTCCTTGCCGGACAAACCCACGGCCTTGCCGCCATGGCCATTGATCAGGTTAACGATCTCCTTGTTGACCAGGCCCCCAAGCACCATCTCTACCACATCCATGGTTTCCCTGTCGGTGACCCGCATACCCTGCACAAACTGGCTCTCTTTGCCAATGCGTTCCAGGAGCTGGCCAATTTGCGGTCCGCCACCATGAACAATAACCGGGTTCATGCCCACCAGTTTCATCAGTACGACATCACGGGCAAAACCGTTTTTTAATGATTCATCCACCATGGCGTTGCCGCCATACTTGATGACGATGGTCTTGTCATGAAAACGCCGGATATATGGCAGCGCTTCTATCAATACCTCGGCCTGTTCGCTCACATTTTTGGCTGACGATGTCATGCCCAACCCTCTGGCTCTTTATAAAAAATTTCAGGAATGCATACTGGCAACGCTACCGCAATCCGCAACGGAAGTCAGCCCTTACTTACCCATTAACAGGCAAAGAAAAAGGGCCGCACCGGCGGCCCTTTAACAACTCATGACGAGGTAAAATAAAATATCTAGCCTACATCGACCGAAACCTTCTTGGGCTTCGCAGCCTCGGATTTGGGTAGGGTCAACTCCAGTACACCGTCTTTATAACTGGCCTTAACGGCATTTTCGTTGATCTCGCTACCCAGTTTCAGACTGCGTACATACTTGCCATAATGACGTTCGGAACGGATGATGCGGCCCTGCTTTTTCTCATCCTGTTCACTACGGGTCTCTGCCGTAATGGTCAAGAGACCATTTTCAAGATTGACGTCAATATCGTCTTTCTTTACACCTGGCAAATCAGTACGTACAACATAGTCATGTTCATGCTCGGCAATATCCATGGCCGGAGTCAGCGATTCGCTGCTGGCCTGTTCTACCCAGCGCGTAGGACGCACAAACCCGTCAAAGATATTTTCAAAATCACGGCCCCGGAAATCCAGCATGTTTCTGCGCGGGCGTTCAGTAATGATATTCATGGCACTCTCCTCAATCAGCAATCAAGCGTTCAAGCGTTCAAGCGTTCAAGCGCACGGCTCGAACTATTTTCAATTCAGCAATACAACATTCGCTTGATTAAAGAGATAGGGCTGGGAGAAAAGAATTCAAGTCCTGGAAACAAAATAACCTCTTCAGGAAAATTTATAGGTAGATCTGGTTCCCTCTCCCTCTGGGAGAGGGTTAGGGTGAGGGGGCTTCAAGTAAGGCTGTTCGTATTTGTTCAAGTACATTGTCTAGTTCACCTAATATCTCATGGTTCCAGAAGCGCATAACACGGTATCCCATGGCCTCCAGCCTGGCGGTACGTTTGGCATCGTATACCCTTTGCTCGGTGTGTTGCCCACCATCGGCCTCGATAATCAACTTGGCTTCCAAGCAGACAAAATCAATAATGTACGGTTCGATCACTACTTGGCGTCGGAACTTGTACCCCTCAAGATAACGCCCCCGCAAGTGTTTCCATAACGCCTGTTCAACCTCAGTGGCTTGGCGACGTAGTGCACGAGCACGCGATGTCAGGTTTTTTGATCCCCTCTCCCCAACCCTCTCCCGGTGGGAGGGGACCCTTCGTTGCAGACTCGTCCATGATGCTAGCTCCGCTAAATTCTGTAAGGCCTGTTCAAGACCTTGCAAATTGGTGTATGAAAAGTATTTCCGTGTTTTGCTCCAAAACCCAATATAACATCAATAAGTTACGAAAATACGAGACACGTCCTTACCCACAAGGTTTCCTGAAGAGGTTAAATATTTAACCCGTCTGAATGCCCAGCTACTAGAGTATGTAACGCGCCAAGTCCTCATCTTCCACTAACTCCGAAAGATGATCGTCTACATAGGTCTGATCCACGGTGGTGGATTTTCCCGGACTGTCTGATGCCTCAAACGATACGGTTTCGAGCAAGCGCTCCATGACGGTATGCAGCCGGCGCGCGCCTATGTTTTCGGTGCGCTCGTTTACCTGCCAGGCAATCTCGGCGATACGGCGCACACCATCTTCACTGAAACTCAATCCATATTTCTCGGTATCCATCAGGGCCGTGTATTGCTCGGTCAGGGAGGCATCGGGCTCGGTCAGGATTCTTACAAATTCATCCACGCCCAGGGCATCCAGTTCTACCCGTATGGGTAAACGGCCCTGCAACTCGGGAATCAAATCCGAAGGCCTGGCCAGATGAAACGCACCCGAGGCCATAAACAAAATATGATCGGTCTTGACCATGCCGTATTTGGTCGAAACGGTAGAGCCTTCCACCAGGGGTAGTAAGTCACGTTGCACGCCTTCGCGCGAAACATCCGGACTGCTGCCTTCGGCGGAACGGCCGACGATCTTGTCTATCTCGTCAATAAAAACGATGCCATGCTGTTCCACACGCTCTATCGCCTGAGCCTTGATGTCATCATCATTCACCAACTTGGCGGCCTCTTCCTCCGTCAGCAGTTTCATGGCTTCCCTGATCTTTACCTTGCGCGTACGCGCGCGACCCCTGCCCATGTTCTGAAACATACTTTGCAGCTGATCGGTCATCTCTTCCATACCAGGGGGGGTAATGATTTCCACGCCGACATTGGACTGTGTCAACTCGACCTCGATGTCCTTGTCATCCAGTTCACCTTCACGCAACTTTTTACGGAAGCGCTGGCGCGCCGCGCCTTCATCACCTGTTGCCTGGTGCTCGGCGCCGACGGCAAAACCCACTTCCCGGGCCGGTGGTAGCAGGATATCCAGTATGCGGTCTTCCGCCAGGTCTTCGGCGCGATGATGCACACGCCCCACGGCCTCATGTCGTAACATCTTCACAGCCATATCGGCCAGATCACGAACAATGGAATCCACTTCGCGACCCACATAACCGACTTCAGTAAATTTTGTCGCTTCGACTTTGATAAAGGGGGCATGGGCCAGCTTGGCCAGGCGACGCGCGATTTCTGTTTTACCAACACCCGTGGGGCCTATCATTAAAATATTCTTGGGCGTGATCTCATTGCGCAGTTCCTCGTCGCCCACTTGCGCGCGACGCCAGCGATTGCGCAAGGCAATGGCCACGGCACGCTTGGCGGCGGCCTGACCAATAATATGTTTATCCAGTTCCTGAACAATCTCGCGCGGTGTCATGCTCGACATAAAACTTAATACTCCAGCTCTTCAATAGTCAGATAGTGATTGGTATAGATGCATATATCCCCGGCTATGCCCAGGCCTTTTTCAACAATCATGCGTGCATCCATCTCTGTATTTTCGATCAGCGCCAGAGCCGCGGCCTTGGCATAATTTCCACCTGAACCGATGGCCATGAGCCCGTCTTCAGGTTCGATCACATCGCCGTTGCCTGAAATCACCAGCGAGGCTTCCTTGTCCGCCACCACCAGCAAGGCCTCAAGCCGACGCAACATGCGATCCGTGCGCCAGTCCTTGGCCAACTCCACGGCCGAGCGCACCAGATGTCCCTGATGTTTCTCCAGCTTGCCTTCAAAACGTTCAAACAGGGTGAAGGCATCGGCGGTGCCGCCGGCAAAACCCGCCAGCACGTTATTCTTGAAGAGTCGTCGCACTTTCTGGGCATTGCCTTTCATGATGGTTTCCCCCATGGAGACCTGGCCATCACCGCCGATCACGACTTTATTGTCTTTGCGCACGGAAAGTACCGTCGTGCCACGAAATTGATCCATGTCGAACCTGCCCCTGCTTAAGTAATGGTCATATATAGGATCCCTTGTGGAGAATACAAGAGATCGCTCTGTCACTGAAACAACAGGCAGTCTAGCGTGTCGCGGCCCTGGCCAGAATCCCCTGTTCACCCTCGGTGCGGCCGATAATAACGGCACCACAGGAATCGCTGAACACATTAACACTTGTGCGGACCATATCCAGCACACGGTCCACGGCCAGAATCAGGCCTATGCCTTCCGCTGGCAGGCCGATGGCCGCGAGTATCACAACGATGGCCACCAACGATGCCGCCGGGATGCCGGCCACGCCTATGGATGTCAGCAAGGCCACCAATACGACCGTAAACTGGGTGGCGAAGGACAGCTCCAGCCCATAGGCCTGGGCGATAAACATGGCGGCGACACATTCATATAACGCCGTGCCATCCATATTGACCGTGGCGCCCAAAGGCAGCACAAAGCTGGTGGTGCGATTGGAGACGCCGGCATTTTTTTCCACGCAATCCATGGTCAGAGGCAAGGTGGCCGATGACGATGCCGTGGAAAAAGCCGTCAACAAGGCCGGGGTCATGGCCCGATAATGTAACAAGGGATTCACACCGCCCACGAACCTGAGCAATAGCGGCAATGTCACCAGCAGATGAAACCCCAAAGCAGACAAGACGGCCGCCATGAACCAGGCCAGCGGTTCAAACGCGGCCAGACCGGTCGACGTCACCACCTTGGCGACCAGGGCAAACACACCTATAGGCGCGAACTTCATGACCCAGTTTGTGATGCGCATCATAACTTCGAAGATGCCCTGCCAGAAATCCACCATCACCCGGGTGTAACGGTCATGGACCTTGGTGATAAAAAAACCAAACAACAGGCAAAAGAAAATCAAACCCAGGAGTTGGCCACTGGCCGCGGCGGAGACAATATTTGTCGGCACCATGCGTAGAAAGATTTGCGCGATGTCGGCTGCACCCCGGCCCTCTGTCTTGGCCAGCAAGACATCCGTGTTGGCGCTGAGACCGATGATGTCTTTCGCCGGTACGCCATCGATAATGCCCGGTGCAAACAGGTCTACCATGATCAGGCCCGTCATGATCGCCAACAGGCTGGTGGTAACATAATACAAGAGCGTCTTCACACCAAGGCGGCCAAAGGCATCGGACTGACTGGCGCCCGCCATGCCGACAATAATAGATGAGGCAATCAGCGGTACGATGAGCATTTTCAGTGCATTTAAAAAGAGTGTGCCGAGAAAGTCATAGACATCATAGAGCGCAACGCCAAACAGACTAGTCTCCATATCCCCCAAAGAACCGGCAATGACCGCTATTACCAGGGCGATGAGTATTTGCCAATGGAGTTTCAATTTGATGATCTGCGTCAACATACCCGTCCCTATATTTTTATAAACAAACTACCCCGCGGCACCAAAAGTAGGCGCTTTAGGCGAGCTGACGAGGTATTAGGCCGTAGGAGCGGAAACCTTGTCCCATTCGCACCCTAAACGCAAGGCCACAAACAGCAACCCCGCCATCTGGCGGGGTTGAGTGAAAATATACGATGCGGGTCTTTTATTGAAGTTCACCATCTATCACCGCGGGAGGTGCAATCACGATGGGCGTGTTGGCGATGGTAATCGTCACTTCACCTATGTCCGCGGGCCTCGGTAACGCCAACACATCCGCCGCATTGGCATCCAGTGCATTACACGCAGTTAAATCATTGGTATCAAGTGGATTCGAGGCTTGCAGTATCTGCTCCAGTTGCACGCCCTTGGTAATATAGTCAACACCATCAAAATCAGTTAACAGGACTGCGTCTTTTAATGTGGCGGGCGACACCCAGCGTCCATTGGGCAGTTCCTGCCACGGGAATCCCCAGAGATTACCCGGACCGCCGTATTCCAGCACCAATTTTTTACCGAAATACGTTGTGTTGCTTGGGTTGCGCTCATTGACAAGTGAATGGACGTAGTCAAATTTGATAGGCTTGTCAAAAGTTATCACGGCACTACTGCCTGCAGGTGATGCCGTAACCAATTGATACCAGGACTCTGTTCCAGTCGTCCATTCCATTGTCGCCGTCTCGTTATAGATACCATTTGGTGGATTCGTTACGGTAATAGTGTCCAGTACCATGGGACCTGACTGCAAATTATCGGTATTCAGGCTAGACAGATCTAATCCCACGGCCGACACAATATTATTTAACGGTGCGGCAATCGAATCATCCGTAAGCACCAATTTGCCATCGCTAGTGGCCGTTAATGTATAGGGTAGTGGCGCAACACTGGCCGTGTAAAATAAATCATTGGTGCCGTTGCCAGCGAAGGCATTTGTAACATCTGTCTGGGTGAGCCCGCCTATGGGGCAACGATCATGACAACTCAAACCCAGGAAACCCCCGGCGGTGAAGACACTGCTGGCGGGAGTGAGGTTCTCCTCTAACCAGTAGGTGACTGTCCAAGTGGCATTCGCCCCGGAATAATCCGCCAGCACCACATTACCGCCCAGAAAATCTGAATATAAATACAGGGGGGGTGGTGCCATGAGAGTACCCGTTGTTAAGGCACGTTCATCAGTTATTGGGGGATTGAAATTTGTGACGACAATACCGCTTTGCTGAAAATTTACGCCACCCATAATGACGAAGTGATAATTACCAGGAGCGGGATACTCCTGAGCAACTACATTCCAGGCATCAAACGTATAGGGTGCGTTCCAAGGATAATTACCCGATCCATCAGCACCCCAGTAATAAAACTGTTGTCCCGCCAAATTGGGTACCAGTTCGGTATTGGCATTCTTGCTCTTCATAATGCCATCGGAAATATGCACCGTGACCGGAGAAGTACTGCCGTCAGTATTGTACCTGTTGACGACCGCACCATCCGCGGGTGGATTGTTCTCGTCCTCGTACCAGAGCCCGTAATAACCGAGATTCCCGTCAAGCCCGTTATACTCAAAAGAGAAACTGCTATTTAATCGCACCCGGCTTCCGACTGTACTGTCATACAGGTTATAACCCTGGACCTGTGTCTTGAAATTATTTCTGTCGAGGCAACTGTTAGCATTCAGTAGCGTGCCATTATTAATATCTTCCTTTACGCGCAGGAAATAATCGGCATCAAAGGCCAGATTATACGTTACCTGCCGGGTACTGGTGCCCGGAATAGTTGCATCATATTCAGAATCCCACAGGAAGGTCTTGGCGACACCACTCGTGCCAGCGACGTCATACAACAGCGTGTTGGCCGCCATAAGGTTGTAGCCATCGCTTTGACTGTAGACATCGCCTTCTTCCATAATGAACACGAACTGTGGCTGTCCATCCGGTCGGGTGATGGTCTTGAGCGTACCCGAGAATATTGGCGGACCGCTTGGATCTGCTTTGTCCAGTGCTTTGAAAACAAACTCGAAACGCCCATAGGGATTCGTTGCGCTGACCTCCTCATATAAGACCACCTGTCCGAGAAAGCCCACATTCGGCGTATCAGAAAAAACGAAATCAGGCCACCAGATATCCACATACTGCGGGGTATTGGGGAATGCCCGGCGGGATTCAACGATCCATTTCGTCAATGCCACACCGCTACCGGCGGCATCACTATTGTTCTGGCCCTGCTCACAACGGTCGGCATCTATCAACGCGATATAAGGGCCCTGGTTCACCATGTCGCCAATACGCGCCTGTGCGATCAGGCACAATATGGTGTTAGTTATGGAAAGCGTATCCATGGACTCGTCCCAGACATATACTTCCACGGGATCGGTAAAATATTCGGCATCGGCAAGCAGGCCGGACGTATCGGCAATCACCCTGGAATTAATTGTGCGCGGTGGCGATAACGTCGCCGATTGACTTACCGGCGTGACAATACTCATGGTCGTCGCCATTTCCAGGCCTGTAACGTTGGCGTTATCAGTAGCCTGTTTGTTGCTTTCGGGGTTGGGGGCGCAAGCTGCTATCGAACCCACTATCAATACTGCAATTAGCTGTAGCGTTTTTCTCAGCGAAAACAAATAATTGCATGAGTATATTGTATTCGTCATAACTTCTGCCCTGGGTATGAAATACCTAAACAATGTAAAAAAACACAGGGGTAGCGTCTCCACTACCCC
>BTRG01000037.1:0-25866 GCA_036986275.1 Gammaproteobacteria bacterium | reverse complement strand
TCGTTCGCTCTCCATCCTTTTTTCTTGCCGTATTCTTTCGCTCTCCGTCCTTTTTATTTGCTGTACTTTTCCGCTCCCTGTCCTTTCTTCTTGATCCCTCTTTTCTTCTTCTATCCCTGATCTCTGCGTCAATTGCTCCACACGTAACTTGATGTACTTGTATTTTGCAATGTTGGTATCGCCTTCCGCCAGTGCCATTGACTTCGCCCATAGAGCAGCGTCGATGGCCTCGTCCTCTATTTCTTGCGTAGCCTGTAGGTAAAGCTCTTCATCTTGATTCATGATACGTACCCTCTGACATATAACTGAATACCATACAGACCCGTGGGTCCATATAGTTAACTTCATTATTAATCTCTAATATAGCCATTTATGTTCTTATTATTAAATAACTTATACCATACCTGCCCGAATAATATGCCACGCAAATCGGGGCACGCAATTGCAGGATGCAATAATCTTTAGAATTAATCTAAAACTGGAAGCTTGAATGGCTGCTAAACATAGTTGACTAACCTAAGAAAACCCCCACTCCTGCTCATAATCCGACTCTATTCTTTGTAGGCAAGGTAGACCGTGTTGGACGACTCAGCGCCCGTATACGGATTCGGAAAGCTCACAATATGGGACTCAGAAGACTGGAATACGGTATTGAGCAGACGAGTGAATTCGTCGTCCGGGGGATCGTTGGACCATAGCCCGAAGAGTCCGCCGGGGTGTAGCTTGTCAGCCAGGTTCCGCAGCCCCGGCGCCGTATAAAAAGCACTGTTTCCCGGGTTAAGCCAATGGCTCGGTGAATGATCAATATCCAGCAACACAGCGTGAACCAGCCGGGACGGGTCCGCGCGATCGAAGCCGCCGTGGTTTGATGCCGCCATGTCAAAGAAGTCGGCGTGGACAAGGGTGCAGCGGGGGTCTGACGCCAATGCTTTCCCAAGCGGTACGAGGCCCCGACGGTGCCAGTCGATCACAGGTTCCATCACCTCAATGACCATGAGCGACCGGACGGACGGGGCTTCCAGGACCGCCGCCGCTGTATAGCCCAGACCCAATCCGCCGACGACGATGTCCAGTTCATGGTTGGTGCCGTGGCCTTCAAGCGCGGCGAGCCCGAGTCTGGCAAGCTGAATCTCGGCCTCGGTAAACAGACTGGACATCAGGAACTCGTCGCCCAACTTCACCTCATAGACAATTGCCCCTTCGAGCTTCGGTTCCGACCGGCGCCTGAGACTGATTTCACCCAGCGGAGTTCCCTGGTAGTCCAGTTCTTCAAATTCAAAAGTCATTTGTTAATCCCGACCCTGACGCGACCGCAATGCCGCTGTTTGCTATATTAATACGGGCCACTTAACGACCAAGCTGTTCGGCGTGAACGAAGCGTAGCGTAGTGAACGTCCGAACGAGCGCCTTGATACTCATTACCTTGGTAAACCCATTAGAAAATCATCTACTAATTCAAACAAATAATCCGCTGGATCATCACCTTGATCTTTCATGTCTAACATTTTGCACAAATCGTCATCATCCAGCATTATCATAAGTTTTCCATTTTCACGCATGGCGCCATGTGTTGTAAGCAGTGCATTTTTATCTGCACCCTTTCTTGAAAGGATGAATGCAACACTTCTCAAAGCCTTTTTTAGAAGATATTTTTCTGTCGTTAGTACTTGCCCCTGTTTAATACGGCCCACATAGTTTTTGAATTCAAATAAGACGTATCGACTCCCTAAGTCTTCAATTATGAATGACCAAAATTCGGAGAGTGGCTTAACTCTACAAATTAAATCATAACGATTGAGTCCATCATCAGTTCTTTTTTGACCGTGCCATCCATTCAAATCACCATCAAATAGATATTTAAGTATTTCTTCACATTTTGATTCGTATTTTCGCCATGAGGTCTTACCCTTAGATATCCGCCTTAACTCAGAACATAAGTCGCTTCCGTTTGAAATTGTTTCTACTTCTGGAATTGTTTCAGTATTCCTGTCAGATAAATTTATACGTTCCACTATGGTAATAGCTGATTCACCTTCAGCAGGTTCATCTGTTTCCATCAAAGATCTGAGTTTGTCGTTAAGCTCAGGATAGTTGGATGACATCATTAGAAGATCAATGCGATCTACTATTGATATTTGATAGTCATTTTCGAGCTCTTCTCTTAACTCTATTGATATATGTGATGATATAACCAGAATAGCTTTTGAAATATTCTGACTCTTTGATGAGTTCAATAACCTTTTTGCAGAGGTTTTAATTAGCAGGCTTTTTGGATGTGCACTCTTGTAATATTTAACCTCAACAGCGTACTGAGGGACTTCATTTAAAGTCAAAACAAAATCAAAACCCAGGTCCCTTTGAGTTTGTAGATATCTTGGAATGAACCCTAGATTTGAGAACACCTCAAAAACACATTCTTCAAATTCGTGATATTGTTCTAGCACTTTATTGCCTTATGCATAACGTTGTGTTCAGCTGCGTTTGACGGCAACCGACCGGAGCGGTAGTGAAGGAAAGGCGCGGTCAACGTCAGCTGGAACACTTTGTTAGCCCTCATCTTCACCTACCCGAATTGGCTTTACTTGCTTATAAAGTACAGACTTTCGGACGCTACCCCGGTAATTCAATTTCTCCTTCAAATAGAGCTTATAAACAGGCACTAGCTCATCAGGAAGCCGAGGATCAAAAAGAACGCTTTTTATCAACGAATGCGGATCCACTGCCACTCGGATACAACTGTCCTGCGTACTACTATTTGGATTATAAAATACTGCCCTTACTTCGGCTTCATGTGAAAAGGCTTTGCGCTTCATATACAAGGAAGACAATGCCTTAAGAGGCTGGTAATTAGTTTGGAGTTTCGCTACAAGACCCGTCAGTTCAGTATTTAGTTTGCTTTGCGGCATATACTTGACCGGTGATACTCGGGTTCGACAACCGTTAACTTTGGTTGGAGAATTAGTCAGTTGATTCCGAAGTTCAGGCATTGTTGTCTTTATTCTGACGCCGAGTTGATGCGGAGAATATATTCTCCACATAGCATCCGATACCCCACGCCTACACCAGCACTGAGCATATACAGATTTGAATGCCGAATGAGACAAACTTGCTTCGTACGGGTCATCCCAATTGGTGGGATGCGAGAAGTGCAATTCTTTCTTGGAAAAAAGATCCACTAGGTGCTCGAACCTTATATATCTATATAAATACTGAATTTTTCTTGAAGTGGAGATTTTGTTTCTCCTTGAGGGCAAACTTTATCTCGACCGCCTAAAAGCCGGATTACAATCCGTTTTTCGGCTGTGCAATAATCCTGATTTCAATAAAAACAACATGTTTCCCATTCTATGGCGTCATTTGTATAAATCAATCAGCAAGGCGCCGGATATTGAAGGTACCAGGACTGGTGAATAAATTTAGGCAAACATGGTATGCCATTACTTAGTCATTTTCCATGGATATGTGGGTTTAATATCAGTGTTGTCAATACAAAATGTATTCTGGTTAGACCCATTCTGAGACGGGTAATGATAGCTTTTGTCTGATAATGGCCGAAAACAGATCTGCCCGGAATCGACCCAAACGGTCATTCGGTACCCAATATAATTTATATTTATCGCATCTAAAGTACTTTGCATTCCGCAATACGGAGCCCTGATTTGTTTAGTATTGCTATTGGGGCCCCGACTGGATAATACTTGGAAAGAATTATTTAATGAATTATTAATATTTGTTGATTAATACTATACGGAGCTAGGGGATCCCATTAACAACTGTTAAGCCTATGCAAAGTAGTTTGACATTTAGCAGTATCGCCGCATTGTTCGGAGTCATGGTTGTTGGGGCTCTTATTCCCGGTGTGAGTGTATTGGCTGTATCGGCAAGATCAGCTGCATCCGGATTTATTCATGGTGTTTTCACAACCATAGGGATAGTGGCTGGCGACATTATTTTCATACTACTGGCCATTTTCGGTTTATCGGTTCTTGCCGAAACAATGGGCGGTCTGTTTGTCCTGGTGAAATATCTTGGTGCTGCTTATCTTATTTGGCTGGGAGTCGCACTATGGAGGTCAAATTCAAAGGTCGTGGAGGCTGAGAGGGTTATAGAATCTTCTTTGCTGTCCAGTTTCCTGACTGGGCTGTTCATTACGTTAGGTGATCAAAAAGCAATCTTGTTTTATTTTGGCTTTTTTCCTGCTTTTCTTGATTTGTCTACAATATCTTATTTTGACACAGGCATCATTATAGTAATGGCTACAGTCGCTATAGTTGGTGTCAAGCTTGGTTATGCATTCATGGCGGTTAGAGCCAACCTGTTCTTTAAAAACTCTAATGCAATGAAAAGAATAAACATTGTCGCGGGTACTGTAATGATTAGTGTTGGTATTTATTTAGTGGCAAGGGCTTAACAACTGACTCAAATAAATGTATAAAATACACCAATAAGCATGGGTGTTGAATGTCTGCTATTGGTCGGCCACACGAAGTACTTTAGACGCCATACCCATGCAAAATTGGAATGCTGCCATGGACCGGTTTATGATCGGGTTTCAGGATCATATGCGGCAAATTGATACACGAGTCGTTACACGGAATTATTTACAGGCTCCAGTATTTGAATAATATTGCTCCCTGATCCCCTTTTCCAGGATTGTAGTCATGACTGCCCTTGTTCGACGCTTTATCAAGACTGCCGTTATTTTTCTTGTCATCGGCCTGTTACTTGGCGCCTACATGCTGGTTCAGCGAGAGCTGTATGGTGTCTGGCCGCAACCCTATACGGTATCGGCACACAAACATGTCGTTTTCATCGGATTCGTGATGTTTATGATACTCGGTGTTGCATTATGGCTTTTCCCCAAGCCATTGCCAGATGATCGGCATTACCGGCCGGTATTCATCGAGACTGTCTATTGGTTGTTACTCGCCGGTACGCTGGTTCGATTTATCGGTGAATTGGCGCGAGCCAACAGTAGCGCACCTTCACTTGCCTGGCTGGTATTGCTTGCTGGTCTTGCACAGGTAATAAGTTTGTTGCTTTATGTGTGGGCGATGTGGGGCAGGATTCGCCCAAGTGCGCGGCAGTTACGCTCGGGGAGGAGGGATTAAAGCGTTGGAATAGCCGAAACAGCAAACAATTGTTTCTGTGCGCCCTGGGTGAGCAGGTCGTCTATTGTGACTTTTTTCAGCTCCACCAGAAATGCGGAGCGGGCATCCGCCAGCACACTCCTCAAGCGGCAACCGCCTTCCAGTATGCATTCAGTATGAGATTCGGCAAAACATTCGACGATATTCAGGCTGGGTTCCATGGCACGCACGACCTCTGCAACCGTAATATCCTTGGCCGCACGCGCCAAATTGAGACCCCCGTTTTTACCACGCCGGGATGTCACATAACCCGCCTGCACAAGATGATGCACCACCTTCATTAGATGATTGTGTGAAATAGAAAATACAGTGGCAATATCGCCCACTGTCGTCAATTCATCGGGCCTGGCCGCCAAGAATATCAACGTCCGCAATGAATAATCGGTATAGCGTGTCAACTGCATGGCTGCCTCGCTAAGGTATACATCGTTCTTGACTTGAATCGTCCTTCTACTATTTTAACGTAAGATGTAGACAAAATACATATTAACCACAAAAAATACCTAATTAACTACAGATCATGCCTACACTTTCCTTCAAGGGGCAACAATACTCCTGTCGTGACGGTGACACCGTGCTCGATACCTTCATGCGATTCGGTGTCACCACGCCTTTCTCATGTCGTAACGGAATTTGCCATATCTGTCTGCTGCGCCAAACCAACGCATCGCCGCCTGAACCAGCACAACAGGGCTTAAGAGATTCACTGAAAGAACAGGGTTACTTTCTTTCATGCCAGTGCACGCCAACGGAAGACATGGAGCTGGCGCCGGCGCGCGATGCCGATCTTTTCAGCCGTGCCACGGTACGCGATAAGTTTTTTATTTCCCCGGACATCTGCCGTGTCCTGCTTGAGCCGGCAACACCCCTGTATTATCGGGCCGGGCAATTTATCAATTTGAGATGTCACGATGGTCTCACCCGCAGTTATTCGTTGGCCAGCAACCCCCGGGAAGATGAATTCCTGGAATTGCATATCATGCGCATCCCCAACGGCGCCAGCAGTAACTGGATATTTGATGAATTGAAGATAGGTGATGAACTGGATATCCAGGGCCCCGAGGGAGGCAGTTATTATATTCCGGGGCGACTGGACCAAAAGATCGTAATGGTCGGTACCGGCACCGGACTGGCGCCGCTGTATGGCATCCTGCGCGACGCCCTGCATAGTGGTCACAAAGGCGATATTTACCTGTATCACGGCAGCCGTCATACAGAAGGCCTGTATTTGCATCACCTCCTGAGCGCACTGGCGATGAAGCTGGACAACTTTCATTACACTTCCTGCATCTCGGGAGACAGGGTCAATAAAGGCATCCGTGCCGGCCGCGCCCACGATATTGCCTTTGCTGAGCACAAGGACCTGCACAATGCGCGCGTCTATCTATGCGGTAACCCTGGAATGGTAGAGGCCGGGCAACAAATGGCATTGGCAGCCGGTGTCAATAAAGTCGACATTCATAACGACCCTTTTGAACTCAGCCATTCCATCAGCACTAACAATAACAACACGGCAAAGAACAATGCAGGTGCTGATGGGAATGGTGAAAGACGCTATCCCAATCCGGATCCGGAACTATGGGCGGCGCTCAGTGAAGGCAAGTTATTGATGGACATCCTCAAGGATTTCTATGCGCTTGTATTCGCGGATCCCAAACTGAAGTCATTCTTTGTCGGTGTTACCAAGCAACGTCTGATTGAAAAGCAGTACAATTTCCTGTACCAGGTATTGACAGGCAAGAACGTCTACTTTGGTGAGCGGCCTCGTAACGCCCATCACTGGATGATTATTTCTGATGAGTTATTTGACTACCGAACAAGCATTATGGAGCAATGCTGGCAAAAACATGGATTGCCAGATGAATACCAGCGCCGCTGGCTTGCCATAGAAGAAGTCTACCGCCCCGACATCGTTAAATCAGAGCCCTGGCCCAAGATGATGTTTGGCAAACCCATGCCATTGGATGGCTTTGGTATGGAAACCCTGGATATCGCATCCATGTGTGATAATTGTGAGAAAGAAATCGCCGCCGGTGAAACCGTGCGTTACCACTTGCGGCTGGGAACCATACATTGCCACGACTGTATGGAAAACGCAGCGGACGCCTCCTCTGCTTGAAGGTTTATCGCTTAAACTGAAACATAGCGGCCCTGAATGCGAACCTTTCATGAATTATGCGGACTACAACAGCACTCCCGTGATCCCGGCTTGATGGCTTCGATTATGGCGGAGACGACATAATCCTCCGCACCCCGGCCCGGCGCCCAATCCTTAATAAAGGCCTTGGATTCATTCTTGGGAGTAATGCGGACATCAACAAACCCCGCCTGAATCATCATGTCTTGTAGATCATCGATGAGCGAGGCGCCCGCCATGCATCCGGCGTGCAGCACAGGATCATTCTTCATTTCAGCGGGCATGTCTATGGTCGCCACCACATCCGATATGGCCAGGCGACCGCCGGCTTTCAGTACACGGTAGGTGTCGCGAAACACCTGCGGCTTGTTGGGTGACAGGTTGATCACACAATTGGAAATGATGATATCGGCGCTGTTATCCGCGATGGGCAAGTGTTCGATTTCACCCAAACGAAATTCGACATTCTTATACTGACCTTTGTCTGCGTTGGCGCGGGCCTTGCTCAGCATCTCGGGGGTCATGTCCACGCCTATCACGCGCCCCGTCTCACCCACCTCCACGGATGCAAGAAAGGCATCAAAGCCACCACCGCTACCGAGGTCAACCACCACCTCGCCTTCCTTAAGGCTGGCAATGGCCCGCGGGTTACCGCATCCCAAGCCCATATCAGCACCTTCCGGCACTTGCTGAAGGTCCTCTTCGCTATAGCCCATGCGTGTCGAGATGAGTTGATTGATGGCCGCATCATCCGAGACCCCGCAACAGCTGGATTCCACACCACAACTGCTGCCCTCATTGCTGGCCTCGGCAACCTGGCTGTAACCGTCGCGTACATTCCGGCGAATATCATCAGCAGTTTTCTGGTCCATATCATTCCCCATATTAAACGTCGCCAGGCTCTATTACAGGCAGAGCCGGCCAATCCAGCCCACTTACATCTATCTTTAGAATACTTTAACACTAACCACCTCATCCAGGGTGTTGACGCACCAAATGACAAAAGGTCCCCAATATAGGGAATAAATAGCAACTAACTGATTTATATAGTATTTCTCACGATCAGGGATATCAGGGTTTCTCGAACCTCACTAAGAAAGCAGAACCAACCTGCTCTGGGTGGATTCGCAACCGAGCGAGGGACTCTCCGAGGTTATCTGATTGCAAGGGCTTGATACAGATCAGGGAAACAAGACCGTAACCATGTTTTCATTGCATCATGTAATGCAACAAAAAAAGGCAGGGTATGCGAGATGACCGACACACTGGAGAGAATCCAAAATGCTGTGGAAGACCTCAAGCAACAGCGTGATGAACTGCATCTACAGATGCACTTGTTCAAGGCAGAGGCCAAAGATGAATGGGGGGAACTGGAAAAACAATTGATAAGCCTGGAGTCCCGCCTTAAGACAGCTTCTGACAAGGCAGTCATTACATCAAAAGAAGTTGTTACCACATTGGGTGTTATTACCAAAGAGGTTGGTGACGCCTATCGACGCATCAGAGATCGTTTACACTAATCACCGGACTCTTAACCCAGGACCTCCATACGATCTACTTTCTGATAACCACGTGGTAACTTGTGGCCACGCAGAGCGCGTTCGCCTATGTAATAGTTCAGATCTTCGACGCCAAGATTACGTTTCTTGGCGCCGGCCTGCACGACCAGGCCTTTCTCTTCATCAAACACGCACATACTCACCACTCTCTCATCACCCTTCTTAAGCTTGTTAGAGGGAATATTGATGATCTTGATCCCTTTGCCTTTGGACATTTGCGGTAATTCACCAATCATAAAGGTCAACAAATGACCGGCACTGGTGACGGCGGCAATCCAGTCTTCATCGAAATTCTCTACGCGTTGAGGTGGCAACACGATTGCACCATCCGGTACTTTTAACAAGGCCTTGCCCGCCTTGTTCTTGGCATAGAGATCACCCAGGCTCGCCACAAATCCATAGCCATAGCTGGTGGCCAGCAAATAAAGATCGTCCTGTTGACCCAGCATCACACCACTATATGTGGCCCCAGGTGGAGGATTAAACGTACTCGTCAGTGGCTCCCCCAACCCCCGGGCTGAGGGCAATTTATGTGATGGCATGGAATAGGTTCTGCCGGTGCTATCGATAAACACAACCTGTTGATTGCTGCGTCCACAGGCGCTGTCAAGATATTTATCTGCACCTTTATAGTTCAGGCTGACAGGGTCCACTTCATGACCCTTGGCGGCACGCACCCAACCCTTCTCGGATAAAATGACAGTGATCGGTTCGGTAGGCAGTAGTTGAGTCGGATCAATCGCCTGTGCCAGCTCGCGCTCAACGATGGGTGAACGACGCTCATCACCAAACTCATGCGCATCTTCAAGCAATTCTTCCCTGACAAGCTTCCTGAGCTGGGCCCTGGATTTGAGAATCCTTTCCAATTCTTTACGTTCTCGCGTCAGCTCATCCTGCTCACCATGTATCTTCATCTCTTCAAGCTTGGCCAGATGTCGTAACTTGGTTTCCAGTATGGCTTCAGCCTGTACATCACTCAACTTGAATCGCTTGATCAAGACCGGCTTGGGATGATCCTGACGCCGAATAATGCGAATTACTTCATCAAGATTCAGGTAGGCAATAAGCAGGCCTTCCAGAAGATGGAGTCGCGCCATAACACGATCGTAACGATACTGCAGACGACGCTTGACTGTGCTCAGACGAAAATCCAGCCACTCCAACAATAAGTCTTTGAGAGCGAAAACGCGTGGTCGCCCCTTCAGCCCTATTATATTAATGTTTACGCGATATGTGCGCTCAAGATCGGTGGTGGCAAACAAGTGCGACATCAACTCGTCAGCGTTGACTCTATTGGAGCGCGGCGCCAGGACAAGACGCATAGGATTCTCATGGTCTGATTCGTCGCGTAAATCTTCCACCATCGGCAGCTTCTTGGCCGTCATCTGCTTTGCAATCTGCTCCAGTATCTTGTCACCAGAGACCTGATGCGGGAGTGCGGTAATGACAATCTCGCCGTCCTCATCCGCCCACTTGGCGCGCATACGGATACTGCCATGACCGGTTTCATAAATGGTTCGGATATCCTGGCGTGGCGTAATAATTTCTGCCTCCGTAGGATAATCAGGCCCCTTCACATGCTTCATGAGTGTACGTAGCTGTGCCTTGGGGTTATCCAGCAGTTCAACACAGGCACCGACTATCTCCCGAACATTGTGCGGCGGGATATCTGTGGCCATACCTACGGCGATGCCGGACGTACCATTAAGCAAAACATTCGGCAGTCGCGCCGGCATCATTTGCGGCTCTTGCAATGTACCGTCAAAGTTGGGCAACCAATCAACGGTGCCTTGCCCCAGCTCGGATAACAGCGCTTGCGCATAACGTGTTAAACGGGATTCGGTATAACGCATTGCGGCAAAGGACTTAGGGTTGTCCGGTGAACCCCAGTTACCCTGACCATCCACCAGCGGGTAGCGATAACTAAAGGGTTGCGCCATCAACACCATGGCCTCATAACAGGCCGTATCCCCATGAGGGTGAAACTTGCCCAATACATCGCCCACTGTACGTGCGGACTTCTTGTACTTGGCGGCTGCATTCAGCCCCAACTCGGACATGGCATAAACGATGCGCCGCTGTACCGGTTTCAGGCCATCACCAATATGTGGCAAGGCACGATCAAGAATGACGTACATGGAATAATCCAGGTAGGCCTTCTCGGTAAATTCACCCAGAGGCAGTTTCTCGGCCTGACCTGCTCGCGGGCGTTTTTTTATTGCCTTCTGTGTTGTCGAGCGGCGTTTGGCGCCGGTCTTCCTTGATTTTTTCTTACTGGATTTTTTTGATGACTTTTTACTGGAACGACCACCCGATCTGCTGGCAGTCTTTTTTGATTTCTTTTTGCTCGTCTTTCTGGCAGCAGCCTTTTTCTTCCTGGCCATGATTTACAACACCTCTGCCTTGTCACCTTGTTGCTCCAGCCATTTCTTGCGATCGGCAGAACGTTTCTTGGCCAACAACATATCCATAATTTTTTCCGCCGGGTCACGACGCTGCAATAACGTCAATTGCACCAGGCGTCTGGTTTCCGGATTCATTGTGGTCTCACGCAATTGCTGTGGATTCATTTCACCCAGACCCTTGAATCTCTGTACATTGACCTTGCCACGCAGTTTGTCTTCTTCTATTTGCTGCAACACTTCTTCCTTTTCCTTATCGTCCAGGGCATAAAAAATATTCTTGCCAACATCGATTCTGTACAAGGGCGGCATGGCCACATAGATATGTCCGGCTTCTACCAGAGGACGGAAGTGCTTCATAAACAAGGCGCACAATAAGGTTGCGATATGCAAACCGTCGGAGTCTGCATCGGCCAAGATGCAAACCTTGCCATAGCGCAGACCTTTTATATCGCTGGAACCGGGGTCCACACCCAGGGCCACTGCAATATCATGCACTTCTTGTGAGGCCAATACCTCAGCTGAATCCACTTCCCACGTATTTAATATTTTGCCACGTAAAGGCATAACAGCCTGGAAGACACGCTCGCGGGCTTGCTTGGCCGAACCGCCAGCCGAGTCGCCTTCCACCAGGAATAACTCGGCCCGATCAAGATCCGTACTGGCGCAATCCGCCAACTTGCCGGGCAAGGCCGGACCGGCGCCGATTTTCTTGCGTTCGACTTTCTTGCCGGCACGCAGGCGTGCCTGGGCATTATCGATGGCAAGCTGAGCCACGGCCTCGGCATCCGCGACATGCTGATTCATCCACAGGCTAAAACTTTCCTTTGCGGCAACAGACATATAGGCCTGCGCTTCTCTGGATGACAAGCGTTCCTTGGTCTGTCCGGAAAATTGTGGCTCTTTCATTTTTAGTGACAGCACAAAGCTGCAACGATTCCAGATATCATCCGGCGCCAGCTTCACACCTCGTGGTAACAAATTACGATATTCACAAAACTCGCGCATGGCCTCGGTCAAGCCCTGACGAAAACCCGTCACGTGCGTGCCATCCTGCGCCGTCGGGATGAGATTGACGTAGCTCTCCATCACCGGCTCACCGCCCTCCGGCATCCAGACGATGGCCCAGTCCGATTGCTCTTCCTCACTTTTATGTTGGCCAATAAAGGGCTCTTCGGGCAGAAGCTCATAACCACCTAACTCATAGAGCAAGTAGTCCTTAAGTCCATCCTCATACTGCCACTCTTCATTGTCTTTCTTGTTGGTTTCGTTTCTGAAAGATATAAAAAGCCCGGGACACAATACCGCCTTGGCGCGCAAGACATGCTTGAGACGGGGAACGCTAAATTTAACTGAGTCAAAAAACTGGGCATCGGGCCAGAAACGAATACGTGTACCGGTCGTACGGGCCCCGACTTTGCCGATAACCCGTAAGTTGCTGGTCTTCTGGCCATCGGCGTAAGACATTTTGAATTCTTTACCGCCACGCTTTACAAACACTTCCAGCTTGCTGGAAAGCGCATTCACTACCGAGACGCCGACACCGTGGAGACCACCCGAGAAGGTATAGTTCTTGTTTGAAAATTTACCGCCCGCATGCAAACGTGTCAGGATAACCTCGACACCGGAGACTTTTTCGCCTTTATGCTTATCAACAGGCATACCACGGCCGTCATCCGTCACGCTGAGCGAGCCATCCTTGTGCAATACCACATCGATGCTGCCGGCATGACCGACTATGGCCTCATCGACGCTGTTATCGATCACCTCTTGCGCGAGGTGATTGGGGCGTTCCGTCTGGGTATACATGCCCGGACGCCGGCGGACCGGCTCCAGACCCGTTAATACCTCAATGGCCGAGGAATCGTAACTGGTACTCATGGATAGGCGGGGATCATTGTCATCAATGGTGTTTGTATCACAAAACGTCCATTGATAAAAATGTAATGCCAGGAGCGTGGCGGCACTTCGTCACGCCCTTGCCTTAGAGAGTGAATTCAGGCCGCGAAGTCTGTCAACAAGGATTCGCGTATAGGTTCCCCGACCGGCTGCAGTGATGCAGAGTAATTTTCGTGGTCTATCCCCATAACGAGGGCGGCACCGCCCTTGAGAAGGGAAATCATATCGGGCGTGAACTCAAAGCGCAGGAAATGCACGGCCGAAGTCTTCTCCTCAGTCTCACGTTCCAGATCTTCATCGGCTATGGCATAGACACGATCACAACCTTCAATCTGCACCCAGACCCTATCCTCTATACCCACCAGTCTGGCAAGCGCGACCGTGCGTTCCTCAATATCAGGATACTCCATCATAAACGTCGCTTTAAGGTTGCTGCCGTCCGGAATCAACGGATTATAGGTATCCAGCTCTTCCTGTATCCCATCGGCATCGAATATCTTTTCGATGCGCAGCATTTCCTGGATCTGATACTGCATGGTCAACCTGTCTTCAAAATACAACGCTGCATGCTCGCCCAACAATACCTTACGGTTTTTCTTGTGCGCCATCACCCTGGCACGGTACTCCGTGCGTGCCCCGGAATACTCTTCAAGACTCATTAAATCGCTTCGTGTCAATGTACTCATACTATTATCTCTGCTTGGGTATCTGCGTTTACAGACCGTAGGCCTTGCGTAATAAGGTCAAGGGATGTTCCGGTTCGGATTTATCATTCAACCCGTTTGCAATCTGGTGGCCGGCCATAGGGCAATCGCTGCTATAGTGGTCTGCCTCGGCCTGTTTAACCCGATTCACGACAGGACCAGCAATCTTCATGGAAATATCGTGGTATTCATTCTTAACGGCATAAGTACCGTCATGACCCGAACAACGCTCTATTGCAGTCACTTCGGTACCGGGCACCAAAGATAAAATATCACGTGTCTTCATGCCGATTCTTTGTACACGCTGATGACAGGCAACGTGGTAGGCCACTTTGCCCAAAGGTTGCTTGAAGTCGGTATTCAACTTGCCTGCTTTATGCCTGATCATAAGATATTCAAAGGGATCAAACATCGCCGCCTGTACCTTGGTCACATCCGGATCGTCCGGGAACATCAGCGGCAACTCTTGTTTAAACATCAAGACGCACGATGGTACGGGCGCCACGATATCCCAACCCTCGTCAACCAATTTAACCAATACAGGAATATTGGCTTCCTTTGCCTGGCGTACGGCCTCAAGGTCGCCCAATTCCAGTTTGGGCATACCGCAACATTGTTCCTTCTCAGCCAAACGCATAGGGATATTGTTGTGCCTGAAAACCACGGCAATATCTTCACCAAGATGCGGCTCGTTGTAGTTGCCATAGCAGGTGGCAAACAAGGCCACGCGACCGCGTGTTTTACCGGCCGCCTCCGCTTTGGCATCAAGACTTTGTGCGTCTGCCGCCATGCGCTTTCTCAGCGTTCTAGTATGATATTGCGGCAACCTGGCATCGGCATGAACACCCAGGGTCTTGCTCAGAACCTTGCGCGCCAGGGAATTCTTGTTGGTCGCATTCACAGCCTGGGTCACCACCGGGATACCGGCTAATTTGCCCACGGCATCCGTGCTGGACAGTATTTTGTCACGGACACGGGTATTGCCTTTCTGAAATTGCACTGCTTTGGCACGTAACATCAGATGCGGAAAATCCACATTCCATTCATGGGGTGGTACATACGGACATTTGGTCAAATAACAGAGATCGCATAAATAGCAATGCTCCACCACATTCCAGTAATCCTCCTTGGCAACGCCGTCGACCTCCATGGTGTCTGATTCATCCACCAGATCAAACAGGGTCGGGAAGGAATGGCACAGACTCACACAACGACGACAGCCATGGCAGATATCATAGACACGCTCCAATTCCTCAAAGAGCGCCTCTTCATTATAAAAATCCGGGCTGCGCCAGTTCAAAGGATGGCGTGTGGGCGCCTCCAGACTGCCTTCACGGCGACCAGAATCGCTAGTCATGCGTATACCCTCCCATATATTAAAGTAGACCGGAGACTAAACAGGGCCGATTGCTCAGCCCTGTTTACCTCGGCTTCAGAAACGAAATGTTTAGCCGTCGAGGGTGTCCAGGGCCTTCTGGAAACGATTGGCATGAGAGCGCTCGGCCTTGGCCAGGGTCTCGAACCAGTCAGCGATTTCATCAAAACCTTCCTCACGGGCATCTTTGGCCATACCCGGATACATGTCGGTGTATTCATGGGTTTCACCCGCGATCGCGGCCTTGAGGTTATCGTTGGTACCGCCAATGGGCAGACCTGTCGCCGGATCACCAGTGGCTTCCAGATATTCCAGATGACCGTGGGCATGGCCGGTCTCGCCTTCAGCTGTAGAACGAAAAACAGTGGCAACATCATTATACCCTTCGACATCGGCCTTGGCGGCGAAATAGAGGTAGCGGCGATTGGCTTGCGATTCTCCGGAAAAGGCATCTTTCAGATGCTGCTCTGTCTTGCTGTCTTTTAAGTCCATTGTGGATCTCCGTATAAAACTAAGTTGTTGATTGTAATACATATTGTCATGATAGTTCATGATTTAGAATAATTCTAAATACCATTGTACCGGAAGTCAACGCTTAATACAGAGAAGCGCCGAAAAACAAACTATTTTTCCGACCAAGGGCGCCCCCAACTACTGAGATATTGCCTGAACTAGTTGTGCTAACCTGTGAATTATTCGAGAATAACCTGACAATAGGGAAAAAGTTGGCGTAAGCAATAAACTCTACTAATATCAATTCTATAATACATATATAGGCTTAGGCGTTCAGAGGGATAATCAGGATAAGCCACCCTCCCCAGGTAAAGAGTAAGCGATCACTATATGGCAACCCCTAATGCTGCGAATACACTGAACGGCCTCGCACTACGTCTGGTGCGCGATAATCTGCTGAGCACCGCCGAAGCGGAGCAATTGCAAAGCAAGGCCCAGTCGCAGAAAAAACTGTTCGTCAGTTACCTCGTTGAGAGCAATAAACTCAATGCCGCCACAGTGGCGCGCGCCGCATCTGTTGAATTTGGTGTGCCGATGATGGATATCGACGCCATCGATCCGGAAATACTCCCAAAAGGTGTTGTTGACCTCAAGATTATTGAGCGCCATCAGGTATTGCCCATCTTTAAACGTGGCACACGTCTGTTTGTCGCCGTGGCCGACCCCACCAACCTGCAGGCACTGGATGAAATCAAGTTCAATACCGGCCTGGGCTGTGAACCCATATTGGTAGAGCAAACCAAGCTCGCAAAAGCGATTGAATCGGCCGTAGAAGATCAGGACACTTCGTTATCCGACCTTACCGGGGATGATGGTCTGGAAGACCTGGATTTTGCCTCTGAAGATGAAGGGGCCGCTTCAGGGACTGATGACGAGGCAGGCGTTAATGACACCCCCATCGTAAAGTTTGTAAACAAAGTGCTTATCGATGCCATCAACCGTGGAGCGTCTGATATCCATATCGAACCTTACGAAAAGACCTATCGTGTGCGTTATCGCCAGGATGGCATATTACAGGAAGTCGCCGCCCCACCGCTGGCATTGTCTGGCCGTATAGCCGCACGTATAAAGATTCTCTCCCGACTGGATATCGCCGAACGCCGGGTCCCGCAAGACGGGCGCATGAAAATGCGTATCTCCAAGAATCGCGCCATCGATTTTCGTGTCAGCACACTGCCCACCCTGTTTGGTGAAAAGATCGTGATGCGTATTCTTGACCCTGCATCCGCCACCCTGGGTGTGGAAAAGCTGGGTTTTGAAAAAGATCAGAAAAAACTCTTCCTGGAAGCGATCCACAGGCCCTATGGCATGGTGCTGGTAACCGGACCTACCGGTAGCGGTAAAACCGTTTCATTGTATACCGGTGTAAATATCCTGAATTCGCCTGACCGCAACATCTCCACGGCTGAAGACCCTGTGGAAATTAACCTCAATGGTGTCAATCAGGTCAATATTCACGAGAAGGCCGGACTCACCTTTTCCTCGGCATTGCGTTCCTTCTTGCGCCAGGACCCGGATATTATTCTGGTAGGCGAAATACGCGACCTCGAAACAGCCGAGATAGCCATTAAGGCCGCGCAAACCGGCCATATGGTGCTATCCACACTGCATACAAACAGCGCCCCAGCGACCTTGAGCCGAATGGTGAATATGGGTGTGCCTCCATTTAATATCGCCTCGGCCGTCAATCTGATTATGGCGCAGCGTCTGGCCAGACGCCTGTGCGAATCCTGCAAGCAACCTGTCAAACTTCCCAAGGAAGCCCTGATCAAGGCCGGCTTTGATGAAAGAATCATTCCCAAGTTGACCATCTTTGGTCCTGTGGGCTGCAGTGCCTGTAATGACGGCTACAAAGGGCGTGTCGGTATCTATGAAGTGATGCCGATATCCGAAGAGATAGGCGCAATTATCATGCGTGGCGGGACAGAACTCGATGTTGAAATACAAATGAAAAAAGATGGTGTTTCTGATCTGCGCAAATCCGCTTTAAAAAAGGCTCAGGATGGTATCACCAGCCTGGAAGAAGTTGAACGCGTTACCAATCAATAGTGATAGGAATTTATGGCTACTGCCGCTAAAAAGAAACCTAAACTCAATACGTTCAAATGGGAAGGTGTCAACAAGAAAGGGAAGAAGCTTAAGGGCGAAATGGACGGCGCCAGTGCCGCATACATCAATGCCATGCTCAGACGACAAGGTATCAGCCCCAAGAAAGTTCGCAAAGCTCCCAAGCCACTCTTTAACGTCAAGAAAAAGATTACACCCAAGGAAGTTGCAGTCTTTACACGACAACTGGCGACGATGTTGACGGCAGGCATACCGATTGCCCAGGCCTTTGATATTGTTGGTAAGGGCCAGGAAAACCCCTCGATGGCTGCACTGATAAATACTATAAAGATTGATATTGAATCCGGTACCAACCTGACTGCTGCCTTATCCAAGCATCCCCTGCAATTCGATCCTTTGTACTGCAATCTTATACAAGCAGGTGAAGCTGCCGGTATTCTGGATTCCATTCTCGACAAGGTTGCTACTTATAAAGAAAAGATTGAGGCCATTAAGAGTAAAATTAAATCGGCCCTGGGTTATCCAACGGCGGTCATTATCGTGGCTTTTGTCATCACTACTATTCTGCTTGTGTTCGTGATTCCACAATTTGAGTCATTGTTTAAAGGGTTTGGAGCCGACCTCCCCGCACTAACATTGTTTGTTATTACGTTGTCCGAATTCTTCCAGGCCTATTGGTATATCATGGTAGCTGGAATTGTTGGCGCAGTGATCGGTTTTAAATATCTCTACCAACGTTCATCAAAAATGCAATTCACCATGGACAGGGTGATACTGCGTGCACCCATCATTGGTGGGATTATTAAAAAGGCCACCATCGCCCGTTTCTGCCGCACCCTGGCTACCATGTTTGCAGCCGGTGTTCCCCTGGTAGAAGCGCTGGACTCTGTAGCCGGCGCCTGCGGCAATCGCGTCTATTACCTTGGTACTATAGAAATTAAGAACGATGTCAGCACAGGCATACAACTGCAATCTGCCATGAACGCGGTTCAACTTTTCCCAAACATGGTTGTACAGATGGTTGCCATAGGTGAAGAATCAGGTGAGCTCGATGCCATGCTGGGCAAGGTCGCCGATTTCTATGAGGAAGAGGTAGATGATGCTGTTGCCAATCTGAGCAGCCTGATCGAACCCATTATCATGGCCGTGCTCGGAGTATTGATTGGTGGCCTGGTTGTCGCCATGTACCTGCCCATCTTCAAGATGGCTCAGGCCGTCTAAGAAAACCTTACACCTGATTTTCTGGTAATGAACGCCGTGCAACTACTGGCCACGGCCAACCCCGTTTTTTTCTATTTCGCAATAGGTCTGCTGGGCCTGGTTGTCGGCAGCTTTCTAAACGTTGTCATATATCGATTGCCCATCATGATGCAACGCCAATGGCGACAGCAATGCGAATTATTGCTGAAAGAGAACAGTAAATTCGAAGAAGAACCTTCTTATAATCTTGTCGTGCCTCGCTCACAATGTCCCAAGTGTGGACACTTGATTACCGCTATAGAAAATATTCCAGTCATTAGCTATCTTTTCCAGCGTGGTCGTTGTCGCGATTGCGGTAGCAGGATCTCCCCAAGATATCCTCTGATAGAGATACTCAGCAGCAGCATTGCCCTGATCACTGCCTGGAAACTGGGGCCCAATGCACAACTACTCCCTGCATTGTTCCTGGTCTGGGCACTGATTGCATTGACCTTTATAGATATCGATCAGCAACTTTTACCCGACAGTATCACGCTTCCACTAATATGGGCCGGGTTGTTACTGAATATGGTCAACCTGTACACCAGCCTACCCAGCGCCGTATTGGGGGCGGTCTCCGGTTACCTCTTTTTATGGATCGTATATCAAACATTCAAGTTATTTACCGGCAAGGAAGGAATGGGGTTTGGTGATTTTAAGTTATTGGCATTATTCGGGGCCTGGCTGGGTTGGCAGAACCTCCCTGTTATTATCCTGCTCTCCTCTCTCCTGGGGGCATTCATCGGCATACTGCTGATTGTTCTCCAGGGACGGGACCGCCAACAGCCGATTCCGTTTGGTCCTTATCTGTGCCTGGCAGGTTGGATCGCTTTACTATGGGGAGATGAACTCACTTTGAATTACTTCAGGATTCTTTCGGGTTAATCCGGTGACTATGAGGATAGGCCTGACCGGCGGCATAGGAAGCGGTAAAAGTACTGTTGCCTCGTTATTTTCTGCTCTGGGTATCCCGGTATTTGATGCCGACGATATTGTGCATACCTTGTTGCAGCATGACACGCCCACTTATTCAGAAATTGTATCCACATTTGGCAACAATATTGTACTCCAGAACATGGAATTAGATCGAAAGAAACTCAGGGAAATTATATTTAATGATACAAGCAAACGTAAGGCCCTGGAACAGATTCTCCATCCACGCGTCTATGATGTACTCATCAATCAATCAGATAAGGAGCAGGCCCCATACTGTATTCTGTCTATACCTTTGTTATTTGAAACAAACGGACAAGCCAATGTTGACAGGGTTCTCGTAATAGATAGCGATATTGATCAACAAATCAGGCGTACAGTGAAACGTGATCAACTAGCTGCTGCAGAAGTTCATAAAATTATAGATTCACAGATAGAACGTTCTAAACGTCTCGCACTTGCTGATGATGTAATCCATAATGATGGAAGTACTAACAAACTGCATAAGCAAGTCGAACGTTTACACAAGCAATACCTGGCATTGTCCTGCTCAGGCTAGGAAGTATGTAAGCTGTTCTCCCAGAGTTGTCCCAGCATCGCTACCCCCAGCCCCCCCAGTTTCTGAGCCTGGATTATATGCTCCTGTTTCATGCCCCCCAATGCATAAACCGGAACAGGAACGCTGCGTGATAGCTCCATAAATGTATCCCATCCCAGAGTGGGTGCTCCAGGATGACTATTTGTCGGCAATACCGGTGAAAGGACTGCAAAATCGGCATCAAGTCTGTATGCGACATCCATTTCCTGTTTATTATGGCATGAGACCGCCACCAGCCTTTGGTCTGTCAGCGGACGCGAGGTCAGTTGCCTTGCCGCCTTCATCGACAGGTGCACACCATCTGCACCCAGATCCTCGATGCACTCAAGATAACCGTTTAATAGCACCCGTGCATTATAGGGATGGCAGAGCTTTACTGCCTGTTCCGCAAGTGACAAGACCTCAATTTCTGACAATCCAGGCTCACGAATCTGCAGTAATGCCAATCCCTCGTCCAGCTTTGCCTGCAACCGTTTTAGGAAATTCTGTGTCCCGTAACGAGAGGCACTGGATATACCATACACATTGGGTAATTGAAGGGTGTTGATAATTCGCCGGTTCGCCTTTGGAAATGCCAATGCATGCAGGGAATCAATATTCACCCACTTTATGTCCTGACCCTCGTTTCCGTGGGCATTGCCTGAATAGGATTCTATACGCCATACATCCAGCTCAACTATCTTGTCAGCATAAGCATGTTTAGCTTTTAAGAACTGTGACGCTGTAGTTATTGTTATACCAATCTCTTCCTGAAATTCACGGCACAAGGCCTGGTATGCTGTCTCGCCCCGCTCCACCTTGCCACCTGGAAATTCCCACAACCCCCCTTGATGTGACTCAGCCGCTCTCCTGGCTACCAACACACGATGCCGCTCATCAATCAGTACTCCCACGGCAACCGCTACGGTAGAGTCAGCTTCGGTATTCGGCATTTATCTTAATATAGTCATATGACAAATCACTGGTCCAGACAGTTGCTTGCTCCGTCCCCCGTCCCAGCGTAATAGTGATGGTGATCTCATCTTCATCCATAACAGCCTGACCCTGTTGTTCCTGATAACCCGCTGCCAATGCACCATCTCTCAAGACACAGACATCTCCCAGTAATATCGAGACCTTGCCCACATCCAGATCCGGGACCGGTGCCCGGCCCACAGCAGCCAGTATGCGGCCCCAGTTAGGATCGCTGGCAAACAATGCTGTTTTTACCAGAGGCGAGTGCGCAACGGTAAAAGCTACCTCCAGGGCCTCAGCTGTCGATGTGCTATCTTGTACATTGATAGTGATGAACTTGGTAACACCTTCCGCGTCGCGAACAATGGCCTGTGCCAGCCACAGAAATACATCCAGCATTGCCTGTCTTAATATTACATAGCCATGTTCTTTTATGTCCTTTATCTCGTCGATACCACTCGCGCCTGTAGCAAACAACAAACAACTGTCGTTGGTAGAGGTATCACCGTCCACGGTCGTACGATTAAACGAACAGCTTACCATCTCATTAAGAAGCTCCTGCAATACAGGCTGGCTGACCCTGGCATCTGTTGCAATATATGATAACAACGTTGCCATGTTGGGCCTGATCATGCCAGAGCCCTTCACTATTCCTGTAATCGTTATCGTTTTACCCTGTATAACGCATTGCCTGGATATGCCCTTAGGCACTGTATCTGTTGTCATGATGCCTGTGGCTGCCGCATCCCAGGCATCTTCTTTTAAATTACCAATGCACTCATCCAGCGATTCGGTGATACGTTTTACAGGTAATCGTTCACCTATTATTCCTGTGGAGAAAGGCAACACGTTATCGGTCTCGCAGCCCAACCTTTGCGCCAAAGCCATGCAACACGCCCTGGCATCAGCTATGCCTTGCTCCCCGGTACCGGCATTGGCGTTACCGGCATTAACCAGACAAGCCCGAATGGAATTTGCCGCCAAATGTTCCTTGCTGACAATAACGGGTGCTGCGCAAAATCGATTCCGTGTAAACACCCCCGCTGCTCGGGTCTGATCCGCCAGTTCTATCACCACCACATCGGGGCGATCTGTATAGCGCACACCCGCTGCTACCGATGCCAGCCTCACGCCCTTTACAGGCAGTAGTTTCAGTGATGTTTCCAGGCCCACGGACATAGTTCTCTCCAAAATAAAAAGGGGACGTCAAGTCCCCTTTTACTACGTAAACCGTACATTGAAAACCTTTAAGTATGCATTGCTATCACGTTACTCGACCATGACAGTGCTTGTATTTCTTACCGGACCCGCAGGGACAAGGCTCATTTCGCCCTATCTTTCTACCACTGCGTACTATCGGTTTGTTGTCGACGGCTGCCGGGGCATTCTCTTCGGGTAATTGGGGCTGACCCAGTTCAGGATGCGAATACTGCATATGTGATTCATCCGGTTCGGATGATGCCGCCAGGGAATCCATGTCTGTCTCGGCCTGTATCTGCATGATAGTCAGTATGCGAATCGCTTCAAGCTTGATACGGGACAACATCTCGGTAAACAACATGAAGGCTTCGCGCTTGAATTCGTCCTTGGGGTTTTTTTGCGCATAACCCCTAAGATGAATGCCCTGGCGCAAATAGTCCATTGCAGCCAGATGTTCTTTCCATTCCCTGTCAAGCACCTGAAGCATGATAACACTTTCCGCTTCGCGCATAATGGGCTCACCATAGGTCGCTACTTTCTCGTTATATAAACGCTCGAACTCGGCGACGACCTTTTCGCGCAGCTTCTCATCCTCTAACCCGGCATCATCATCCAACCACTGTTGAATCGATAACTGTGTGGCAAACTCCTGCTCCAGGGTTTGCTCGAGTCCCGGCACATCCCATTGTTCTTCCATGCTGCCACGAGGGATATATAAATCAATCACGTCGTTTAACACTTCTTTGCGTATGGCAACGATATTGTCAGCAATAGACTCTGAATCCATCAATAGATTACGCTGGTCATAAATCACATGACGCTGATCATTGGCTACATTGTCATATTCAAGCAGTTGTTTGCGAATATCAAAGTTCCGCCCTTCTACCTTGCGTTGTGCATTTTCGATCGCTCGAGTCACCAGTGGATGCTCAATGGCCTCTCCTTCCTGCATGCCCAGCTTCAACATGATGTTGGATACACGTTCCGAAGCGAAGATTCTCATAAGACTGTCTTCCAGAGACAGATAGAACCGGGATGATCCCGGATCACCCTGACGCCCTGAACGACCACGGAGTTGATTATCAATACGACGGGATTCATGACGCTCCGTACCGATCACATGTAAACCGCCGGCTTCTAATACATGCTCATGCCGCACCTGCCAGTCTTCACGAACTTTCTCGGCCTGTGATTCATCCACACCCTCAAGCTCCATCTCAAGGTTACCGCCCAGGACAATATCGGTACCCCGGCCCGCCATATTGGTCGCTATGGTAATGGCACCGGGTTTGCCGGCATCGGCAACAATATGTGCCTCACGTTCGTGTTGCTTGGCATTCAGGACTTCATGAGGGATCTTTTCCTGCTTTAATACCTTGGACAAGTGTTCGGAACTTTCAATAGAAATCGTACCCACCAACACTGGCTGTTCACGCTTATGGCAATCACGTATGTCCTCGACAATAGCCGCATGCTTTTCCGCGGAAGTTCGGTAGATCTGATCCCCCATGTCCTGACGTATCATTGGCCGGTGCGTAGGGACGACGACGACTTCCAATCCATAGATGGATTGCAATTCAAAGGCTTCGGTATCGGCCGTACCGGTCATACCCGATAACTTGCCGTAGAGACGAAAATAATTCTGGAACGTAATCGATGCCAGCGTCTGATTTTCGCTCTGTATCTTGACGCCTTCTTTGGCCTCCACCGCCTGATGCAAGCCATCTGACCAACGACGCCCCGGCATCATGCGCCCGGTGAACTCATCAATAATAACGACCTCACCGTCTTTGATGATGTAATCCACCTCGCGCTGATACAGGGAATGTGCACGCAAGGCGGCGGTGAGATGGTGCAACAACGCAATATTGGCTGGGTCGTACAGATTACCGCCTTGCTCCAGAATACCGGACTGCGCCAACAAAGTTTCAACCCGCTCATGTCCCGCCTCGGTCAGATGAACCTGCTTGCCCTTTTCATCGACACTATAATCTCCTTCGCCGTCTTCTTCCTTTTGCGCGGTAAGCATGGGTGCAATGGTATTAATCTTCTGATAAAGGTCTGCACTCTCCTCGGCCGGCCCGGAAATAATAAGCGGTGTCCGGGCCTCATCGATCAGGATGGAGTCCACTTCGTCGATAACGGCAAAATGGGTGCCTCGCTGAAAGCGCTCCTCGGCCCGGAAGGCCATATTGTCACGCAGGTAATCGAAACCAAACTCATTATTGGTGCCATATGTGATGTCAGCGGCATAAGCAGCACGTTTGCTCTCACTGTCCTGACCCGATACGACGACACCCGTGGTCAGGCCGAGGAAGGTATATACCTTGCCCATCCATTCTGCATCGCGTCGCGCCAGGTAATCATTCACCGTTACAACATGAACGCCCTTATTGGGCAAGGCATTCAGATACACTGCCAGTGTCGCCACCAGCGTCTTGCCTTCACCGGTTCGCATTTCGGAAATCTTGCCCTCATGCAACACCATGCCGCCGATGAGCTGCACGTCGAAATGGCGCATATGCAGAACCCGTTTGGCGGTCTCGCGCACGACCGCAAAGACCTCCGGTAGCAATTGATCGATTGTCTCACCCTGTTCCAGTCGTGAGCGAAATTCTCCAGTCCTGGCCTGCAACGCCTCATCGGATAGCGCCGCCACACCCTCTTCCAGGGCATTAATAGCCGTCACAGTTTGTTGCATGCGCTTGATCAAGCGACTGTTGCGGCTACCAAATATTTTTGTCACTACCTTGCTAATCATCAATGGAATGCCGGTCCTCGGCCCAAGCTATAAAGCCGTGGATTATGTAGGAAAAAAGTGAAGACTTGAAGGCAGATCTAACAAGATGCTGAAAAAGTCCTCTATGGCCTTTTTCAAATCGCAAAGCAAAAGTGGTTTATGTTTTGCTCCATTGTTTAAACGCGTAAGCGTTTAAAATGTACGATAGATCCCTGAATCGCCTGGCAGGCTGTTAAAAACACCTTTCAACAGTCTGCTAATGTCGGCTGCGTTTCACCAGATACCCCTGAGGATCCACGGCCCGCCCGTTGCGATGGACTTCAAAGTGCAGATGGGGGCCGGTGGAACGGCCGGAGGAGCCCACCAGGGCAATGGGTTGGCCCTTGGCGACCCGGT
>BTRG01000036.1:0-26161 GCA_036986275.1 Gammaproteobacteria bacterium | reverse complement strand
GGAAAATGTCTGCATCTCAGCGTGAATCGTATTTTTTTGAAACAAAAATTTGGATTTAGGTGTCGAGCTAACACAATGAACCGCCACTTCCAATACCTAAATCCGACAGTCTCCTAGAGTAAGGATCTATTAGACAAAATCTATCATCCCTTTTAGCGCATGCTCCACGGCCTGCCGGCGCACGGCCTGGCGATCGCCTTCATAGTGCTCCAGGGTTGAGCGTGTTTCTTTGTCAATACCGGCCCAGGCAAAACAGACCGTACCGACAGGCTTCTCGGCACTGCCACCCCCAGGGCCGGCGATGCCGGTAATGGCCAGGGCATATTGCGCACGACTGTTGGCCAGGGCGCCTTCTGCCATGGCGCGCGCGCATTGCACGCTGACGGCGCCATAGCGCGACAGGATATCGGTGGAGACGCCCAGCATCTCGCGTTTGGCGTTATTGGTATAAGTGATGAAACCACGCTCGAACCAGTGTGAGCTGCCGGGTACGGCCGTGATGACCTGCCCGGCCCAACCACCGGTACAGGATTCGGCCGTGGCGATCCTGGCAGAGCGGAACTTCAGACACTCGCCCAGTTGTTCGGCCAGGGTAGTCAGTGCTGTTTCAGAATCTGACATAGCACTCCTTGGGGTGACGCCTAGTTTTTTACTGGAACGGCCTGTACCTTGTGCGCCAGCGTCTCGGCATGCTGCGCCGTCAGAGGGTGCGGTGTATCGTATGCTGTCCAGTGAGCATCATAACCTGAGAAACGCAGTATTTCCTCGCCATCTTGCTGAATGATTTGCACGGTTTCGCCCAGACCCCGTCCCAGGCCCATGATCACAGCCTCGGTATCTGAAATGGGCATAATAGGCAGTGCCGCGCTCTGCTCCGGCAGCACTGGCATCTTCAGGCGATAACGCATCACCATAATGCCATCATCCATGGCCAGGCGGTTGTCACGAAAACGCATATACTCATCCGGGTTGATGATTTCCAACGCACCCAGCCGCGCCAACCAGCTCTTGGGTACCGGTTGCGGGGTCACGCGCTCACCGAAGATCTGGTCACGCCCCTTGAAGTTCATGACAATCACATGATGACCGTCTGTATCCACCGGTTTGAGCAAGACATTATCGAGGTCTATACCATAGAGATCACGTATATTGAATAAACCGAATAACTTGAATTGTATGCTGAATGTGCCGTCGGTATGCGGCAGTAAATCAAAATTCCAGCCACTTAACTTTGCCTGCAGGCGCTTGCCTTTACGCTTGACATCAATCAATCCCAGCCAGGTGGCATAACGCCCTTGCAGTTCATCGAGCTGCTTGAGTGTGGGCTCCTGTTCCAGTGGCGCCTTCGCCAGCTTGTTTTCAAGTGGACGCACCACACCGGTCTTGGATTCCAGCGCCAACTTTAAAGCCAGCGTAGCGGTATCGGCCACGGTGCTGCCAGAGCTGCAGGAATTGGCCAACACCACTACACCCAGCTTGTGCGCAGGCAGGGTAATGAGCTGACTAAAATAGCAAGGGGTTCCGCCGCCATGGGAGGCCACCGGACCGGCGTCATTCAGGCCGTGCTTGACCAGAAACCAACCCAGACCAATTTGAAAATTAAAGTCCAGAGCAACATCTTTATTTTGTTGTCGCAACATCTCATTCAGGGTAGCCGGCTTCAGGATTTGCCGGTCTCCGCTGCGGCCTTGCGCGAACACCATTTTCATCAGCTGAGCAAGATCATTGACGTTGCTGTATAAACCGCCGGCAGGGAGGTCACGCAAATTACCTGTCTCTATAACCCCGGAATCCGAATAACCCCTGGCCAGCAACGGCCGCATGTTGTCGCTCGGCTTAAACCCGGTATGGGTCATACCCATGGGCCGCACAAGATTCTGATCAATGTAATCCTCAAACGATTGCCGGCTCACGGTTTGAATGGCATGGCCCAATAAGGACACGGCCACATTAGAATAGGAATAAATATGATCGGGTGGGTAGGCTAGATATTCCGTCTGCAACTGATCAACGACGCTCGTGAAGGACTCGCCCTGTCCCTGCGTCCACATGCCCTTGAGAATATCGGCAGGCAGACCGGAGTGATGGGTCATGATGCTGCGCGGTGTGACCGGGGGGATATTCTTGAACCGGGAGCGCACGCGAAAGCCGGGTAGTACGTCCGCCAGTGGCGCATCGATATCCAACTTACCCTGTTCACGCAATTGCATGGCCGCGGATGCGGTTAATAATTTGGCAATCGAACCGACCCGATACACCGTATCGGCCCCTGCCTTTTGCCTGGCTCGCACATCGGCATAACCAAAACCCTTGGCCCAAATTACGTTCTGGTCATCGACCAGAGCGATACTCACACCCGGCACATCGTGCTTGGCCATTTGCCTGGGGATGAACCATTCGAGATAGCTGCGCGTATAGGCATAGTCGCCCTGCCGGCCCGACTCCGGCCTGATGGGCGCCTGGGAACAGGCTGTGAAAAGACCCGCGAGGACAAGGGGCGTCACGATGCTTGCGCACCGTGATAACAATACTCTGTCTGAAAACATCATGAGGAGAGCCTGGTTATTTTATTGTGGCGGGGAGTGTACGAAGACCCGGGCAATCAGACAAGCTTGTCCTCCTGGGTCTACTGATGCAGGCTTAAGGCAAAGACTTCAGCAGCCTCGTAGGTTAGGTTAGGTGCACATACCCACCAGGGTCAATCTTTACTCCCGTAGCCAAGCGTGCACCGTAACCCAACATTCCACGAATCAGACTCAGCCGTTGGGTTACGATGCGCTCAAACAGAGTTGCTAAACAGTTTGAAAGTATAGTAGTTGCGCATCTAACCACAATGATCGGCTTAAGATATAGATTTGAGCAGACTGGACAGGCCCTGCTCGATATCCGTTTCGGGTACTTTGTCAAAATATTTTTTCAGGCGCACAATATCGGCACAGGAATGGCGGATATCCCCCGCCCGGGCCTGAAGAAACTCACGTGCTATGGTATTGCCGGTCAGGGATTCCAGAGCCGTCAGCAATTCCAGTAGCGAGGTCTGTCTTCCTCTGCCCAGATTAATCACCGCACCACCCATGTCTTCCCGGTCCAGCGATGCCACCAGCATGGCAGCCAGATCCCCCACGTAGACAAAATCACGCGTTTGTCCGCCATCTCCAAAAATCGTCACACCTTGATTACTCAGGGCGCGATGTACGAAAATACTGATCACACCTGAGTATGGGGAGGATGGGTCCTGGCGTGGACCATAAATGTTAAAAAAACGAAATGCCGTCGTGTTAAGGTCATATTGTCTGTTGAAATAACTCAAATAATATTCGCCACTCAATTTATCCACGGCATAGGGTGTGAGTGGATTCAACGATGCCGTTTCGGCCACGGGAATGGTCTCGGTATCCCCATACACCGCGGCCGAACTGGCATAAATAAAACGTGCGACTCCATGCTTGCGGCAACCTTCCAATAAGTTCAAGGTGCCATCAAAGTTTGAGCCGTGTGTACCGAGTGGATCATCGACGCTGGCCTGCACGGAAGCCACTGCCGCCAAATGTACGACCGCATCACAGCCACGCACGCATTCATCGGTCAGTTTGCCATCCCGTATATCACCTTCTAAAAAGGTTATAGCAGAGGCGTACTCTTCTATATTGGAAAGCTTGCCAGTAGAAAGATTATCCAGCACCCTGACCTTGTCACCCCGGGCAATCAGGGCACCAACAAAATGCGAACCGATAAAACCGGCGCCACCCGTGATCAATACTTCCATAGCCAATTATCCTTTTGCAATAGTACTGTTTTAATAATACCCTTAAATTTACGCTATGAGATACTACACCATCACTCAGCTTTGATACTGGCTATATAGGAAATAATTAAATGAAAGTGTTGGTATGTGGGGGCGCCGGCTATATCGCATCGCATATGTGCAAGATGTTAGCGCGCGCAGGTCATGATGTCTTAGTCTTCGACAATCTTTCCACGGGCCACCGCGAGGCCGTACAATGGGGGGAGTTTATTGAAGGCGATTTGCTTAACCCGGGAGATCTGGAACAAACCTTTTCGTCCCATCAAATTGATGCTGTCATGCATTTCTCGGCCAAATCCCTAGTAGGTGAATCGGTTGAGAAACCGGCCCTGTATTATAGAAACAATGTCACCGGTACACTCAACCTGCTGGACGCGATGATGGCCCACCAGTGCAAGATTTTTATTTTTTCATCCACGGCCGCAGTCTTCGGTAACCCGAGCTACACACCTATCGATGAAGCCCATGTCACTGTCCCGATTAATCCCTACGGACAAACCAAACTCATGGTCGAGCATATTCTGAAAGACTACGATCATGCCTATGGGCTCAAGAATGTGAGTCTGCGATATTTTAATGCAGCTGGCGCCGACAACGAATCGGATACCGGCGAGCTGCATGACCCCGAAACGCATTTAATCCCCAATATACTTTTATCGCTGCTGGTTAGCGGCAAGTCGCTATGTATCTTTGGGGAGGATTACGATACACCGGACGGCACCTGTGTCCGCGATTACATTCATGTTGAAGATCTTTGCGATGCACACATGAAAGCACTCGACTACCTGGATAAAGGTGGCAACTCGGACATCTTTAATCTGGGGAATGGGAATGGTTTTTCCGTGAAAGAAGTCATCGCCGCGGCAGAGAAAATAACAGGGCAAAAAATTACCTATACTATGGAAGGCCGCCGCGTTGGCGATCCACCCGTGCTCACGGCCTCCTCGGAAAAGGCGCGCAAGATTCTGGGCTGGCAACCCAAACACACTGACCTGAATGAGATCGTGGCCAGCGCCTGGCACTGGCACCAGAAACAACACCAGGCCCAATAACAACCTGTTTTGATTGGCTATACTCACGGAATGAAAGCGATACCAACTCTGCCCGGGGATTCTCAATGACCCGTATTGCTGTTATAGGACTGGGCTACGTGGGCCTGCCACTGGCGATTGAGCTTGGCAAACACTACACAACCATAGGCTACGACACCAATTCCACCAAACTGGAGGCCTATCGGGAAGGTTATGATGCCACCGGAGAAGTCAGACCGGATGCATTCAAGGCAGCGAACCTGCTGTCTTTCGCCCGAGGGCCGGAAGAACTCAACGAAGCCGATTATTATATCATCGCAGTCCCCACACCGATTGATCAGTCACACCGCCCCAATTTCGAGCCGCTCAAGGCAGCCAGCAAAATTGTAGGCAAGCATATGCAACGCGGTTCAACCATCATATACGAATCCACTGTTTTTCCCGGTGCCACAGAGGAGATTTGTATTCCTGAACTCGAAAAGTATTCATCGCTGAAATGGAAAAAAGATTTTAATATTGGTTACTCGCCAGAGCGCATCAACCCGGGTGACAAGGAGAATACTCTAACCTCTATTGTTAAGGTTGTTTCCGGTGACACACCCGAGACCCTGGAGAATGTTGCCTCTCTATACGAAACCATAATTAAAGCGGGTGTGTACAGGGCCAGCAGCATTAAAACTGCCGAGGCTGTAAAAGTCATTGAAAACACCCAACGTGATCTTAATATCGCGTTAATGAACGAGCTGGCAATTATTTTTAATAAGGTAGGTGTCAATACCGCGGAAGTGCTGGAAGCCGCGGGTACCAAGTGGAACTTTCTTCCATTCAAACCAGGTCTTGTCGGCGGACATTGTATCGGCGTCGACCCTTATTACCTAACCTATAAGGCCGATCTGATAGGCTATCACCCCGACGTGATCCTCGCCGGTCGACAAATCAATGACGGCATGGGTAAGTACATTGCTGAGCAGACCATCAGACAGTTGATTCAATCAGGTTTTCAAGTCAAGGGCGCAAGCATCAATATCCTTGGCCTGACCTTTAAGGAAAACTGTGCAGACTTACGAAATTCCCGCGTCATCGATATCATCAATGAGCTCAACAGTTACGGTGTGGAGTTGCATATACATGACCCACTCGCTTCAACCACAGAAGCAAAGAATGAATATGGCATCGACCTTAAAGCGTGGGATCAACTACCCAGGGCCGATAGCATGGTCATCGCTGTGGCTCACCTGGAGTTTGTTGATAAAGACATGAAGACCTATTCTGACAAACTGAATGATCAGGCCTGTATTATTGATGTAAAATCCATACTGGATGCAAATGCATACCAGTCCAAAGGACGCAGCATCTGGCAACTATAGGGCCACCTCCCGCCAGGGACTCCCAATCGGATAAACCAAAATACTGGCACCTGCAAAATGCCAATTATGTGCCGTATTAACAGCAAATATTCCTGTTCCCGCCTGTACTGTGAATTAAATCTGTCCCTTTGTGGCCGAAAATCCCAAACAGGACAGTATTACTTTCCCTTTGTTTACGTGACATTACAGCACTTTTGACATTTTGTTGCACATTTATTGTGCAATTGTGGCATGAGTCTTGCCTCTCTAAATTCTAGCTGCACCCGGTCGACTATGAGTGTACGACCTGAAACAGAGGGTAAGTTAATGGCGGACAATACATCACGAAGCGGAGTGCACCAGGCAACAGGGAGTCCGGTTTATTTGCGGAATACCCGCATCCTGGCCATGCTAATGACTTTTTTCGCGGCCATGACTGCAAACGCGGCCATACATCACACCGATGGCCGACTGGTTCAGGAAACCCCTCAGAGCAATATTCTGCGCGATCTTGGGACACACACGGCTTCACATTACCTGCATCAGGAGGCTATCAAAGCCTACAAAGAAGGTCATCATGCTTATGCCGCAAACACTTGGCGGGTCATCGCACAGCAGGGGCACGCCCCTGCGCAATATCACCTGGGAACGCTGTACTTTAACGGGGAAGGCGTAAAGCAGGACCTGAAACAGGCCTTGGCGTGGTATCAAAAGGCCGCGAGCCAGGGCCACTCCAAGGCACAGTACAACATGGGCGTTATTTTTGCCAAAGGCATAGGAGTCGAGGTCGATTTCAATGAAGCCGTTATCTGGTGGCGCAAGGCCGCACTGTCAGGGAATACCGATGCACAGTTTAACCTGGGGCTGATGTATTCCAACGGCTTTGGAGCCAACCGGGATCTGGTGACTGCCGCACGATGGTGGCAAAAAGCCGCGAACCAGGGAGACCCTGCTGCTCAATTCAGTTTGGGAATAGCCTACGCCAACGGTCATGGTGTACAACAGAATTGGGAAGTCGCGGAAGTTCTGTGGAAACAATCGGCTGACCAGGGCTATGACGCAGCCGTAAAGGCGCTGAAGATTCTGCACAACACGGCCAAGGCAAGTAACTAACCTGTTTAGCTATCCCTCCAGATGTTCGGTGAGTCCCGCGCTGGTCTGGCGCAAACGCAGGCTGACCAACCTGGATATACGCCATAACAACTTTAAGCCCAATCGCGGATAACGTCTGGAGACATTGATAAAATCATTCTGGGCCAGTACCAGTAATTTCACGGGTTCTGTTGCCAAAACCGTGGCGGAATAAGCCTGACCATCTATCAGCGACATCTCGCCTATCGCACGACCCGGTCTCACGGTAGAGATCTTTCTCGATTGACCACTGCCTGACTCTTTATATACATCCAACCGCCCACTTATCAATACACATAGATAACCGCCACGTTCACCTTCCTTGAGTATGGCTATACCCTGACCTGCCTCGCACACATGCATATGCTCTGCCAGCAGTTCAATTTCTTTTCGTGATAATTCGGAGAACAGAGTGGCTTTCTCAGCCATAGAGGACTTCTCATCATTAGTCACGTCCGGAACAATGTATGACCGCATTTCTATAGGCAATTCCACAATCCACTTTCCTTCTGGATATCTTTGTTATCCATTCTTTTATCATCATGAGTCGGCACAGACTGGAGCTACGCTACGTCTGGCCATATCATCAATATCCCGTAGACAATGACATGCAAGGCAACCAATGCATATATTCCTGCCAGCACATCATCTACCATGATGCCCAGTCCGCCGCCTACATGTCTATCCAGCCATCGTATGGGTTGTGGCTTCCATATATCAAACAACCTGAATAGTGCCACACCCAGAGCAACAGACCACCAGCTTAGAGGAACATAAATCAAGGCAACCCACAGACCGACAAACTCATCCCAGACTATCGCTGGATGGTCATGTACACCCATATCCCTGGCGGTGCGGCCACAGATCAATACGCCCGCGATAAAACTTAATAACACTACAATCAGGTATACGATCAGCGGTAAACCGGCAATTAACAAATAGACGGGAACCGCCACCAGGGTGCCCATGGTGCCAGGCGCCCATGGGCTTAGGCCCGAACCCATTCCCGTTGCCAGGAAATGAACGGGGTTGCGAAAAGGGTGTAGTGCTAAAGATACTGTCACGGGATATGCTAAAACGAGTCATTCATCCGGGAAATGATCGTGACCCTTACTGAAGGTCGCCCTGTTACCGTCTTCTTGTATCCATCTTATATCACGAACCTCGGTAATCGCCCCGATGCGGGTGACAGGTACAGAGAATTCTTTGTATAAACCGGTAAACTGAACCTCTTTCTCTTCGGGTACTGTAAAACATAATTCATAATCATCGCCGTGACTAACAGCCTTATCATACCCGAACACAGGCATAGCAAATTCCATGTAGCTCTCCGACAAAGGTATCAAAGACAACTCCACTTCAGCGCCGACGTTACTCTCAGCACAGATATGCCCCAAATCAGAAACCAGTCCATCAGAAATATCGATGGCGCTGGTGGCAAGACCCCTTAACTTAATACCTTCCTGAACCCTGGGCACGGGACGGTTGAGTGTTATCAACAATAACATCTGTATATCTTGTGGTAGCCATACTTCGTTTTGTATGCCGGCCAACGCCAGGCCGGCATCACCCAATACTCCTGTAACATAGACACCATCACCCGGCCTGGCGCCAGACCGTCTGATAGCCTGGGATTGCGGTGCCCATCCCATCATGGTGACACCCACTGCAAGAGGACCACGAACTGTATCACCACCGACCAGTTGCACAGTGCACTCACTGGCCAGGGAAAACAGGCCTTCACAAAAATTTCTTAGCCATGATTCGCTGGCCTCAGGAAGGCTGATACTCAAAAGGAACCATGCAGGCTCGGCCCCCATGGCGGCCATATCGCTCAGGTTGACGGCAAGGGATTTATAGCCCACATCATAGGCACTGGTCGACTGGGGAAAATGGACACCTTCAACAAGCAGGTCGGATGTCGTGATCAACTCGGCACCAGGATGGACATCCAGAATGGCGGCGTCATCACCTATTCCCAGTACTACATCCTGTCTTGACAACTGCTGTTGAGCGAAAAAATCGCGTATAAGATCAAACTCACCCAATGAATACTCCGTCTAGCCGGAGGCGGTTTCCACGGACCGTAGTTTGGCGGCCACCTTGTCTAACACCGCATTGACAAACTTATGGCCATGCTCGGCGCCAAAGGTCTTGGCAAGTTCAACGCCTTCATCAATCACAACTTTATAGGGTATCTCCGGGTGAAACTCGAATTCGTATGTACCAATACGCAATATCGCACGCTCCACTGGGTCCACCTCATTAATACTTCTATCCAGGTACGGAAGAATATGGTCATCCAGTTCATGCTGGTGCAGGGGTACCTCGCGCACAAGATAATCGAAGTATTCCATATCAACATCACTCATCTCATGATCAAGAATAAAGTGATCCTCAATTTCTGCCGGCGATTGTTCCGTTAATTGCCACTGATACAATGCCTGCACTGCTGCCTGTCTTGCCTTGTGACGACTGCCTTTACTCATGATCGCCCCCTTTTGTTACAAGATGCTTCAGTTATTTAAGTTGTTTAAGCAGGTTCACCATTTCAACGGCTGACAAAGCCGCTTCCGCGCCTTTGTTGCCCGCCTTGGTACCTGCCCTCTCTATGGCCTGCTCTATCGTATCCACAGTCAATACACCAAAAGCGACCGGTAACTTGCCTTGCATGCTGACATGGGCCAAGCCCTTGGTGCACTCGCTTGCCACATAATCAAAATGAGGTGTTGAACCGCGTATCACGGCACCCAATGCAATCAATGCATCATATTTGTTGCTATCGGCCATGACCTGTAAGACCAGAGGAATCTCATGAGCCCCGGGTACACGCACAATATCGATATCTGATGTCTGGGCACCGTGACGCAGCAAGGCATCCATGGCGCCCTCCAGCAAAGGCTCACCAATGAAACTGTTAAAACGCGATACCACAATACCAAATCGTGCGCCGCGTACAATCAAGTCACCTTCGAGTGTATTTCTTTTGCTCATCCTGCCTGTTGTTTCCTGCTTTCGATAGATCGATCATGGCTGGTCTCAAGATTCTCTACAACCTCAAGCCCAAAACCGGACATGGCGGGCAAACGTATGGCATGACCCATTACCCGCATCTTGCCGACACCGACATCAGCCAGTATCTGACAACCCGCACCATAAGTACGCAGTACTTCACCACCATGCGGTGTCTCCTGAAGCAATGAACCGGTCTCTGCACCCCTTTTAAAATACTGCAGGCGTTCGAGCATGTTATCACCCTGGCATTGCTGATCCAGCAATACGACGACGCCACATCCTTCCTGGGCCACCCGTTCCAGGGCCTGGCTGGGCGTCCAGCTACCGGAGCGATGGGCATCGGTAAACAAATCGGCTAATGATTCCTGTACATGCACACGTACCAGCGTGGGTTGATCTTTGTCAATCTCACCCTGGATCAGGGCAAGGTGCACCACATCTCTAATATCGTCATGGAATGCGATGACATTAAAGTCGCCATGTTCTGTAGGCATGCTGTATTCGCCCACTCGCTGCACCGTGGCCTCATTCTCCAGGCGAAACTTGATGAGATCGGCGATAGTACCTATCAGCAGATTATGCTCCCCGGCAAACACCTTGAGCTCGGGCAGACGCGCCATGGTGCCGTCTTCATTCATGATCTCGCAGATCACACTGGCCGCCTCCTTGCCCGCCAGTCGCGCCAGGTCCACACCGGCCTCGGTATGACCGGCCCGCGCCAACACACCGCCCCGCTGCGCCATCAAGGGAAAGATATGACCAGGCTGGACAATCTCCGCGGGCCTGGCATCCGCCTTGACGGCTGCCTGTATGGTCCTGGCCCGGTCGCCCGCGGAGATGCCTGTGGTCACCCCTTCGGCGGCTTCAATGGATACCGTGAAGTTGGTAGACAACTGGGCGCGATTATCATTGACCATCAAGGGAAGCTGTAACTGCTGGCAACGCTCCCGGGTCAGGGTCAGACAAACCAGCCCCCGTCCATAACGGGCCATGAAATTGATGTCTTCGGCACGTGCATGCTCGGCAACCATCACCAGGTCACCCTCGTTTTCTCTGTTCTCGTCGTCCATCAGGACCACCATTCGGCCCTGACGCAGCTCTTCAATAATATCTTCGGTGGGGCTGATCGCCATAATGCTTAAACTATCACTATTTATCGTGTCCCTATTATCACCTATCCATCACAGACTGTCGCCCTTGATGATTTCAGGTCCCCATACAAAACACACAGTAATACCCACCCTCGCTGCCGATACCATACAGACTCATGTATGGGAGTAATTAATTAATCAGGCTTTTATTGCGGTAAAAACCCGTGCTCGGCCAGCAACTCCGGTGTAACACCTGTACGCAAGGGCACCTCCTCCCCGGCATTCAGCAGGCGCTCAATATAACGCGCCATCACGTCAACCTCGATATTGAGGCAGTCGCCGACGGCATAATGACCCATAATGGTTTCCTGCACCGTATGCGGCACGATAGTCAGACTGAAACGATTGGCATCCACACTATTGACGGTCAGGCTCACTCCATCAACGCACACCGAGCCTTTATGAGCAATATAACGTGACAATTCAGGGGGGACTTGCACGTGAAATTTCACGAAACGGCCATTGTCCTGGCGTCCAATGATCTTGCCCAAACCATCCACATGACCGCTGACCATATGACCACCAAAGCGACCATTGGCCGGCATGGCCTTTTCAAGATTCACATAACTGCCCACGCACAGGGAAGACAAGGTGGTCAGGCGCAAGGTCTCATCAGAAACATCGGCCCAGAACCCGTTGCGGGGCAGATCCACCACCGTGAGACACACGCCATTGACGGCAATGCTGTCGCCTAAAGCGACATCACTCATGTCCAGTTTTCCAGTATTGATATGCAGGCGCATCCCATCGCCCTTGGCCGCCAGAACGGCCAGAGTTCCTGTTGCTTCTATAATGCCTGTGAACATACCCCACCCCTTGTTTTTAGTGTCTAACATCGGCCGTGATGCGCCAATCCTCCCCCACGGCACGAACGTCTTTTATGATTAACCGCACACGCTCATCCATGCTCTCCAGTCCCGGAAAATTAAACATGCCCCGGGCATGGGCGCCCATAAGGTGCGGCGCGAGATACAATACTAACTCATTTACCAGTCCCTCATGCAAGAGCGCCCCACAAAGCGTGGCCCCGGCTTCGACATGCAATTCATTGATTTCCCGGGCCACCAGGTCGGTCATCAGGGTTTTCAGGTCAATGCGATGCCCCGAAGTGGCCACATGCAGCACCTCGGCGCCGGCCTGTTGCAAGGCCAGCATACGGTCGTGGTCCTCGCTGGCTGTCACAATCAGCGTTTTTCCCTCCAGTTTCAATAACCTGGCGTCGGGCGACAGCCTGAGCGTGCTATCCAGGACCACGCGCAGGGGTTGGCGGCCGATCTCAAAACGGCGCACATTCAGGGAGGGGTCATCATGCAATATGGTACTGACACCGGTCAGGATGGCGGAGGCCCGTGCCCGCAGACACTGCACATCCTCACGTGCCGGTGCACCGGTAATCCACTGGCTCTGGCCATTGGCCAGGGCCGTGCGCCCATCCAGACTGGCGGCCAGTTTGACCCGCACCCACGGTCGGCCAGTTTCCATGCGATAGACATAACCTGGGTTCAGCGCCCGGGCCTCGGTCTCCATCAGGCCCATGGCCACGGTAATACCCGCTGCTTTCAAGTCCGCCAAACCCTGCCCGGACACGAGGGGGTTGGGGTCTTTCATGGCTACCACCACCCGCTTCACTTTTGCCTTTATCAACGTCTGTGAACATGGCGGCGTGCGCCCATGGTGGCTACACGGTTCCAGGGTCACATAGGCTGTCACATCGTGCAGGGAATTGCCCTCGGCCTCTCGCAAGGCCACGACCTCGGCATGGGGTCCTCCGGCACGTTCATGCCAGCCTTCGCCGAGGACAACATCTTTCCTGGCAATCACACAGCCCACGCGGGGGTTGGGGTCAGTGGTATACAGGCCGCGTCGCGCCAAATACAGTGCGCGGGCCATATGGCGGGCATCCTGGGCCGTCATGGTCATATGACGGGCTAACCCTTTGATTGGGAATCGGGGATCAGCTTGAGCTGTTTGCGACGGGTCTCGGGGTCCGGCTCATTGCGCAGGCGCTGGACCTCCTCACTAAAGGCCTCCAGGTCCTGAAAACTTCGGTAGACCGAGGCAAAGCGCACATAGGCCACCTGGTCCAGTTCCTTGAGTGCCTCCATGACCCATTCACCAAGCTGCCGTGACGGTATTTCACGCACGCCACTGGCCATCAGTTTATGGCGTATCTGGCCCAGGGCCAGTTCCACTGCATCAGCCTCCACGGGGCGCTTTTCCAGTGCGCGCCAAATCCCGGCCTGCAGCTTTTCTTCATTGAAGGGTTCGCGCCTGTCGTCGGACTTCACGATCTGGGGCATACGCAGCTCGGCCCGCTCGTAAGTGGTAAAACGCTCGCTGCAGGTCAGACACTCGCGGCGGCGGCGTATGGAATCACCGTCTTCAGACAGGCGGGAATCGACGACCTTGGTCTCCGCGGCGGAACAAAATGGGCAGTGCATAGCGGCCCACTATAGTGCAAGACCCCTTTAAATCAAAGACATGGGGCCAGTAAGGCACGCAGATTTGTTCTCCTGCATATGCCTATTAACGTAATAAGGGAATACTGTGATTGGACTCGGTCACACCTCACCCACCAACGATGCCGATAAGTGCCTTACATCATTCAAAAGCCACTGCCGGCTTTTTCTCTTATCAAGCATAGACGGGATACTTCGCGCACAACGCTTCAACCTCTGCCTTGATCTTCTGGCGTCGACCGGCATCACTCATATCGTCCAGTATGTCACAAATCCAGCCGGTCACTTGCCTGGCCTCTTCGTCCTTAAAGCCTCGCGTGGTCATGGCCGGGGTGCCAATGCGCAGACCACTGGTGACGAAGGGTGATTGTGGATCGTTGGGCACGGCATTCTTGTTGACGGTGATATTGGCCTCATGCAAGGCGGCTTCGGCATCCTTACCGGTAATGCCCTTGTTGATCAGGTCTAACAAAAACAAATGGTCTTGAGTGCCACCGGAAACAACGTTATAACCTCGCCCAATAAAGACCCTGGCCATGATATCGGCATTCACCAATACCTGCTGCTGGTAATCCTTAAAGCTCGGGTCCAGTGCCTCTTTAAAGGCCACGGCCTTGGCGGCAATGACATGCATCAGCGGACCACCCTGGGTGCCGGGAAAAACAATGGAGTTCAGTTTCTTATGCAGGTCTTCATTGTCTTTAGCCAGAATCAATCCACCACGGGGGCCGCGCAGGGTCTTGTGTGTGGTGCTGGTAACCACATCGGCAATGGGCACGGGGTTGGGGTACAGGCCCACCGCGACCAGGCCGGCAATATGGGCCATGTCTACAAAGAGGTAGGCGCCGACTGTGTCGGCAATCTCACGGAAACGCCGCCAATCGACGATCTGTGAATATGCACTGAAACCGGCAATGATCATTTTGGGCTTGTGTTCCCTGGCCAGCGATTCCACTTGCGCGTAATCAATCTGACCGGTCTCGTAGTCCAGGCCATATTGCACGGCATTAAAAAACTTGCCGGAGAAACTCACCTTGGCGCCATGGGTCAGGTGACCGCCATCAGCGAGACTCATGCCCAACACGGTATCGCCCGGCTGGCACAGGGCAAAATACACGGCCGCATTGGCCTGCGAACCTGAATGCGGTTGTACATTGGCATAGGCCGCACCAAACAATTGCCTGGCCCGGGCGATCGCCAGATCCTCAGCCACGTCCACGTTTTCACAGCCACCGTAATAGCGGCGATGAGGGTAGCCCTCGGCATATTTATTCGTCAGCACCGTTCCCTGCGCCTGCATCACACGCGGGCTGGCATAATTCTCAGAAGCAATCAGTTCGATATGCTCTTCCTGGCGTCGCTCTTCACGTTGAATGGACTGCCACAATTCATCATCAAAACCTTCTATGGTCATGTTTTTATTAAACATTTCTTAAATTCTCTCCTGCTAAATCAGAACTGATTGATTACATTAATATTCATTCAGACGCCGGGGCCAATAGCGCCTGGGCGGCGCGTAGCATAGCCAATTCCTCTCCAGGTTGCATGAATTGATACAGAAATCGCTCTCGCATCCGATATCCATGCTGATACACTGAGGATGAGAGGTCGTGGAATTCCATATCAATGCACAATAATGACTTTCAAGACCCACCTCAAGATGAGCGGAATTGACAATAACCTCAAATGCCCAGTCCCAAGGGACCGGGCATGACGTATAAGGCTTGCGATCGGGATCTTGATTGCGAAACCTCGTTACGGGGATCATCCATTAGCCGCATGCGTCGCGGTCTTGAGAAAGCACTCAACATATTGGAAGAAAACTCCTGAGGGGGATGAAACAGGATATGGCAACAAGTCACTATTCATTCTGGCTAATGCCATCCGTGGCCGACCGGCGTTATTGGCAGCAGGTCATCCATGATCTGGCCGCAGAATTTGAGGCGCCGGTCTTTACACCTCATGTCACATTACAAGTTGGCGACAATATTGACAGTGGCAATATAGAGCAGCTACTGATGACCGTCACCAATAAAACCAGGGCATTGTGTTTACAGATAGATGCTGTCTCATATGACACACAATTCACTAAAACATTATTCCTGCAATTGGTTGAGTCGCCAGAAGCCAGCCAATTATCACATGCTCTGGCACGAGAAGGCCTGGGTACAGAAGACTATCTACTCAACCCTCATATAAGCCTGCTATACAAAAACAATCTTTCCGATGCCGTCAAACAGGGTGCGGGCGAGAAAATCCAGGTCCCTGGCTGGACCGTTTTCTTTGATGAATTATGGGCCGTGGAATGCCCTGGGAAATGTCTGACGCATGCCGATGTGGAATCTTTAAAACCGGTCGCCAAAGTGAAACTGGAACGGCCACCCCTGCCTTAAACCGTAAACCCTTGCCCCACATAAAGGCCCGCGATTTACGGGCCGCTATGGGCGTGGTGCAACAACTCAGCCTGCCTTAAAAATGCGCTCCAGCCGTTCCAGATCATTCACCACGCGCCATTCTTTTGCGCCGGCGTTCATGACCCGCTGTTCCCAGTTGGCCAAGCGCCCCAGGTAGCGTCGCGGGTCAATGTTATCTGTTTTTAACTTGGTGACGTTCAAGGCAACAAACTGTATTCCGTCCAGCGATATAGGAAAGTCACGTATGGTCTTCTTATCCAGCTCTTCCTGCATATCGGAATATATCAAAATCATCTTTTTGCCAGAACCCGACTCAGCCAGAAATTCGGCGCCCTGAATGATGCCACCGGTAATATCCGTATGGGCGCTGCCATACTTTATATTGCTAGCGAATTTGTCGAACTTGACACGAAAGGCGCGTTTTTGTGCATGCACACGGGATGGCACCGAATCAAAAGTGACTTTGGCGATGATGTCTTTCTCGGTAAAGCTCCTGCTCTTGATGCGCGCCACGGCAAACGACTCACCGGGATTCATTTCACTCAGAATGAAATTCACCACGGCCTTAGCCTTGTTCATTTGCTTGGCATAAGTGCCAGAAGTATCCACCAGCATGTATACGGCCCGTGCCTGAGCCTTTTGGTCAACACATCCATTGAGTGATAACGCTGTTATTAATAGCGCTATTACTGATGCCAGTTTCTTCATAATATTTGCTCTCCGGTTGCAGCCCGGCGCTTATGAAATGACGTGATCGTCGACGTGAAGTCTTGCTTCTCACTGCTTTTCTTGTTCACCAAAGCGCGCTCAACAATCAAGGGCAAAAAAATCACTACATCATAAAACATGATTAATGCCTTACTGATATGGCGTACGGTGTTACTCAGTGCCCGCAATATAAAAGCCAATGTGCGTGTACTGGCAACCACTATCACTCCCAACACGGTACGACCGGAATAAACAAAGTACTCCAGGGGTACACCCACAAGCGCCAACACCCAGGGTAAAATAAATCCCAACACCATTTGTCCAAACATCGGGATCTGGGTCAACATACTATTTTTTGCCTGCGCAGCCACTATCACAGCGGCATCTCCCCCTCCCAGTGCCTGCTTAACAGACAGATTGGAAGCGACTATACTGTCGCGCATAAAAGCGAGCGCAACTTCTATGCCGGCAAAAACAAACAGAAAAATGATTGCCGCCCATTTTAATCTACCGCGAACCATATCACTGAGGTTATTGATACGTGGAAACAAATGCGTCAGGCGCAGGGCTTCCATAAGGAAAAGCCCCACGCTCACTTCCAGCAAGATAATCACTAACGCCGCTACCTCGGAGGCCTTCAGGCTGGCAGTAATGTAATCACCTCCACCTACCATCTCCGACATGGGCAATGCCACTAACTTGTAGTTCACAAAGGCGCCACCAAATAACAAGCTCAGGAAGGCCGTTGAGATAAAAAATTGTACCGCGGCAGAAGACGTCAGCATTTGCTCGGCCTTCTCCGACTTGGCGACAATCTTTTCGTACTTATCCATTTGCGCATCGATCTTACTGGCACTTTCCTGTAGCCCGCCAAAATTGCTATCCACACGCTTCATGGTGCTGTTCAATGAGCGCCAGAAAGGCATGAAGCCTTTCAGGATCTTATGGCGCTTTTCATAAGACTTGCGATGCTGGCTCAGAGACTTATCGTGTATCTTTTCTATCGATACACTAATATCCTCTAACAACTTTTCTACCAAACCATCGCCGGAGGGCTTGATCCTGGCAATGGTTTCTATGGCCTTGGTCCATTCCGGTGTCGGTGGCGGTACTTCACCGCACTTCTGGTAATCCTCTTCAATATGCGTGATTTCATCTATCAGCTTGCGTTGTAATGCCGGGTAGCCATGGAGATCACGCTGGACCAGCTTGGACACGCGCTCGAACTCGCGTTCTATAGCCTGGGTGACTTCTTCACGGCCGTGCGCCATTAGCACCGTCTGGTTGCGTTCTCGCATTTCCGCGGCCGTCGACATCAGCCAGCGGGAACCCAGCCTTAACGGTCCACTAACCCCCAATGTCAGGGAAGTAATCAGGCCATGCATGGGTGTGCGCGCGAAATACAAAAAGGGCACTGCAATGGCGAATAGCAAAAGACCGGACATCACCGGATTGCCAGGCAAAATCATCCACCAACCGTTTTCCATAGAAAACCCCCAAAGGTTTACGTGTGTGCGGGTAACTGTAAAGTATAGTCCATAGCACAGCGTTTACCGTAAACACCAGTGAACCGGGAAAACGGCCGACGAATGACAGGGATGGGGCGACCTTTGGCCAGAGACCCGGCCGGGATTGCCCTTGATGCCCTATGGCAACAGGGACTTTTCTTCCGCGCCCTCTTTCTTCACGGGCATCATGTCATCGCGGGAAATGCCTAACGCCAGCACTACCGGCGTGGCAATATAAATTGAAGAATAAGTACCGACTAATACACCAACGATCAGGGCAATGGCAAAGCTGTGAATGATTTCTCCGCCAAATACCAGCAGCGAAATCAACACCAGCAAAGTGGTGCCCGAAGTAATAATCGTGCGCGCCAGGGTATTATTTATCGACGTATTCAGGACACCCACCACATCATGCTTGCGCAGCTTGTGGAAATTCTCACGTATACGGTCAAACACCACTATGGTGTCATTCAAGGAATAACCCAGCACCGCCAAAATGGCAGCCAATACCGATAAATCAAATTCAACACCCGTGAGAGAAAAGAAACCAAAGGTCAGTAAAACATCATGGGCAATGGCAACCACGGCACCCACTGCAAAGCGCCATTCAAAACGGAACATGACGTAAATCAGGACCGCTATCAGAGTATATAACAAGGCCAGACCACCCTGGGTGGCCAGTTCATCCCCTACCTGTGGACCGACAAATTCTATACGTCGAATTTGAATACTGCATAGCTTGACGGTTTTGCCAGCTATATCGCGACACTGTTGGCCCTGTTCGCCACGGGCACTAACAAGGAACTCACCGTCCGCCTTCCTTACTACCTCGACGACACGAGTGCTGACCGTGGCACTGTCTTCATCTTTGCGGATAGGCAGGCGTACCAGTACATCTTGCGTAGTACCAAAATGCTGGACCACCGCATCATCCATACCGGCCTGGGTCAGGGCATCACGCACCTGGCTAACATCCACGGTCCGATTGTAGATCAGTTCAACCAGGGTGCCGCCGGTAAAATCCAGACCAAAGCTTAGGCCCCGTATTGACAGCAGGCCTATGGTGGCGATCACCAACAATGCCGATAGCGCCATGGGTAACTTGCGCTTACCTAAAAAATCAATCGGTTTGGTTTTGCTGAGAAATTGCATAAGTCTTTATTAAATCGACAACTTGGTCAGACGCTTACCGCCGAACCAGAGATTGGTTAATCCACGGGCCACCACAATGGCAGTAAACATGGAAGTCAGGATGCCTATGCTCAAGGTGATGGCAAAACCCTTGATAGGTCCGGTACCAAAATTGAACAGCATAATGGCTGCGATCAACGTGGTAATGTTGGCATCGGTAATGGTGCTGAAGGCCTTTTCGTAGCCGGCATGGATACTGGCCTGGGGTGAATTACCATTGCGTACCTCTTCTCGTATGCGCTCGAAGATCAACACATTGGCATCCACGGCCATGCCCACGGTCAAGAGGATACCGGCAATACCTGGCAACGTGAGTGTGGCCTGAAACAACGATAACACCGCCACCATCAAAACAATATTGAAGGCCAGCGCCACATTGGCGATAACGCCAAACTTACGGTAGTACATGATGACAAAGATCAATATTGCGACAAAACCGATAACAATGGACAGACGTCCCTGATCGATATTGTCTTGTCCCAGACTGGGGCCTATTGTGCGTTCTTCGATGATCTCTATGGGTGCTGCCAGGGCGCCCGCTCTCAACAACAGAGACAAATCATTTGCCTCTTCCACGCTATCCAGGCCTTCGATCTGGAAACGCTTACCTAACTGTGATTTTATGACAGGCGCTGTAATCACTTCCTCGACACGGCGTTTGATAGTGATGGCCTTGCCCTCTTCATCCAGTACCGGGTTGCCATTCTTGTCCAGTTTGGGTTCGGCGCGGATCTCTATATATACCGCCGCCATACGCTTGCCGACATTCTTGCCTGTTACGCGCTGGTTCACCGTGGCGCCACGGGCATCCAGCGTAATGGAAACAATAGGTGTGTTGCTCTGGCTATCAAACCCCGGCGCCGAATCTACAATATTGTCACCAGAATAAATAATGCGCTTCTTGAGTAATATCGGTGTGCCGCGCCTGTCTTTATAGAGCTTGGAACCGGCAGGAACACGCCCCGACAGGGCCGCCATGGGATCATGTTGTTCATCTACCAGACGAAATTCCAGGGTCGCGGTACGGCCCAAAATCTCTTTGGCCTTGGCGGTATCCTGCACACCCGGTAATTGCACGACAATGCGCTCGTCACCCTGCTGCTGGACAATAGGCTCGGCCACACCCAGTTCGTTCACACGATTGCGCAACGAAGTCATGTTTTGTTCCAGTGCAAAATGCCGCTTCTCGGTCAATGTTTCCTGACTGATACGGGCGGCCAGTATGTATTGGCCATCGCGCTGCTTTTCTTCCACTACTAACTCGGGCAGTTCACTGCGTATCAGGCTACGTGCACTGTCGCGCGTCGCTTCATCACGAAAGCGCGCTTCCAGCCCGCCCGACACCAGGCGTGACACACCACGATAACGAATCTTTTCTTTGCGCATGATGCGGCGCAGGTCATCGGCATAGCTTTCTTCAGCCTTCTCTATCACCGCCGCCATATCCACTTGCATCAGAAAATGCACACCGCCGCGCAGGTCCAGGCCCAGGTACATAGGCCTGATATCCATGGCTTGCAGCCAGGCCGGGGTTGCCGGCAACAGATTCAAGGCCACGGTATAACCGACACCCAGGTCCCTTTGCACCAGGTCGCGCGCCTTGAGCTGATCCTCGGTACTGTCAAACCTGACTGACAGGACCTTGTCCTCCATAACGGCATGGCGATAACGAATACTGGCCGTCTTCAACGTGCGTTCAACTTGGGCGAGAGTGTTGATATCGATCTTGGCCGTACGCGAACCGGAGACCTGAACAGCAGGGTCCTCACCATAAAGATTCGGTAAGGCATAGAGCATGCCCAGCGTCAGCACGCCCACGATCAGCAGGTATTTCCACAGCGGGTAACGATTCATAGAAAAGTAAAACTACTTTGCGGACTTAATAGTGCCCTTGGGCAGGACGGATTGCACGGCTTTGCGTTGGACCTTGATCTCTACGCCATCGGCCACTTCCACAGTCACAAACTGCTCGCCGACCTTGGTAACCCGACCCAATACACCGCCATTGGTGACGACCTCGTCACCCTTGCCGAGAGCCGCAACCATGGCCTTGTGCTCCTTGGCACGCTTACTCTGCGGGCGGATCAATAAGAAGTAAAAGACCGCGAATAAAACGACCAGAAATATCAGTTGGCCACTGGCGCCGGGACCGCTTTGTTGAGCGCCCTGGGCCATGGCATCAGAAATCAGAAAACTCATTCGTCACTCTCTTTCGTTATGGTTTACACCGACTCTCCGGCTGCTACAGTGCAGGCGGGGCCGCTTTGCGGCGCATACCATAAAACTTCTCGACGAAATCATCCAGTGTTTTTGCGGCAATGGCATCGCGCAGGCCCTGCATCAGGATCTGATAATAGCGCAGGTTGTGTAGCGTATTCAGCCGTGCCGACAGAATTTCACCCGAGCGATAGAGATGACGCAAATAGGCGCGACTGTAATTTTGGCAGGTGTAGCAATCACACAACGGATCCACCGGCCCGGTATCGCGGGCATACTGGCCATTGCGGATTTTAACCTCGCCCCCATGGGTGAACAGCCAGCCATTGCGGGCATTGCGCGTGGGCATCACACAATCGAACATGTCCATGCCGCGGCGTACGGACTGCACCAGGTCCTCCGGTGTCCCCACCCCCATTAGATAACGTGGCCTGTCCGCGGGCATTTGCGGGGCAATGTGGTCCAGCACCCTGAACATGTCCTCCTTGGGCTCACCCACCGACAGTCCACCCAAGGCATAACCATCAAAACCGATTTGTTTGAGCCCAGTCAGTGAAATATCACGCAGGTGCTCATACATACCGCCCTGGACGATACCGAATAAGGCCGAAGCGTTGCCTTGATGCGCCGCCTTGCTGCGCTCGGCCCAGCGCAGGCTCAGTTCCATGGAGGCCCGCACCTCGGGCTCGCCGGCCGGATACGGCGTACACTCATCGAAGATCATGACGATGTCTGCGCCCAGGGCCTTTTGCACAACCATGGATTCCTCTGGCCCCATGAAAATCCTGACGCCATCCACGGGCGAGCTAAAATGTACGCCCTGTTCGGTAATCTTGCGCAACTTGCCCAGACTCCAGACCTGAAAGCCACCCGAGTCCGTCAGCAGGGGACCGGGCCATCTCATAAAATCATGCAAGTCGCCATGCAAATTGATGATGTCGGTACCGGGCCTGAGCATCAAGTGAAAGGTGTTACCAAGAATAATTTGCGCGCCCCCGGCCGCCACTTCTTCCGGTGTCATGGCCTTGACCGTGGCATAGGTCCCCACCGGCATGAAGGCCGGGGTATCGACCACGCCACGCGCAAAGATCATGCGCCCACGACGAGCGCTGCCATCATTCGATAAAACAGAAAACTGCATAAACACGCCTGGCCTGGACGAAAGGCCCGCGAGTGTAACAAGTCCCCGCGTCAATAGGCGAACTCCCTTTGTAACACCGAGCTCTCACCATGCGCTACACTTGCTCGAAGATTTCACGGAGCAGACTGGACTATGATTCCCTTCATGAAAACCGCAATGGTTCCGGTGGCCATTTGCACAACAATATTGCTTACACTGACGACGCTGCCGGCCCAGGCCTGCCATAGTCAAGAAGGGTATCACCACCCCCATAGTTCCCATCATCAGGGTCATATCCATGATAACTGGGACAGGCATTATCGGGACAATGACAACAGACACAGTGGCAGTTGCTACAGCAAGGAAGGCTTTAGTCACCCGCACCGCGCCCACCATACCGGTCACCCTGATTACGACTATGGCCATGACAACGGTCATGGCGGGGGCGGTATTATTGTTCCGCTGCCACACCCACCCAAACCGCCGCTGGTTCACGACAACAGGAAGGTGACTTTTTCATCGGCCGATAAAAAGACCATACGCAAGTACTTCCGTGTGGTGCAACGCAAAATGCAGCTAATGGCCCCACCCAGCCCGCCGCCTGGCGCCGGCAACCTGGTCAGGAAAGGGGCGATCTTGCCACCGAATATCCCCATCAAACACATACCGTCCAAACTCAAACGCAGGCTATCCGGCCTGCCCAGTGGTTATCGCTATGGCAGCGTCGGCGATGCCATTATCATCTACCATAAGACAAAACGTATAGTGAAGGATGTGAAACGGGTGTGATGCAGCACGTGCAGACAGGGTTTCGATACTATCTAACTTAAACAAGGCATAGAGGTCAAATCTAGTATTATATATTTAATCTCCATGACACGTTACAGGTTGCCTTTTGTTGTGTGCAACAAGAGGTGATAATGACTGCGCATCAAACAATAGGCATGCCAATCTGCTGCAAAGTGTTCCACAGTATCGGCCATCAAGGATAGAAAATAGTGATGTTGCTCATCGATTTTGAAGATCGCCTTACGTCCCGATTCATGACACGATACCAGGCGCCGAGTTATTCTATGCGTAGTGGTCGTACCATATATCATGCCCAACACAATTATTATATATTACTAGACCCCTTCTCTATGCACAGTTGGCGTTGCTCACTACGTCCCTGTTGACCGTACGCAAGTCTTTCATTTCATACGGATCCGTATGAATATCATCCATGGCCGCCCCTGCCAGATAAGCCAGGCGTTTACTGCTATTGACCATCAGCGGGTCACCACATAGATAAACGCCAAAGCCATTTAGTCTGGTGTGTCTGGCCAGCGCTATATCGTCTGCCCTGCCCTCGATATGGCCCGTCGGCACATCCCGTCCCGACAGGGATGCAGTGTAATGAAAGTTATGATGCCGTTCGCTCATGATCTGCAGGTGATTTTGCAGGTACAGGCCGTCTGGCTTGCGGGCGCCATGATATAGATAGATGTCCCCCCGGTGTCCGCTCATTAACGCATCCCGAATGATGCCGAGCAACGGTGCCAGTCCAGTGCCAGTACCGATGAGTAACAGCGGTTGGGTCGCGTTACCCGGAACATAAAAACAACCACCATTCGGTCCCTGGATATCCAGCTCTGTCCCGATCCCGGCCTCATTCAGCAGCCAGCTGCTCATCTGACCGTTTTCCATACGTTTCACATGCAGTTCAAGGAAGTCATCTACCTTTGGAACACTGGCGAGGGAGTAACTCCTGACGAGGCCATCACGCCGGCGCAGATTGATGAACTGACCAGCGTGATAATAAAGATCATTGGCGGGCTTCAGTTCAATGCGGCAGATCTCGCTCGACAACAATGTTTTAGAGATAATGACACAGCGACCATAGATCTCAGCATCTTGCGCCGATTCGATTACCAGCTCCCCGTCGGGCTTGCAGCAACAGGGCAAAAAGTAATTCTGGGCCAACAACGTGTTTTTCAGGCCCTTTTGTGCCTCTACCGGTATATCACCCTCAAGGGCCCGCATCATGCAGGTCTGACAAACGCCGTTCTTGCATGAAAACGGGACGTTTTGCCTGTTCCTCAGTAATGTATCCAGCACGGTTTCCGAATTAAAACGCTCGAACTCAGTGCCATCAAAGATAAACTTGCCCAATCCTTCCCCTCTTGTTACATCACAGGTTCAAAACATCATCGTGAGTACTGGCTGCAATCGCCATTACCTGGTCGATCAAGTCCGGGGCAACACCAAGTTCTTGCAGCGTGGCATTAAGATGGCCTGCCACGGCATTAAAATGTTCTTCACCCAAGCCTTTTTTCACCAGTGGTGCATGGGCAACACGCATATCCTTGCCGCTATAGTTGTTCGGACCACCACATGCCATGGTCAGGAAGGCCTTCTGTTTGGCACGTTGGGCACCCATATCCGTGTCACCAAAGAAATGATTGATGCTGTCATCGCTGAGCACCTTGCGATAAAAAAGGTCCACGGCGGCATCCATTGCTGCTTCACCACCGATTTTTTCAAATAATATGTCTGTCATGATGATAATTCCCTTAATTATAGTTACTGAATATAGAAATTTTCGTTTCTAGCATGGGGTATCGGCAACGCCATGGAATTCTTGAAGTAAATTGGAGATGACGCATAGCGCATAGAGGTCAAGTCTAGTATTATATAGTTAATCTCCATGACACGTTACAGGTTGCCTTTTGTTGTGTGCAACAAGAGGTGATAATGACTGCGCATCAAACAATAGGCATGCCAATCTGCTGCAAAGTGTTCCACAGTATCGGCCATCAAGGATAGAAAATAGTGATGCTGCTCATCGATTTTGAAGATCGCCTTGCACCCCGGTTCATGACACAATACCAGGCGCCAAGTTATTCTATGCGCAGTAGTCGTGCCATATATCATACCCAGCACAATTATTATCTATATACTAGATTTGATAATCCTCTAGCCAGCCTCCTCGCAGCCAGTTGTTAAACTGACTGCTCACATAGATGAGGAGACTGACATGTCACATTACTGCGGAATCGATTTACATTCAAATAACCACGTTGTAG
>BTRG01000035.1:0-26182 GCA_036986275.1 Gammaproteobacteria bacterium | reverse complement strand
ACTCCAATCTCTTCAAACCCCATGCGACTATATAAATGATAGGCCACGGTATTGGAGACACGCACTTCCAGAAAGGCCACTTTTGCTCTTTTCCAGTGCGCTACATCCAGTAAATAATTCACCATGCCGGTACCCAGGCCCCGGCATTGATAGTCGGGATGTATACAGATATTTAATAAATGACACTCACGCACACCCATGGACATCACACCATGACCCACCAACCGATCATCCAGTTCACAGACCACGCAATAATATCCGACACGCAAACAATCGGTAAAAATATTTTCAACCCAAGGGTGTTCATAAGCAGCGCATTCTATCTCCAGCACTGCTTCCAGGTCGTCATGGCGCATGGGGCGCCAGACCGGCAGGCTTTCGGAAATGACCGCGCTCATGGTGTCTCGACGATGGCCTGGGCCAATTGCAAATCCTGCCATACCTTGCGCTTGTCCGAGGGTGTGCGCAGTAAATAAGCGGGGTGATAGGTCACGACCAGAGGTGTGCCGTGATAATCCAGCCGCTGGTTACGCAAGCGCCCGAGAGCCCTGTCGGTTTTTAACAGGCTGTGGGCGGCATGCCGGCCCAGGGCAACAATAATCCGTGGCTGTATCAGCTCTATCTGTCGCAGCAAATAAGGCTCGCATTGCTCCACTTCTTCCGGCCTGGGATCACGATTGTTAGGTGGACGACACTTGAGGACATTGGCGATATAAACCTCTTCACGCTTCAAACCCAGCGCAAAGATCATGGCATTCAGCAATTGCCCGGCCTTGCCGACAAAGGGCTCACCCTGTCTGTCCTCATCCGCTCCCGGCGCCTCGCCGACAAACAACCATTGGGCCTTCCTGTTACCGGTACCCAATACGGCTTGCTTGCGGGTTTCATGCAAGCGGCACTTCTGACAAACCCTGACCTCGGCCTCCAGTATTGCCCAGGCTTCACCTTGCGGTGCCTGGGTCAGCGGTGTTTCCGCGGGCATAGAAACCTCAGGCGCTGCTGTCACGGGTTCGACCACGCCTTTAGCTGGGGTATCGCGCAATTCCCAGATGGGAATGCCCATGACATCCAAATACTCTCTGCGATGCGTTTCAGAGATCATGGCCATAGCTTACTTATAATTGGCCCTGATCTCTTTCATTTCCTGTTTGTACTCACGCTTGGTGATGGCGCCGGACTCGAGATCTTCGCGCACGGGCCGCATTTCCTGTTTTATCTGTTTTTTTATCGCTTTCACATGCTGTTTGTATTCGCGCCTGTCGATTTCCTTGTTACGCAGCAGGGTCTTCAGTTCCTTCAGACTGGTGTACTCCAGACCATGATCTGCCTTCAGTGGCGCTTTCTTGGCTACCTTCCGGGGGGCTGGCCTGGACTTCGGTTTAGGCTTGGGCTTGGCCTTGACCACAGGTTTGGGCTTTGCTGCTGGCCTGGATTTGGCTACCGGCTTCGGTTTGTGCTTGTGCTTAACCTTCGCCACAGGCTTAGGTTTTGACCTGGGTTTTGGCTTGACCTTGGCCACTGGTCTGGGTGGTGGCACCACCACGATCTTGGGTTCGGGTCTGGGCGCCAGCTTTACTTCTGGTAGAGGCTTGGGTTCAGGCGTTACCGCCTTGGACGTCTCGGTAGGTGCTTCGACCACTTGCATCGGAGATCGCTGGCTATACACATAGGCCCCACTAGCCACCACGGCAGCCACGGCCAACACGCCACCCAGTATCATGAGCTTGCCACGATTCTCTTCACCGCCAAAAGAAACACCCTCTGATGCATTGATCATGGCGGTGAGATGGGCGCCACCATAGGGATAGACCAGATCGCTGATGTCTTCCGTCGCCATAACATCTTCCGGCACCAGACGGGGTGTCGCAAAACGGGGAATATTAAAAAGTCTTATCTTGCCCTTTACACCCTTGAGTTCTTTCCAGCCTACTTCCTGGCATGGCACCTCGGCCTTGTTCATGGCCATGTAAATGGCTTCGCTGAAATAGATCTCATCCTTGGGCGTCACACCCTCAATGCGGCTGGTGATATTGACCGGTTCGCCAAAAATATCATTACGCGTCACCCTGACTTCGCCCAGGCTGGCAGCCACACGGATATGGATTTGCTTCTCATCACTGACGCTGCGGTTATATTCGTATAGGGCATCCTGCATGGCCATGGAACACAGCATAGCGTCGGTGGGGGACTTATAGACCAGCAACAAGGCGTCGCCTATGGTCTTGATCAGGCGACCCTTATAACGCTTGGCGATGGGTAGCAGGATGTGATTATGGGTGGCGAGCAGCTTTTCGTTCTCGCGACGCGATTGATGGGCAGTGGTTTCGGTATAGCCGACAATGTCGGTAAAAACGATTGCGAGATTTTCTGTTTTTATTGCCATTCCAGAATACCAAACCTGGCGGACGGTGGCGGCGAAGAGTTCGACCAGCGCATCCTACACCCACCCTTTGTTATAGATATAAGTGTACACTAAAAATTCCTTGTACAAGCACTTGATTTGGAAGAGGTTCTCTCCCCGCGCCACCCACCTTGCAAGACCACCGGCTGGCCTTGGCCCGTTATGACCGCTATCATCGCTGACACCAGACAGAGGAGAAAGAATTAAATGAAAGCCAAAATAAAAATGTTGATACTGGGCCTGATCATAGGCGCCGTCGTCGCCTTCCCGCTGGGGATTAACTTTGGCCGTGGCGATTCCCTGTTCAGCAACCCCTTCGCCAATCGTGACATCCAGAGTCGGGTAAAAGAAGCCGTAAAAGAACAGGCCGACAGGGCCCTCGAAGGTACCAAGGACGTCATACACGATGCCACCAAACCGATGCGCAAGGGGGGTTAGTAGAGATTTACAGGGTCCGACTCCGAAAAAGGGTTCGGGATCATTTGTTAGATGCCCCTATAGACTATTTTACTGGAGAAACTTTTTATTTTACCGGCAGAATGTCTTATCCGTATAAAGGCCCAACTTTCTAACATCAGGACACAAACCCACAGGGCAAAATAGCAAAAGAGATCCTACGCTCAGCAAGGGTTTAAACCAAGTCATAAAATATTCGCGGAAACACGAATAGCAATAACCGGCTTGTTTTCTCGAACGATACACACCGGCCCCGATGTATCGGGGCCGGTGGTCCTGCTAAATGGTATCGGCCTTTTGCGGGTGCGCCCTGTCGCCACTTTCCATGATCTTGTTGAGAGCGTTGATATAGGCCTTGGCTGAGGCGATAACAATATCTGTATCGGCGCCATGACCATTGACCACGCGACCACCTAACTCCAGCCGTACGGTCACCTCGCCCTGGGAATCGGTACCGCTGGTGATGTTATTGACGGAATACAGTTGCAATTCACAACCACTGCCCACCAATTGTTCTATGGCCCTGAAGGCCGCATCCACCGGGCCACTGCCCTCGGCCACGGCCGGGTGTTCTTCACCATCCACTGAGACCGTGATCTCCGCCACCGGCGTTTCCCCGGTCTGTGAACAGACCTTGGAAGACACCAGCTTATAACGCTCATTGGCCTGGTCTATACGCTGGTCGGTCACCAGCGCCTGCAAGTCTTCATCAAAGATTTCATGCTTCTTGTCGGCAAGGTCCTTGAAACGCAAGAAGACCGAATTCAGCTCTTCTTCCGAAACCAGTTCTATGCCTAACTCGGCCAGACGTGTACGAAAGGCATTGCGCCCGGAGTGCTTGCCCAGAACCATGCGATTGGCGGCCCAGCCGACATCTTCAGCACGCATGATTTCGTAAGTCTCGCGTTTCTTGATGACGCCGTCCTGGTGTATGCCGGACTCATGGGCAAAGGCATTGGCCCCGACCACGGCCTTGTTGGGTTGTACCGGAAAACCGGTGATGGTAGACACCAGGCGCGAGGCCGGTACGATGTGCGTGGTATCGATCCGCGTATCACAGGTGAACATATCCTGGCGCGTGCGTACGGCCATGACGATCTCCTCCAGCGAGGCATTTCCTGCACGTTCACCCAAACCGTTAATAGTGCATTCCACCTGGCGGGCCCCATTCATAACCGCCGACAAGGAGTTGGCCACGGCCAACCCCAGGTCATTGTGACAATGCACGGAGAATATCGCTTTGTCGGAGTTGGGAATTCGTTCGCGAAGCTCGGCGATCAAACCACCGAACTGGCTAGGCAGGTTGTAACCGACCGTATCGGGGATGTTCAGAGTCGTGGCGCCGGCATCGATAACGGCCTCCAGCACACGACACAAGAAGTCAGGGTCGGAACGGCCGGCATCCTCCGGAGAGAACTCCACGTCATTGGTATATCCACGGGCATGTTTCACGGCCCAGACCGCACGCGCCAGCACTTCATCCGCGGTCATACGCAATTTCTCTTCCATGTGTATGGGTGAGGTGGCGATAAAGGTATGTATGCGCCCGGCATTGGCGGGCTTGATGGCGTCGGCGGCACGGTCGATGTCTTTCTCCGCCGCTCGCGCCAGGCCACATACCGTACTGTCGGTAACGACCTCGGCCACGGCTCTGACCGACTCGAAGTCGCCGGGGCTGGCAATGGGAAAACCGGCCTCGATAACATCCACACGCATGCGCTCCAGCACCTTGGCAATACGCACCTTCTCGTCCCGGGTCATGGAAGCGCCGGGGCTTTGCTCGCCATCACGCAGGGTGGTATCAAAAATAATTAAGTTGTCCATGTCTGTCCTCTAACATCTGGCGGCACCATAATATGCCACTTTACTTAAGTGTTGGGTCTTGGTTTGGCTTGTGTGCGTAGTATCGCCTCGCCAGGCTAAGTATTATGCGCTGACGCGCAGCAGTCGTAGTGACAGGCAAGGCAGCAGGGACGCGGACGCGTCACCTTGGAATAAAACATTCAATATGTGGTGTGAATTGTTCATTGCCTTAACCTTAACCCAAACTATAACGCCTGAAAAATTTATTTCAACATGCCGGCAATAAAATCAGGCGCTATTTCGTATCCGGCTCGTCCTTGTTACGCATAAACCGGAAGGCCGCCATCACCGGGCCGGACAAAGCATAGGTCAGGAAAGCGCCAAACAACACCTGCGGTGGGTCGAGAAAAATCAGCACAAAGGCCAACGGGATGGCCAATATCGCCATAAACGGCACCCGCCCCTTGAGATTGAAATCCTTGAAACTGCGATAGCGGATATTGCTGACCATGAGCACACCAGCGCCTATGGTCACCATCAGCGCCAACATGCTGATGTTTTTACCCGGCACACCATAGCTGTGCAAGACCCAGATAAAGCCAATCACCGAGGCCGCGGCAGAGGGACTTGGCAAGCCAATGAAGTAGTGCTTATCGACAATACCTATCTGGGTGTTAAAACGTGCCAGACGCAGAGCGGCCCCGGCAGTGTAAATAAACGCCGCCAGCCAACCGAGTTTGCCCAGGCCGGACAGAGCCCATTCATACATAATCAGGGCCGGCGCCAGACCAAATGAAACCATGTCGACAATACTGTCGTACTGGGCGCCAAAGTCGGACTCGGTGTGGGTCAAACGGGCCACGCGACCGTCAAGACCGTCCAGCACCATGGCGATAAAGATGGCCAGGGGCGCATTGGCAAAGTTGCCATTCATGGCCTGGACGATGGCATAAAAACCGGCAAACAAACTGGCCGTGGTCAAAAGGTTGGGCAGTATGTAAATGCCCTTGCGTTCATATTTGACAACGACGGACCCATTATCACGCTTACGCCTGCCCCGGAACGAAGCGCTGGTCTCTTCTTTAGTAGATGTAACTTCTTTAGGCGTCGGCCTGCTCATAGCGCTTCCAGTAGCGGCTTGCGGGAACCTTAAGTATAACGCTCCCGCGCAGCCGAATCAGTTTTTACTCTTGTCGACGAGCCGATTGGCCGTGATCCAGGGCATCATACTGCGCAGCTTCTCGCCCACTAGTTCAACGGGATGGGCCGCATTCAGTCGCCGCCGGGCGGTCATCTCAGGATAGTTGGCCTGCCCTTCCAGGATAAAACGCTTGGCATACTCACCATTCTGGATATTTTCCAGTGCCTCACGCATGGCCCAGCGGCTTTCCTCGTTAATGATCTTGGGACCGGTGACGTATTCACCATACTCCGCATTATTGGAGATGGAATAATTCATATTGGCAATGCCACCTTCATACATCAGGTCCACGATCAGTTTGAGCTCATGCAGGCATTCAAAGTAGGCCATCTCCGGCTCATATCCGGCTTCGACCAGGGTCTCGAAACCGGCCTTGATCAGCTCCACGGCGCCACCACACAGCACGGCCTGTTCACCAAACAAGTCCGTTTCGGTTTCATCTTTAAAGGTCGTTTCGATAATGCCGGTACGGCCGCCACCAATCGCGGAGGCATAGGACAGGGCAATGTCCTTGGCCGTGCCGGAGGCGTCCTGGAATACGGCAATCAGGTCAGGGATACCGCCGCCCTTGCTAAACTCTCTGCGCACAGTATGGCCCGGCGCCTTGGGAGCAATCATAATCACGTTCACATCTTCGCGCGGAATGATCTGGTTGTAATGAATACTGAAACCATGGGCAAAGGCCAGGGTCGCGCCCTGCCGCAGATTGGGCGCAATCTCGGTCTTGTATAACTGAGACTGGAATTCATCAGGTGTCAGTATCATCACCAGATCGGAACTGGCCACGGCAGCGGCCACATTGCTGACTTTCAACCCGGCGCCCTCGGCCTTGGCAACCGAAGCAGAACCTTCACGCAGTCCCACGGTCACTTCCACACCGCTTTCGTGCAGGTTGTTGGCATGGGCATGACCCTGCGAACCATAACCAATAATAGCTACCTTCATACCCTTGATAATGGAAAGATCGGCATCTTTATCGTAATAAACTTTCATCTCAACCCCTTACATGCTTGTAAACGTTAAATTCGTTACTGAAAACCTGGTGCGTTTAACAGGACCAGTTTTATAACCCCGTTAGAGCTTAAGTGCTTTGGTCCCACGACTAACACCCGATACCCCGGTACGCACGACCTCGAGAATAGCAGACGAGCCCAAGGCCTCTATGAAGGCATCCAGCTTGTTGCTGTCGCCTGTCATCTCCACGGTATAGGTGACATCCGTAACATCTATAATCCGGCCACGAAAGATACTGGCCAACCTGTGCACCTCTTCACGCATTTCACCGCTCGCGCTGATCTTGATCAGCATCATCTCACGTTCGATATGTGCACCCTCGGTCAGGTCTATCAGCTTGACCACATCCACCAGCTTGTTGAGCTGCTTGGTAATTTGCTCTATCACATTGTCTGAGCCATACGTCACAAGCGTCATGCGTGACAGCGATTCATCTTCGGTGGGCGCCACGGTCAAGGACTTGATGTTATAACCACGCGCGGAGAACAGACCCGCCACCCGTGACAGGGCACCGGCTTCGTTTTCCATCAATATCGAAATGATATGTCTCATGGCTGCCCCATTAAGCCAGCTCGCGATCGGTATCGACCGCGCCTACACAGGGGCCTAACTGCATTTGGTTATGTGGTTTGCCGGCTTCCATCATAGGATAGACATTCTCGGTCTGGTCGGTCATGAAGTTCATGAAGACAAACTTATCATTCATACCCAGACCTTCTTTCAAGGCTGCCTCTACATCACCGGGCTTATCTACGGATATACCCACGTGGCCATAGCTCTCGGCAAGTTTGACGAAGTCCGGCAAGGAATCCATATAGGTATGCGAGTAGCGCTTGTCATAAAAGAATTCCTGCCACTGGCGCACCATGCCAAGATAACGATTGTTCAGACAAACCACCTTCACCGGCAGATTATACTGCGCACAGGTTGACAGCTCCTGGATATTCATCTGTATGCTGCCCTCACCGGTGATACACACGACCTGCGCCTTGGGGTGGGCCAGTTGCACACCCATGGCGGCCGGCAACCCAAAACCCATAGTGCCCAAACCACCGGAGTTGATCCAGCGACGCGGCTTGTCGAACTTATAATATTGTGCCGCCCACATCTGGTGCTGACCTACATCCGAGGTCACATAGGCCTGACCGTGGGTAGCTTCATACAGTTTTTCAACCACAAACTGGGGCTTGATGAGTTCGCTATTGCGGTCGTAGGCCAGACAATTCAGGCCACGCCAGGCATTAATCTGATCCCACCATGGTGCGATGACCGCCTTGTCAGCGCCTTTCTTGCTGGCCTTCAACGCTTTCATCATCTCCCTGAGCACACTGGATACCGTACCGACAATGGGGATTTCCACCGGTATATTCTTGGAAATCGAGGCCGGGTCGATATCGATATGTATGATGCGGGCCTCAGGGCAGAATTTTTTCACATCACCGGTGACGCGATCATCGAAGCGCGCACCCACGGCCAGCAACACATCGCAACCGTGCATGGCCATATTGGCTTCATAGGTCCCGTGCATACCCAGCATCCCCACGGACAAGGGATCGGTACTGGGAAAAGCGCCCAGCGCCATCAGGGTTTGCGTGCAGGGATAACCCAGATGCTGCACCAATTCCATCAGCTCTCTTGAGCTCTCGCCCAACACTACACCGCCGCCGATATAAATCATGGGCCGCCTGGCCGACAGCAATAACTCGACGGCGCGCTTGATCTGTCCCGGGTGGCCTTCGGTCACGGGGGCATAGGAACGCATATGCACTTCCTTGGGATACTTATAAGAGGCACTCTGGGCCGAGATGTCCTTGGGCACGTCCACGACCACAGGCCCGGGGCGACCGGTCGTGGCCACATGAAAGGCCTTCTTGATGGTCTCGGCGAGCTTGTTCACGTCCTTGACCAGGAAATTGTGCTTTACGCAGGGACGGGTAATGCCCACGGCATCCACTTCCTGAAAGGCATCATTGCCTATTAAATGGGTCGGCACCTGGCCAGTAATAACCACCATGGGGATGGAATCCATATAGGCCGTGGCAATACCGGTAACGGCATTGGTGGCGCCGGGACCGGAGGTTACCAGGGCCACGCCGGGCTTGCCGGTGGAACGGGCATAGCCATCGGCGGCATGGGTGGCGGCCTGCTCGTGGCGAGTCAGGATATGCTTGACCTTGTCCTGCTGATACAGTGCATCATAGATATACAGGGTCGCACCCCCAGGATAGCCGAAGACATATTCCACGCCTTCGTCAGCCAGGGCACGCACGACAATTTCCGCGCCAGTCAGCTCTTTCACCATGACCTCTGCAACTCTCCGGGGATAAAAAAATGCCCGCTTGCGGGCATCGTCTCAAATCCTTTTCTGATCAGTCAGGAAAGGACTCACCTCGCCCGATTCTCAGGCATAAGGGGAGCAAGGGTCAATAGTACAGGGATAAAAACTCTTATTTAAAAGGTTAAACACGAGTCTACTTGTTCAATGCTCTATCTGGCAGCCTGGTGTAACGTGGAGTGGTCGAATTGAACCGGGCGCCTCGAAATGGGCAGTAATACTCAAAACGAGGTGCCCGGTTCAATTCGACCACTCCGGTCTGTCCCTTTTATGCCCCTTCCTCTATTCCCCAGGTGACGATTTGTTACACATTGTCACAAAACGTCAACATAAGATTGAATGAATCACTATTCTATCTCGCCACAATGATAAACATGTCTTCATGGAGATAATAAATATTCACATGTAACTCCTTGATTAATAATACTTATCAAAGTGTGCACCCTTGATTACTTCACATCCCGCTTAGCTGTCGTATGTAGAACCTGCCGCGGTACAAAGATTGCAAAATCCTGCTTAATCTCTGCCAAAAGAGATGATAACCATTCGCATCTAATGCGAAAAACCATAACAAGAAACACAAAGATGTCAGATGGGAGCAACCGTTTATGGGCGTTTTGTAATTATTGTGAGGGTAATGTTATGCGAAAATTTATCGGTGTGTTTTTTCTCTTGGCGGGTATGTCGGCTCAAGCGGCCACGACCAACGAGGCCTTTCCGGGCCGCCCCAGGTTCCCTGATGTCACCCCTATTTCATTGGCGGACCTGAGCACACGTTATAAAGAGGTAGTTATTGTTGACGTCCGCTCAAAATACGAATATGACACCTTGCGCGTCAAGGATGCCAGGAATATTTCCGTTGGATCAAAGAAATTTGTCGATGAGGTACGGAAACTAAGAAAGTCAACGAAGCAGCCAATTGTCTTTTACTGCAATGGCCATACGTGCATGAAATCCTATAAGGCAACACGCAAAGCAGTAAATGCTCGCATTCCTGATGTATTTGCCTTCGATGCCGGCATTTTTGACTGGGCCAAGAAAAATCCTCAACGTACGGTGTTATTAGGTGATGCGCTGGATGATCCCAAAAAATTAATCAGCAAATCGGAATTCAAAAAGAAATTACTGCCTGCCAAGGAATTCTCCAAATTCGTTGGCAAGAAAAGTGTATTGGTGCTGGATGTTCGTGGCCGCCTGCAACGCGCCGGTGTGGGCCTGTACCCCTTCCAGGAGTGGCATGCGCCGCTGGAGAACGAGATCAAACTAAATAACTTTATTAAGGATGCCAAAAAGAAAGGGAAGGTTCTGATGGTCTATGATCAAGTCGGAAAACAGGTGCGCTGGCTGCAGTATCGCTTCGAAAAGGCAGGAATCAAGGAATATTACTTCATGAAAAAAGGCGCACAAGGCTATATTGATTCAATATAGACAGGCTGGCGCCATCAAAATAAGGGTAGGCCAAAGGGCCTGCCTTTTTTATGCGCTTGAAGATATAACGCCACACCTTTAGGCATGGATGGATGAGCCCAGTCTGATTGTTATATAAATAATTCCAACAGAGTAATCGTTAGGAAACCAGTTAAGTATAACCGTTTTTAATTTTTCCAAAATCATCCATAACCATATTATGTGTTCTGTCGAGATAACACTCTAACCGCGCCGCCATTGTGTGCCATCGGCCGAGTCTTCGATTACAATGCCCTTATCCTGCAGCTCATCGCGCAGGCGATCGGCCTCGGCCCAGTCCTTGTCGGCACGGGCTTGCTTACGATGCGCGATCAGATCTTCCACTTCGGTTGCGCTCAATCCTTCCTCACCGATGCCAGTCTTGAGAAAGACCTCGGGGTCACGTTCCAGCAATCCCAGGAGACCTGCCAGGCCTTTTAGCTGACCGGCATAATGCTCAGATTTTTTTGGATGATATTTTTTCTCCCGATTTAACTTATGCGCCATTTCGAACAAGGCCGCCAGGGCCTCCGGCGTGTTGAAATCATCGTTCATTGCTGCAAAGAACTTAGTATTGGCAGAATCGGCACCCATCTCCTCACGCAAAACAGGCTCGATATCTTCAAAACCGCGCAGACTGGTATATAACGTGGTCAACGCCGCCTGGGCATTATCGAGATGCTGGTCGGAATAATTCAACGGACTGCGATAATGGCTGGTTAATATGAAGTAGCGCACCACTTCGGGATCATAACGTTTCAATACTTCGCGTATGGTGAAGAAGTTGCCCAGGGATTTGGACATTTTCTCGTCATCGACGCGCACAAAACCATTGTGCATCCAGACGTTGACAAATTTTTTACCGCTGGCGCCTTCGCTCTGGGCGATCTCGTTTTCGTGATGCGGAAACTGCAAGTCGAGGCCGCCGCCATGGATATCAAAGTGATGACCCAGACAATGGGTGGACATAGCCGAACATTCGATATGCCAGCCGGGCCGACCTGCACCCCAGGGAGAATCCCAGCTGGGTTCTTCCGGCTTGGCCGATTTCCACAACGCAAAATCCAGCGGGTCGTCCTTGGCCTCTTCGACTGCCACCCGTGCACCGGCGACCAGGTCTTCCGGGTTTTTGCCCGAGAGTTTGCCGTAGCCATCAAAACGGCTGACATCAAAATAGACATCACTGCTACCGGACACATAGGCATAACCATTGGCCACCAGGGCCTCGATCATGTTAATGATTTGATCGATATATGCCGTGGCTCGTGGTTCCTGGTCGGGCGCTACTACGCCCAATGCCCGGGTGTCTTCATGAAAGGCGGTAATAAAACGTTCGGTCAGCTTATAGAAATCTTCCTTGTTTTCATTGGCGCGTTGGATGATCTTGTCATCGATATCGGTAATATTGCGCACATAGGTAACATGATCCTTACCATAGACATGACAGAGATAGCGATAGACCACATCGAACACCACCAGCATGCGCGCATGCCCCACGTGGCATAAGTCATAGACCGTCATGCCACAGACATACATGCGCACATTGTCTTGGTCTATCGGGCGGAAGGTCTCTTTCTGTCGGGTCAGAGTATTATATATTTGCAGCACTTTTTATATTCCCCGCCTAAGACTGTGACTGTATACGCTGTTTGATTCTTTCCGGTCCCAGCAGACTCCAGATCTGTGCCATTTCCGGTCCATGCACTTCACCCGTTAAGGCCGCACGCAGGGGCATAAACAAACCCTTGCCTTTCACGCCGATTGCCTCGCCCACGGCCTTGGCATAACTCTTGAAGTCTTCATGGTTCCGTTGCAGTTCATTTAGTGCAATGCTAAAGAATTCTCTGCCTGCCTGTTGTATCGCGTTTTCGGCGTCGGTACTTAAAATAACATCATCACCCGTTAATTGTTCAGCCAGTCGCATGGCATCAGCAGGCAATACAACATTGCCACGCACGGCCCTGACAAAGCCTATGCTCTTAGCATCACCAATAATATTGCTTAAGGAGCGCCCCCATGCCGACCAGCTGTGCCATAACTGCTGATCCGTGGCATGCATGACTGCTTCCTTTTGCCAATGGAATAACTGGGCGGCATCAAAGCGTGCCGGTGCCCGGTGCATGTGTTCCGTCACCATGGCCGCCCCCAGTTCGTCCATACTCATGTGATCGTTGTTCTCATAATGATGGCCCAGGCGTGCAAGGTAGTTACAAATGGCCAAGGGTAAATACCCCTCCTCTCTCAAGGAAGCCACCGTACGCGAACCATGGCGTTTGGATAAGGGCGCACCATCATCGCCGACCACCAGGGCTATGTGTGCATAGTCCGGCACACGAAGACCCAGGGTCCTGAGTAACATCATTTGTCGCGGTGTATTCGTGAGATGGTCTTCACCACGCACCACCAGGGACACTTCCATCAAGGCATCATCGACGGCATTACTGAAAAAGAAGGCGGGCGTGCCATCAGATCGGCGAATAATAAAATCACCAATATCCTCGCTATTAAATTTTTGCTCTCCCCTGACCTTGTCATCGAACACGATCACTTCTTTTCGCGGTACACGAAAACGCAGCGTGGCCTTGCGTCCCTCGGCCCGGTATTTCGTTACTTCGTCCGCGGTCAGATGCACACACTTGCCCGAATAGCGAGGCGGTTTGCCGGCGGACTGTAAGGCCTTGCGTGAGAGCTTCAGTTCCTGTCCGCTACAGAAACAGGGATAGGCCTGGCCATCTGCTTGCAGGCGATCAAAATATTCATCATAAATTGCACGTCGTTCGGACTGCCGATAGGGTCCGTGCGCCCCGCCGACTTCCGGGCCTTCCTGCCAGGGCAGGCCCAGCCAGGATAAATCCTGCATCAGCATGCCAATGAATTCATTCCGACTACGCTCGGCATCGGTATCTTCCAGACGCAACAGGAAGACGCCGTTTTCATGGCGCGCCATCAGCGCATTATACAGGGCCGTGCGCACGTTACCGAGATGGAGCTGGCCGGTGGGACTGGGAGCAAATCTCGTTTTCATACCAGGGGAATGTTTTGTTAGTCGTACGCGGAATAGGTAATGCAGCAGAGGATACCCGTCCCGACGCTATTGCGCCAGAACCGTATCTCTAGGACAATCTCGAACCGCAAAGGTCGGCGCCCCGGCCGGATCGCATAAAACGCTTTAGCTAAGGAATTCGGTATGATTCATATAAAAACCTCTCTCGGCACCATCGTGCTCGAACTCAACGAAAACCATGCTCCGGGCACAGTGAAGAATTTCCTGACATATGTCAAAGAGGGTTTTTATAACGGCACCATCTTTCATCGTGTGATCGATAACTTCATGATTCAGGGCGGTGGCTTTAATCCGGGCATGGCACAAAAACCGACCCAGCCACCGATTCAAAACGAGGCCCAGAATGGTCTGCGCAATGCGCGCGCCACCATAGCCATGGCCCGTACCGGCGACCCCCACTCCGCTACCAGCCAGTTCTTTATCAATGTAGCCGATAATGATTTCCTGAATTATACCACTGATACCCCGGAGGGCTGGGGCTATTGCGTATTTGGTCATGTGGTGGATGGCCTTAATGTGATTGACCAAATCAAGGGCATACCCACCACATCACGCTTCGGCTTTAAAGACGTACCCGTGTCAGATGTGGTGATAGAAAAAGTCGACATCGTAGATATCAGCTAGCACCGCTGGTGCGCAATCACACCGTTACGTGTCGACATTATTTATCTCTGATCTGCACCTTTGTGGCCAACGACCGCAACTGGTAACGCTATTCCTGCAATTTCTGCAACAACGCGCAATTTATGCCGACGCACTTTATATCCTGGGTGATTTGTTTGAATACTGGATAGGCGATGAGGCCCTGACATGGAATGATATAGCCCCTGCCATACAGGCCATGCGCACACTCACCGACGCGAACGTGCCCTTATATGTCATGCATGGCAACCGTGACTTTCTGCTGGGGCCGGCCTTTGCACAGGCCACGGGTGCTACGTTAATAGAGGACCCCACGGTGATTGATCTCTACGGCACCCGTACAATACTTGCGCATGGCGATGCCTTTTGCACCAATGACAAGGAGTTTATGGACTTCAGAAATATGGTGCGTAACCCGGATTGGCAACAGCAGGTACTGGCAAGGTCAGCGGATGAACGCACTGCGCTGGCCAGCGAATACCGGGAGTACAGCAAGACCTCGACAGCCAACAAAAAACCAGAGATCATGGACGTAACAGCGGATGCCATCGTTGCCTGCTTACGAGAATGTAATGCACGGCACATGATACACGGCCACACACATCGCCCTGCGCGACATGTATTCATGTTAGACGGCCAACCGGCAACAAGAATTGTATTGCAGGACTGGTATGAAGATGGTGGTGTACTGGTATGCGATGCAACCGGTTGCAACGCCGAAACTCTCAGTCTGGAAAACTAACCCGTCGGCGCAGTCCGACTGCGCATGTCTTCTGTTGTGAAATGCTTATAACCTTCTGGCAATACAAACCATGCTGCCTGCGGTGCTTGCCAACTGTAAGACATCAGCTCACGACTGCGCCCCAGCATATCCTGCTGCCTGATAGGAAAGCCATCTCGCAGATGACGGTCGGCCGCAAAGATATTATTCGCCAGATCACATGGCGACTGCATATCCGCAGGTATGATATTTAACATCTCGGACTGCTCACCGGCCAGTACATCCACGTATTGAATCAGCGCATGGCGTGCCTTGGGCAGAAGGCCTTTGGCCGCAAACACATCAAAACACAATTGATCGTTGGTCAAATAGCTATAGTGCGTGACCGTTTTATTGTCTATGGTCGGTAACTTATCCTTGGCTGCTACCGTTTTATGTTTCAACTGCACGGGTGGTTGCTGGGGCCGGGGCTTGCGTTTAATCACCAGAATTCTCTGATCGTCAGCATTACTGCTGTAGATCACCTCGGCCTTTCGGTCGAACAACAGAAAATCATTGCTATCGACACCGTCATCAAAACGCAGATAGGTATCACTCACTATCATGCGCTGCATATAGGGTTTGACATCCGGCTCGGCCTGCTCAAAAAGAATGACCAGGGCCTGGTCCGGCTTTTTGGTACAAGCGGCCATACTTATGACGATCAACAATGATATTACGATTTTATGAAACATATTTTCCAATCCACCTGTCTTCTGTACTCACTCAGAACCCTGGATTATACACAGGCATACAAGCCGAGGATGTAGCATTTCATCTTGATACCGCATCAAAACCTCGCTGCATATCTTCTTTCAAATCCTCTATGTCCTCCAGACCGACGGAGACGCGCACCAGGCCATCCTTGATCCCGGCCTCGGCCCGCGCCTCCGGTGTCAGACGCCCATGCGTGGTCGTGGCCGGGTGGGTAATCGTGGACTTGGCATCGCCCAGATTGGCGGTAATGGATACCAGCCGCGTGGCATCGATAAAGGCCCAGGCCCCGGCCTGGCCACCGGCAATATCAAAGGCCAGCAAGCCCCCGTGGCCCTGTTGTTGACGGCATGCCAATGTATGCCAGGGATAGTCACTCAAACCGGAGTAATACAAACGCTCGCACCCGGGCTGCTGACGCAACCATTCCGCTAATTGTTGTGCATTCTCACTATGCGCCTTCATACGCAAAGACAGGGTCTCCAGGCCCTTGAGTGCCACCCATGCATTAAACGGGCTCATGGTCGGCCCGCAGGTACGCAAAAAACCATAGATCTCGCCACCGACCAATTCCTCGCTACCGACGACTGCACCGCCCAGACAGCGGCCCTGGCCATCAATATATTTGGTGGATGACAATATGGACAAGTCCGCACCCAGGGCCAACGGTTGTTGCAAAGCAGCGGTACAAAGCGTGTTGTCGACTGCCAGCCAGGCATCGTGTTGATGAGCCAGCTCCGCCAGGGCCTTGATATCGGCAACATCAATCAAGGGGTTGGACGGCGTCTCCAGGAACAACAAACGGGTATTATCCTTAATTGCCGCAGACCAGGAGTCTATATCCGTTAAATTGACAAAACTGGTCTCTATGCCATAGCGTGCCAAATAATTACTGAATAGCACGACGGTGCTGCCGAAAATAGCCTGTGAGGCGACGATATGATCACCTTGCTTTAACAGACCCAGACAGGCCGATAATATGGCGGCCATGCCCGAGGCCGTCGCGACACAACGTTCACCTCCCTCAATGGCGGCCAGGCGCTGCTCAAAGGTATGGACGGTCGGATTCGTGAATCGTGAATAGATGTTACCCGGCACTTCACCACTGAAACGCGCGGCCGCATCGGCGGCTGACTCAAAGACATAACTGGATGTCAGGTAAATGGGTTCACTTTGCTCACCTTCCGGTGATCGTGTCTGTCCGGCACGGACAGCACGCGTGGCCACACGCCACGAGGAGGATTCTTGTTTAGACATGCCTGCTACTCCCGATATTGTTAACCCGGAGAGGCCCTGGTGGCAGGCAACAAAAAACCCGCCAGCAAAGCCAAAGCGGGGGTTCCCTCTTTAGCTGCACTTGTTACGCGCCCGCAATCTGAGTTCAAATCGGCGCTGTTAATTCAGGCTAACTCAGGCCAGCAAGCCTGTCAATGCACGGCCACGGTGTTTATTGTGAATAGGTGTGCAGCTCTGTAGATGCCAGTTCATTATTCGTACCGGCATTCTTGGCGCCATCGGAACGCATGCGACCGATGCGATCCAGGTAATCTTCGCTGACATCGCCCGTGACATATACCCCATCAAAACAGGAGGCATCGAACTGCTTGATGCTTGTATTACCCTCACGCGCGGCATCAATCAAATCCTTCAGATCCTGATAAATCAGTTTATCGGCGCCGATCTCGGCAGCAATCTCTTCATCCGTCCTACCCGTGGCAATCAGTTCATCCGCCGTGGGCATGTCGATGCCGTAGACATTGGGATAACGCACGGGCGGTGCCGCTGAGGCAAAATACACCTTGGCGGCACCGGCCTCGCGCGCCATTTGTATGATCTGCTTGGATGTGGTGCCGCGCACAATGGAGTCATCCACCAGCAACACATTCTTGCCACGGAACTCCAGGTCTATAGCGTTGAGTTTTTGCCTGACCGATTTCTTGCGCTCGGCCTGGCCCGGCATAATGAAGGTACGGCCTATGTAGCGATTCTTGATAAAGCCCTCGCGATACTTCACGCCCATCTCATAAGCCATTTGCAGGGCCGCGGTACGACTGGTGTCCGGTATCGGGATCACGACATCAATATCCACACCGGCCCAGTCTTTGCCAATCTTCGCCGCCAGTTTCTCGCCCATGCGCAGACGGGTTTTATGGACAGCGATACCATCAATAATGGAATCGGGACGCGCCAGGTAAACAAATTCAAAAATGCAGGGACAACGCCTGGCCTGTTCGGCACACTGGCGGCCATGGACCTGGCCCTGCATATCAATAAAGATGGCCTCGCCCGGGGCCACATCACGCACCAGCTCAAAACCCAGGACATCCAGTGCCACGCTCTCCGAGGCAATCATATGCTCAGGGCCTTTGTCGGTATCGCGTTTACCAAATACCAGCGGACGTATGCCATGAGGATCGCGGAAAGCCACAATGCCATAGGCGGGTATCATGACCACCACGGCATAGGCGCCGCGACAGCGGCGATGCAGGGCCTCAACGGCACGAAAGACATCATCGGGTTTGACCTGCAAACCACTGACCGCGCGTAACTCATGCGCCAGCACGTTTAACAGGATTTCCGAATCGGACTCGGTATTGATATGCCGCAGGTCTTCGCGAAAGAGTTCCTCTTTCAACTCCTGGGAATTGGTAAGGTTGCCGTTGTGGGCCAGCGCCAAACCATGCGGGGAGTTCACATAAAAGGGCTGTGCTTCGGCGGGAGAATCACAACCGGCCGTGGGATAACGGGTATGACCGATGCCCAGGTGGCCCTTGAGACCCAGCATGTGACGGGTACGAAAGACATCGCGCACCAGGCCGTTGTCCTTGCGCAGATAGACACGCTGACCATCGCTGGTGATGATGCCGGCGGCATCCTGTCCCCGATGCTGTAACACCGTCAGGCCTTCGTAGATCAACTGATTCACCGGGCCCTGGGCCAGTATGCCGATAATGCTGCACATGGTGTCGCCTCTGCTAAAACGCGTAGTCTAGTCGTAGCGGATATAACGGGCAATATCCTCGGGAAGCCAATCACGAGAATACAGTGCTACACCTTCAAAATAGGAGACAAAATTAGACGCCTTCCAGCCGTCACTGGCGGGGATGGCCGGCACCAGACCAGCAAGTAACACGGCGACAACAATAATGACCACGGCACGAATCCCACCCAGGCCCGCACCCAACAAGGTATTCCAGAGCTTCAGCATAGGCCGCTTGGTAAACATGCGATGGGCAATAGTCGAAGCGATAGTGCCAACAATGTAAACCGTCATAAAAATAATCAGGAAGGCCGCAACCCTGCGCATATTGTCATCGGCTATTGTGGAAGACAGCAATGCCGAGATGGGCTCGGCCAATGACCACGATGCCGCGGTGGCGACCAGCCAAGTCAGCAGGGACATGGCCTCGCGCACAAAACCCCGCCACACACCGATAGCGGTGGACACCGCCAGGATGATGGCGATCGCAATATCAACATGATTCATTTATGAAAATGCGACTGCTTGCAAGCGAATTCAGGGATAAGACAGGACAACACCATCGACACCGGCCAACTCGTGTATACGGGTCCGGGTATCGACAGCTACGGCCTTTTTACCAAAGGGGCCTACGCGCACCCGTATGGCCTTGCCAGAGCTGAGACGAATTTCCTCGGTGTTCACGTTGAAGCCATGCTTAAGCAAACGACTCTTGAGTTTGGCCACGTTGCCAGGATCAGAAAAGGTGCCGACCTGCACCACCCAGCCCTGGTCCACTACCGGTGCAACGGACTTGGGCCTGGATTTTTTAACGACAGGGGCCGGTTTTGAGCTGGCGGGAAGCGCCTTCTTTTTGGCTGCCTCCCCGGTGGCGCTCCTGGAGCGCAATTCCATCAATACTTGTCTCACCGATGTCGGCGTCGATTTCTTTGTGGCCGGAACTGATTCGCTGCCGGATTCCGCCGTTGGTTCCGTTACCGCTGAGGCGCCACGCCGTATATCGTCAGCATTGCTCACGACCACACGGGTACTGCGTTTCGCCTGGGACGATTGGTCAAAGGCATCATGACGAGCCATGCGCTCACCATCGAGCAACATGGGGACAAAAATCACCGCCAGTGAGACCAGAATAATGGCGCCGACGATACGATGTCTGGAATCAAATTCCGGGGCGGGGTCAGTTTGCTTGGCCATAGTTCACCTTAAACACGTAGCACGAGTATATCACCGACGGTGTGAAAGGAGCCAAACACCAGGATGCGGTCATTATCACCCGCGGCCACCCGTGCCGCGGCGTAGGCGGCATTCACATCTTTAAAGTGTTGTTTGGGGGAAACCACTGCACCCAGGGCCCGATCCAGGTCTTGCGATGAGGCCCCACGCGGGACATCCAGCGCAGCCAGATACCAGCTATCGATACAGGGTTGCAAGATGGCAAACACTTCGGCTATGGCCTTGTCGGCCAGCATTGCCGCCACAGCCAGTGTCCTGCCCGCGATCACTTGCTGCTCCAGTGTGACGCGTAATGACCGTGCCGCTTCCGGGTTATGGGCCACATCCAGCACCACGATCGGATGCCCGGGCAACACCTGGTAGCGACCGGCAAGAACCGCTTCCAGCAACCCCTTCCTGACAGCCTGATTCGATACCGGATGCCGACCTTTTAATAGCTCGACAACCATCAATACCGTGGCCGCATTATCCAGTTGATGGTCGCCACGCAAGACGGGAAACGGTAAGGCGTTGCGTATCGTGTCCCCACTGCGCCAGGTCCAGCCATTGGCCTCGCATGTATAACTGTAGTCATCATTTAATGCATGCATGCTTGCACCTGCCTCACGGGCCACATCCAGCAGCGCCTGCACCGGGGGATGCTGGCCACAGACTGCCGGCCGTCCCTTGCGAAAAATCCCCCCTTTCTCCCGGGCAATGACCGCGCGGTCATGGCCCAGCCAATCCGTGTGATCGATATCGACAGTCGTCACCACCGACACATCGGCGTCAATGATATTCACTGCATCCAGGCGTCCACCCAGACCCACCTCCAGCATCACAATCTCCGGCGCCTGTTGCTGGAATATCCACAGTGCCGCCAGGGTGCCAAACTCAAAATAGGTTAACGGTATCTCACCACGGGCATGTTCAATTTTCTCGAACGCCAGGCACAACAGGGCATCATCCACGTCTTGTGTATTGATATGCACACGTTCGTTGTAGCGGCAGAGATGCGGGGAAGTATAGGCAGCCGTACGGTAACCCGCGGCCTGATAGATAGATTCCAGCACTCTGACAGTTGAACCCTTACCATTGGTACCGGCAACTGTCACGACCGTAGCGGCAAGTGTGTTCAATTGCAGACTGTTCGCTACCTGGAGTGTGCGATCCAGACCCAGTTCGATGTCTTGTGGATGGCAGCTCGCCATCCACTCCAGCCAGTCTTGTAGTGTGCGAGGGCTCAGGCTTCGGAGGCTTGTGCTTGGGAGGGGGTATCAGATTGTGCCGCTTCGGCAATCTTGCTGGAGAGCATGGACAAGAGGCTGGAAAGACGGTCACGCATATCTTTGCGTGAGACAATCATATCGATAGCACCATGTTCCAATAAAAATTCGGAGCGCTGGAAACCCTCGGGCAAGGTCTCGCGTACCGTTTGTTCAATCACACGGGGTCCGGCAAACCCAATCAGCGCCTTGGGTTCGGCGACAATCACATCACCCAGCATGGCAAAGCTGGCCGAGACACCCCCCATGGTAGGATCCGTCAACACAGAAATATAAGGAATGCCATTCTTGCCTAACTGCGTAAGCGCTGCACTGGTCTTGGCCATTTGCATCAGCGACAGCAAGGCCTCTTGCATGCGCGCGCCGCCACTGGCCGAAAAGCATACCAGCGGAATTCTGCGCTCCAGACTGCGATTAGCGGCTGCGGTAAAACGTTGACCGACCACCGAACCCATGGAACCGCCCATGAAGGCAAACTCAAAGGCACAGACCACCAGCGGCGAGCCTTTTACCTGGCCTTGCATGACGATCAGGGCATCCGTCTCGCCGGTTTTTTTCTGGGCATCGCTAAGTCTATCCTTGTATTTCTTGCTGTCCTTGAACTTCAGGGCATCTACAGGTGTGTATTCCGTGCCTAACTCTTCATGTGGCTCGGGATCGAGAAACAATTCCAGGCGACGGCGTGCGCCAATACGCATATGGTGATCGCACTTGGGGCAAACATTCATATTATTCTCGAGCTCGGCACTGTACAGTACCGCGCCGCAGGCAGGGCATTTCTTCCATAACCCCTCGGGAATGGATTTCTTGCTACTCTCGCTCTTGATCTTGGGCGGTAACAGCTTGTCGAACCAGCTCATGCTGCAGCTCCTACATTATCGATTGCCAGACGCAGACCCTTGATAAAGGCCCCCGCCGCGGCATTAATTTTCTCAGGCTCATCGGCCAGGTCGCCCACACGACGCACGAGCGCACTGCCCACGACCACGGCATCGGCCACAGTAGCGATCTCGGCAGCTGTCGCGGCATCATGGATACCAAAACCCACGCCTATGGGCAGGTTCGTATGGCTGCGTATAATATCAAGTTTATCAGCCACTTCGCGGGTATCCAGATTGCCGGCGCCGGTGACGCCTCTCAAGGAAACATAATAAACGAAACCACCGGCCACGTCTGCGACACGCCGCATGCGCTCTTCGGTACTGGTGGGCGCCAGTAAAAAGATGGCATCCAGCCCCCTGGCCTTCATGGCGGGTACATATTCGTCCGCTTCTTCCGGCGGCAAGTCTACAGTCAGTATGCCGTCTACCCCGGCCTCGGCGGCAGCGGCCGCAAAGGTCTCATAACCCATCACTTCAACAGGATTGAGATAACCCATGAGGATAACGGGCGTCTTGGTATTGGTCTGGCGAAACCGTTTCACCATGGACAGCACATCATGCAGACTGACATGGTGTTGCAACGCCCGCTCGCAGGCATGCTGTATCACCGGGCCCTCGGCCATGGGATCGGAAAACGGCACGCCCAGCTCTATAATATCGGCACCGGCCTCGACCAGGGTATGCATCAGCGGCACGGTGACGCCAGGCTCGGGATCGCCGGCAGTAATAAAGGGAATCAGGGCGCAACGGCCTTGCGCCTTTAATAATTTGAATTGCCCGGCAATGCGCGACATCAGAAGCTGATCCCCTCTTTAGCGGCAATAGTATGCACGTCTTTATCCCCCCGACCGGACAAGTTCACGACCATAGTCTTGCCCCGGCCCAGCTCTTGCGCCAGTTTCCTGGCATAGGCAATGGCATGACTGGACTCCAGTGCCGGCAAAATGCCCTCCACGCGCGTGAGCTCATGAAACGCGGCCAGGGCTTCAGTATCGTCAATGGCAACATAGTTGGCACGGCCACTGTCTTTCAACCAGGCATGCTCGGGGCCGACGCCGGGATAATCCAGGCCGGCGGAAATGGAATGCGTCTCTATGATCTGGCCGTCATCGGTCTCCATTAAATACGTCCGATTGCCATGCAAGACACCGGGGCGACCCTCGCACAAGGGCGCCGCATGATGACCGGTGGCCAGGCCTTCGCCGGCGGCCTCGACACCGTAAAACGCCACTGCCTCATCATCGATAAAGGGATAGAACAGGCCTATCGCATTAGAACCGCCGCCGACACAGGCCACCAGGGCATCGGGCAGGCGGTCTTCAAATTCGTGGATCTGGTGACGGACTTCATGACCAATCACAGTCTGAAAGTCCCGCACCATGGCCGGGTAGGGATGGGGACCGGCCACCGTCCCTATAATATAGAATGTATCCTCGACATTGGTAACCCAGTCACGCATGGCTTCATTCAGTGCGTCTTTCAATGTGCGCGAACCCGAGGTCACCGGTCGCACCTCGGCACCCAGCAACTTCATGCGATAGACATTAATTGCCTGGCGCTCAATATCCTCGGTGCCCATATAAACCACACACTCCAGCCCCAGGCGTGCGGCCACGGTCGCACTGGCGACGCCATGCTGACCGGCACCGGTCTCGGCAATAATGCGGCGCTTACCCATACGCTTGGCCAGCAAGGCCTGACCTATGGTGTTGTTCACTTTATGGGCACCGGTATGGTTCAGGTCTTCGCGCTTGAGATAGACCCGGGCGCCGCCCCAGGCCTCGCTCAGGCGTTCGGCGGGATAGAGTGGTGAAGGCCGGCCCACGTAGAGCCGCAAGTCACGCATATACTCATCCTGAAATCCGGCATCATCGCGCGCCGCCTCATAGGCCTCACGCAATTCCTTCAGGGGCTGCATTAATGTCTCGGCAACAAACAGACCGCCATAGGGTCCGAAGTGGCCGCGATCATCGGGTAATGCGTATGTCATAAACTGTTATTCACCTCTTTAATAAATGCCGCAATCCTGACGCCATCCTTGATGCCCTTACTGGCCTCGACACCACTACTGACATCCACGGCATAGGGCTTGAGTTGCCGGATGGCCCGGGCCACATTGCCCGGATTCAGACCCCCCGCCAGGATCAAAGGCTTGCCAATATTCTGTTGCACCTGCGACCAGTCAAAGACCTCTCCGCTGCCGCCTGCCATCTCAGGGTGATAGCTGTCGAGCAACAGGGCGGCGGCATCGTGATATTTTTCTGCCTGTGCGGCGAGATCGATGTCGCCACGCATGTGTATGGTCTTGATATATGGGCGACCAAAACCACGGCAATACTCTGGCGTTTCACTGCCATGGAACTGCAGGGTGTCTATGCCGGTACTGTCCCGGGCTGCCTCAACCTGCTTCGCCTGAGCATCGACAAACAAACCGACACGGCTGACAAAGGCCGGCAGGGTCCGGATAATGTCGCTTGCCTGTTGCAGCGTCACATAGCGGGGGCTCTCGGCCACGAACACCAGGCCCACGGCATCGGCACCGTGTAACACTGCCGCCTGCGCATCTTCCGGCCGGGTAATGCCGCAAATTTTGACCCGAGTTCGCATTGTATCCCGCCCTGTTCAGGAAGGGGCGAGCTTACCAAAGGCCACATTCCCGTGAAAGCCGGGGAATACCAGATGCTTGTGGGTATTCTATGGCCGTCAGGTACAGGCCCTGCGCCGCTGCCGTCACGCCGCCTTGAGTACGATCTTTTCGCTCCAGCACCTCGGCCGCCCAGTCCGGTTCCTGTTCCCCCGCCCCTATGGTCATCAACACACCGGCCAGGTTGCGGACCATGTGATGCAGGAAGGCATTGGCATAGGCATGAATAAATACAAACTCACCGCGGCGCTCGACATGCAGATGCCGTAATTCACGCACCGGGCTCTTGGCCTGGCAATGCACCGTGCGAAAAGAATCAAAGTCGTGTGTCCCTTCGAGGTGCTGCGCGGCTCGCTGCATACGCGCCACATCCAGGGGCCGGTATTCCCAGGTCACTCGCTGATGCAACAATGTCGGACGTATCTTGCGATTCAGAATAATATAGCAATAGTGACGACCGGTAGCATCAAAACGGGCATGAAAGGATTCATCCACCTCATTGGCCCACAACACCGCCACATCATCAGGCAAATTACTGTTAGCGCCATAGACCCAGGAACGGCTGCTGCGTGCACTGGCAGTATTAAAATGAATGACCTGGGCCGTGGCATGTACGCCGGTATCGGTACGGCCGGCGGTAATCACGCGCAGGGGTTCATTGGCGACTTTTGAAAATGCCGCTTCCACCACACCCTGCACCGTAGCGGTGCCCTCCTGCCACTGCCAGCCGCTATAGCCTGAACCATCATATTCGAGTATGGCCGCAATACGCACGGGTCTTACCCCACGTTGGCAACCGGCAGCACAGCAGGTGTTTTATGCCGTTCGACAAAGGCGATCAGCTCAGGGAAAAAACTCTGAAATAATGATTCCAGTTCATGATAATTCCGCAGCAGTTCTTCGACGCCACCCCGCAATCTGTGATGACGTGGATAGCGGCGCGCCAAACCGTTTGCGGCATTGGCAATGCCCTGCTCCGTCGCATAGGCGCCTAACCAGTCCTGATGCCTCATGGCCTGTGTCATCAAACACATGGCGGATGGCAATAAGGGTTCATGCAGTTGCAATGCCTGATAGGCCGATTGCGTGAACTCCGGCAGGCCTTGATTCGAATACTGTCGCCAATGACGCGCCAGAAAATGATCGAAGAACAGATCCAGCAACACCCCGGCATAACGTCTACGCGACGCACTAAAGAGCTTTTTACTGTCCAGTACTCTCTTGTGGGCATCAGTATAAGTATCGATCTTCCGATGCAAAACGATGGCTTGCCTGATATCGCCGGCATACTGGCTGTCCACCGCACCCTTGACGTAATCACCCAGCACGGCGCCCACCATGGC